>VRUN01000030.1 GCA_019456075.1 Candidatus Methylomirabilota bacterium
GAGGGATTGGTCGAATGGTCCAATGGCCTGGCAATAAAAAAGCCCGGAAAATCCGGGGTTATTCGTCCCCGAATCACCATTCAATGCCGCAGGTGGCCTGCCATGAGCCCCTCGACTCCGCTCGGGATAAACCCCTCGGCGTCGCTCGGGATAAACAAAGCGGGGAAAGCTCTCGGTAGAAAGCTTTCCCCGCGCGTCGAATGGTGGAGCTGAAGGGATTCGAACCCTCGACCTCCTGACTGCCAGTCAGGCGCGCTCCCAACTGCGCCACAGCCCCAAAAATAGGACGGAGAGCTGAGAGGGACCCAGCTCCCGTACAATTCTTCATACCGCTCCCCCCGGCAGGCTGTCAAGGGAAAAGATGGACCGGGAGCGGGCGGCGAATTCCCTTGAAAGGCGCTTTGGTGTCGCCTATAAAAGCCACAGGGAACAAATGGGCGAGGTCTGGCGTTCAATATCATACGGACCCTCGTCCTCCTATGTCGTGTTGAAGGCACCAGCAGTTTCTGGAGGTGAACATCCTGAAAATGGCCGGCTTGAGCAATCAGAGACAGTATGGCATTCACCTGTCATGGGTGGCCACGTCGATCCTGTTATTCTTCCTGATGGTCCTCCCCGCCTGCCAGCAGGAGCCAGCCTCTGAGGCGAAGCCCACCGCACCCGAGGCAGGGCTCATGGCGCCCGACTTCACCCTGCGGGACCTCGAGGGCAAGCAGGTACGCCTCTCCCAGTACCGAGGGAAAGTGGTCCTGCTCAACTTCTGGGCGACCTGGTGCGGTCCCTGTCGCCTGGAGATGCCCACGATGGAGAAAGCCTACCGGAAGTACAAGGACCAAGGTTTCGAGGTGGTCGCGGTGAGCGTTGATGCCGGTCCAAAGAGTGCCGTGCGCCAATTTCTCCAGGAGTTCGATCTGACCTTCCAGGTCCTTTTGGACCCGCATATGGACATTCTCCATCAGTTTCACAGTTTCTCGCTTCCGACCAGCGTCGTCATCGATCGGCGAGGGGTCATTCGGTCGCGCGAGCTGGGCTACCGGGACTGGACCGATCAGGAATCCACGAAGCTCATCACGGGGTTGCTCAACGAGCGATCCTCGTAAGGAAGGGCTACCGGCGTGACAGGACGAGTGATCCGGTGGAGCGGAATTCTGTGTCTCCTGATGGGCCTCCCCGCCGCCCTGGCCGCCTGCAGCGCGGAACGAACACCGGAGGATACCGTCCGCCAGTATATTCAGGCCGTCTACAGCCGGAATTACGCCGCGGCCTACCCGCTCATCTCCACGGCAGACAAGCACTACAAATCCCAAGCGGATTATCTTCGGGAAAACACCTCGTTTGCCGGGACAACCCTGGAGCTTGCCACCCAGCTCGCTTCGTACATCACATCCGAGAACCCCCGCACGGAGTTTCACGGAGACCGGGCAACGGTCATCCTCAACCTCAAGCTCCCCGCTGGCAACGACCCCAAGCTCGCCACGCTACTTCTCGAGTTCGAGGAGGAGCGGATCGACACCCTCCCAGACGCCGAGCGACACAGAATTACGCAGGCGCTCGCCGATATGCATCAGCGCGGAGAGCTACCGGTCATCGCGGGAGAAGAGCGCTTTGAGCTGGTCAAAGAGTCAGACGGCTGGAAGCTCTTCCTGAACTGGCGCGGTGCCGTCCAGGTCCGCTTTGTGGGAGAGGTCAAGATGGGACTTCCCTGGGAGTTTGAGCCGATCCAAAACGAGGTGCGGGCCCCGCCCGGGGAGACCCTCCGGACTGCCTTTCGGGCCAAGAACCTCTCGGATACGCCGATCTCCGCAAAAGCGCGGCATATCATCCTGCCCGCGGACGACTATCTCGAGGTGATCCAGTGCTTCTGCTTCATCCAGCAGACGTTGGATCCGGGGGAGGAGATAGAGATGCCTCTTTTCTTCCGGGTGAAATGGGACGCCCCCCCCGATCTCCAGGCGATCGAGGTCCGCTACGAATTCTATCCGCTCGAACACTTCAAACAGGAGTGGGGGCGGTAGGTGGAGCGTACGGAGAGGAGTCTCAGAGGGACTCAACGGGGAGGACGTAGATCTGCCGGGCCAGATCCCCTCCCAGGGTACACCGGGTCTCGCCCACTTCGAGGGACATGGGTCCACCAAAGGGAGCTTTTTCCAGTAGCGTCACTCGGACCTCCGGGAAGAGGCCTAAGTCGCCGAGATACCGGAGCTTGGCGGGGGCCTGATCCGCGACCCGCTTGATCACCGCGGCAGTCCCCGGATTGAGCTCGCTCAAGGGAAGATAGGCAGACTGGTCTACCTCTCCCCCTTTGGTGGGGATGGGGTCTCCGTGGGGATCGGCCACGGGATGGCCCAGGCGCTCGGCGATCCGTTCCTCGAGCTCTTCGGAGATCACGTGCTCCAGCCGCTCGGCCTCTTCGTGCACCTGGTCCCAGGGGAGTCCCAGCGCTTCGACCAGATACAGCTCGAGCAGGCGATGGTGACGAATCACCTCCAGCGCCATCCGCCGCCCTGAGGGGGTGAGGGCGACCCCCCGGTACCGGGTGTGGCGGACCAGACGCATCGCATGAAGCCGCTTGATCATCGCGGTCACCGAGGGGGCCGCCACATCCAGCGCGACCGCCAAGGCCTTCGTGGTCGCCTTCCCCTCCTGTTGCTCCAGGAGGCAGATCGCCTTGACGTAATCCTCAACAGCCTGGCTGACCGGTCGAGACTCCATCACCGCTCCGTTACATGCAGGTAGGCCACCATCGGCCCCTCATGGTCCGGGGTCCGATGGGTCATACAAAGAATCTCGAAGAGGCCGGCCTTATCGGCCACGAACCGAATCGCCTGCTGTTCCCCCCGCTTGATGCGGACGCCCTGGACCCCAAACGCCGAGATACGGATCACATGCTCCTTTCCCTTCACCACATGGACCCGCAGGACGACCTCATCACCCTTCCGTACGACGAGGAATGCCGGGATAAAGACGTATCGCTCGATCTCCGGGACCGGCCCTCGGCCGCGGTCGACGACGGTCTCCCCGGCCTTGCCCTGCCACTTGACCTCGTCGGTGACCAGATAGAATTCCTTGGTCTCTGCCCAGGCACTACCTACCAGCAGGGCAATCAGGGGTACTGTCACCGCCACGAGGGCAGTTCGCACTAGCATCTGTCTTCCCCTCGGCTAGGAACGCGGCTTGTTTATATTTAGATTAATCTAAAAAGAAATTTCGTCAACCCATTTCTCTGGCAACCCGCTCCCCGCCACCGGCCGGATGATGCCGCAACGTGCCCGGGCACCTTCGCCATTGATCCGCCGCTCACTTGACCTGCTTTCCATAACCTGGCAGACTTGTTGCAGAGGATCGGCAGACACTTGCGTGGAGAACTTCGGGTGAAAGGAACAAAACAGATAGAGCTCGTGATTAACGGGCTGCACTGTGCTGATTGCGCCGCACAGGCCGCGCGAGCGGTCACAGGCCTTCCCGGGGTGAAGGCCGCGCAGGCTGACCTCGCCACAGGAAAGCTCCTCATGGAGCCGACCGATGATGGGCCGGATCTCACGGCCATCCGCCAGCGGGTGGAGTCTCTCGGCTATCAGCTGGGCGATGCCACCACTCCCCTCACCTCGGTCTTCGAGGTGGAGGGGATGCACTGCGCCGATGAAGTGACCACGCTTGAGAAAAAGCTCTCTCCTCTCCCGGGGGTCGCGGACCTTACCGCGGACATCGTGGGCCGCCGCCTGCGCGTCAAACACGACCCGGGCCAGACCTCTCGGCATCAACTGATCGAGGCCATCGGCGAGACCGGAATGACTGCCCGCGCCACGGGTGATGGGCGAACCATCACACCTGCCGAACCTTTGTGGTCCAGGCACAAGAGGGTTATCCTCACCGCCACCTCGGGGGCCGTGACGGGGATCGCCATGCTCCTCTCGCTTTCGGGGTATCCGCGGGAGGTAACTATCCCGATGTACTTGGCCGCCGTGGTGACAGGGGGATTTTACATAGCCCGAAGGGGCCTCTTGGCCGCGAGGCAATTCAACCTGGACATCAATTTCCTTATGAGTGTCGCAGTCCTCGGCGCGATGTATATCGGCGAGTGGGCCGAGGCAGCCGCCGTCACCGTCCTTTTCGCACTCGCGGAACTGTTGGAGTCCTGGAGCATGGACCGTGCCCGGAATGCCATCAGATCCCTGATGGAATTGGCCCCGCCGCAGGCCCTGGTTCGTCGCAACGGACAGGAGCACACACTGCCGGTGGAAGAGATCCACGTCGGCGACATCCTCATTATCAGGCCGGGTGAAAAGATCCCGCTCGACGGACGCGTGACCAAAGGGATCTCAGCGATCAATGAGGCCCCCATCACCGGAGAGTCGATGCCGGTGGAAAAGCGAGAGGGAGATGACGTCTTTGCCGGGACCATCAACCAGCAAGGGTCCCTCGAGGTCGAGGTCAGGCATCTGGCCGGGGACACGACGCTTGCCCGGATCATCCATTTAGTCCAAGAGGCGCAGGCGCAGAAGGCTCCCTCCCAGCGCTTCGTGGATCAGTTTGCAAAATACTACACCCCTGCGGTGATCGCAGGCGCGATCCTGGTCGCGATCATCCCCCCGGTGCTCATGGGTGAGCCTTTCAACTCTTGGCTCTACCGGGCGCTGGTTCTTCTCGTCATCTCCTGCCCGTGTGCCCTGGTCATCTCCACGCCGGTCACCATTGTCTCCGGTCTCGCCAGAGCCGCCAAGAGCGGGGTCCTGATCAAGGGGGGACGCTACCTCGAGGGGATCGGGGGGTTGCGGGCAATCGCCTTTGACAAGACCGGAACCCTCACTCGGGGCACTCCCACGGTGACCGACATCATCGTTCTGGGTTCAGGGTTCACCGTTCATGGTTCACAGGAGGCCGATCAGGGTTCATCGTTCATGGTTCATGGTTCAGAAAAGGATTCCGTTCCTGCCCTGAACTCTCAACTCTCGACTCTCGACCATACCCAGCGGGAGGTGCTTCGGATCGCCGCGGCCATCGAGGCCCAATCGGAACACCACCTGGGTCACGCCATTCTCCAGAAGGCCCGCGCGCTCGAGCTCACGTGGCCCGCGGTGGAGGCGTTCCTGGCCCAGACCGGACGCGGGGTACAAGCCCGCGTCGAGGGTCGAACGTACTTCCTCGGTAACCATCGCTTCGCCGAGGAGGTGGGCTTCTGCAGTTCAGACGTGGAAGCACAACTGGCGGCACTCGAACGCCAGGGGAAGACGACGGTCATCTTGGGAACCGACCAGGGAGCCATCGGCCTCATCGCCATCGCCGACCAGCTGCGAGAGGAGGTTGCTGACGCTTTCCAAACCCTCAGGGCCGCCGGCATACACAGGCTTGTCATGCTCACCGGCGATAATCGGGGAACGGCCGAAGCGATCGCACAGCGCCTCGGGATCGAGGAATACCTGGCCGATCTGCTGCCCGAGGACAAGGTAGAGAAGGTGCGCGAGCTCAGCCGGCGCTACGGTACCGTTGGGATGGTGGGGGACGGAGTGAACGATGCCCCCGCGCTGGCGGCTGCAAACATCGGCATCGCCATGGGAGCGGCCGGGACCGACCAGGCCCTCGAGACAGCGGACGTGGCCTTGATGGGCGACGATCTCACCAAACTTCCCTTTGCCATCATGCTGGGGCGCCACGCGGTCCGGGTTGTTCAACAAAACATCACGATATCCCTCGCCATCAAGGCCCTGTTTCTCGCCCTCGCGGTTCCGGGTTATGCTACCCTGTGGATGGCGGTGGGGGCGGACATGGGTGCGTCCCTCCTCGTCATCTTTAACGGCCTCCGCCTCCTCCACACCCGAATACAATAAAGCCCACATCCGTCAAAGACGCGGGGGGGGGCGAATGGGAAGAACACGAATGGGCGGGCGGGACCGTATAAGGAATCCCGCCTGGCGAGGAACCCTCGTCCTGGCCGCGAGCATCCTTTGTGTTCTCGCAGCCTGCTCCGATGGGAGAGAGCAGCAGACGGGTCGCGTGGCGGTGCGCGTGACCGATCACCGGACCGGCATCGAAGACTTCACAAGCTTACACGTCACATTCGCAGCAATATCGCTTCATCGGCGACGAGAGCCACGCAGAACGGGGTGGGTCGAACTCCTTCGTAGCACCCCCGCGGTGGACATCGTGCCACTCAAAGACGGCCGGTCGGCGCCCGTCGGTGCGGAACGCATCGAAACGGGTCGCTACGACGCGCTGAGGGTGCGATTCGGCGACATTCAAGGGACACTCCGTCATGGAGGGCTCGTCAACGTGGCCCCGATCGGGACGACAATTGCGGTCGACCTGGATGTCCAGGCGGAGAGCCGGCGGGCTGTCCTCATCGACCTCTACGTGGAGGACCAAACTGACCATCAGCCGGGCCGGTACGCGCTCAAGATTCAGGAGATCACGGTCGGGGAGGAACGTGAATGAGGCGGAAAACGCGATGATCATCTGGTCGGTTCTGGCGGGCGCGTTCGGACTATGCGGAACAGGCGCGTTTGTGGCACGTGCAGGTACGCGATCACCCCAGTGGTCCCCGGAGCGGTACTGGTTCTTGGGAATGGCAGCCCTCTTTCTGGCCTGGTTGATCGCCTTCCTCGGCGTCCTGTCCCTCGGGGCAAACGTTGTACCCAAAGGTGTCATGATAGGAACATCGGTGGCGCCTCTTCTTGGGGCCATCGTCACCGACACCGTGGTCAGGCACCTGCGCGAGTCGGGGCGCCAGCTTCGCCCCGTGACGTTCTGGCTCCTAGGGGTCGCGGCGCTTTTGCCAGCGTGGGGAGTGGGCCTTCTCGCCCTCAGCGTCAATTTCGTGACTCACTAGTGCTTCGATTCGCAATTACGCTTAGGTATTCTTGTAAATGACATCAGAGATATTGCTCACTCAGCACTAGTCCTGGGTGTATCGAAGGACTAGGCATGGTGAACGGACGTTTCCAAACCTGGAGGAGACAATGATCTTTCTCAAGCCACACACGACCTTTCCCGGCATGCTCACGGCACTGGCATTCGCCTTGTCACTCATCGTGACGTCTTCCACACTGGCCCAGCAGGCTGTCCCCGGCCCCCTCAAGACTGCCTCCAAGGAACACCTTGGCACTTTTCTCGTAGATGCGAACGGCATGACGCTGTATATCTTTGATAATGACAAAGAGCCCGGGAAGAGCACCTGCTCCGGCGGCTGCGTGCGTGCGTGGCCTCCGTACGCGCCAAAGGCGGGTGACCCGAAGCCTGATGCATCACTGAGTATCATCACGCGTGATGACGGGTCGAAGCAATACGCGTACAAGGGCAAGCCGCTGTATTACTTTACGAGAGACAAACAGCCGGGAGACACCACAGGTCAGGGGGCAGGAGACCGGTGGTGGGTGGTCAAGCCGTAGAGCCAGCCTTTACCCGCGAACAAGGCGACCGTGTTCGATGGTAGGGCGGCAGGGAAAAATTTAAGTCGTGTGGGGCCACGCGTGTAAAGCCATTACTGGCCAGAACGGAGGTCCACCCGTTCGGTATCCCGGAGACAGGCGAGGTCGATGCGGACATAGCGCCCGGTGGGCTTACCCTTCGGGTCGAGGAATCCACAGGGGGCGTCGGTAAAGCCCGCTTCCATATAGATGTCCCAGCGGGTTCCGTCCGCTGTGAAGGTGTAATGATAGAGGATGTAGAGGACATCGTTCCGGCGTAATTCGACCACTATCTCTGTCGGGCGCTTGGGATTGGCGTAGCTTCTGAGCTCCAGCGTGTAGAACTGGAGATCGGTCCCCGGCCGGTAGGTCGTCGCCTCCTCTTCGAGTTGCCATCCCGTATAGTCAGGGATGCGCAGTCCCTCCTCCGAGGCCGTGACCGGAAACCCACCCACGCCGATAGGCAGGGAGCTGGCGAGCACAAGAAGGGCCACCACTCGACGGAATCGTTTCTCCACGTGCATGAGTCGGGAACGACCCCGGGAAAGAAATCGCGTCACGGCGAGGCTCCAAGGAATCAAAGCTGGCTTACCCTAGAATATCTCGACGGGGTCTTCAAGACGTTTCCCCAATGTCGCCATCCGCCTCGCAGACCACCTTCGGATTTGAGGCGGAGCCACCCGTGGTGGTAAACTGGCCCTGCCCCGACACGGGAGCGAATGGCTATGGGGAGGGGACGCAGAAAAAAGAAATCGCGAGGTCACGCCGGCACCATTCCGTCGGAAAAGAAGGCCGTCCGCAATTGGCCCTTACTCGCCCTGGCCCTTCTCGGAATGGCACTGACAGGGTATCTGACCGTCACGGCCTGGGCCGGCCAAGCGGTGGCGGGATGCCCGGTGGGAAGTGGGTGCGATGTCGTCCTCAGCAGTCGCTGGTCGACACTCTTCGGACAGCCGACGTCTTTGTGGGGCTTTTTTACGTATCTGACCCTTGCCGGGATCGCGGCGACCAAACAGCGGAATCTTCGCTGGAAGTTCGCGTGGGGGATTGCCCTCTTTGGCGTTCTGTATAGCATCTATCTCACATCGGTCTCTATTGTAGAGCTCCAGACCACGTGTCCTTACTGTCTCACCTCGGCAGCCCTGATGATCACCATCCTGGGGGTGGTGGCTTATCAACGGCCTAGGGGCCTCCCCAACTTTTCGTGGCGCTCGTGGCTCCCCCTGACCGCCACCGGGAGCCTCGTCCTCGTGCTCGCCCTGCATCTTCACTACACCGGGGCATGGGGGCCCACCCCAACCGCGGAGAACCCGAAACTGCGCGCGCTGGCCATACATCTGGGGCAAGCCGACGCCAAGTTCTACGGGGCCTTCTGGTGTCCCCACTGTAAGGAGCAAAATCAGTTGTTCGGAGCGTCGGCCCATCGTCTACCTTACATCGAGTGCAGCCCCGACGGACGATACCGTCCTCAAAACCCAACATGCCGACAGATGGCCATTCGCGTCTATCCCACGTGGATCATCAACGGCCGCCGGTACGACGGCAAGCTTACTCTTCAGGAACTGGCGACCCATAGTGGTTTTACGGAGGACCTCTCACTGGGGGAGAAACCCTTACAGGTATCTCCGACTCGCTCGAGCCCAGCCGAGACCCCCAAGACACCCGGGTAGGCGAATCTTTGATTCGAGGGGGGGCCAGGGTATTTTTAGGGAGAAGAAACTTCGGGCGCGAGCACCGCGCCGCAGACGCGGTGAAAGAGAGCACATAATCATGAAGGCAGAGACTTGGGGACAAAAACGTTTCCGGTGGAGATGTGGACTTCTCGTGGCCGCGGCGATGGTCACGCTGACGCTTTACACTGGGTGCACCCAAAACGGGGATCGAACATCGCCCACAGAGAGCGGCATCCTCAGCGTGCCTCTCCAACATCGTCGCCTCGGGCGTGTCCCGCCTTTCGCCCTCATCGAGCGGAACGGCAAAGACATCACGCTGGCGGACCTGCGGGGAAAGGTATGGATTGCCGACTTCATCTTTACCCAGTGCGTGGACGCCTGCCCACTGATGAGCGCCGCGATGGCACGTCTGCAATCCGAGTTTGTCAATGAGCCTGACCTTCGGCTGGTCTCGATCAGTGTCGACCCCGAATACGATACGCCGCCGATCCTCGCCCGATACGCGACGCAGTTCGGCGCGGACCCCGACCGCTGGTACTTCCTGACAGGGGAGAAGAAGACCATCTATCGGTTGGTCCGGGAAGGTTTCAAGTTAGCCGTACAGGATCCCGACGACCCGCAGGCCTTTCACGCTCCGGCCGGGCAGACAGTACTCCAGATGGTAAGCCGGTGGGTCGATCCTGAGCCCGCCTGGGCCCACACCGGCCACAGCCACCGCCAACAACCGGTGATTCACAGCGACCGGCTTGTCCTTGTGGACCGCGTTGCGTGGATTCGAGGCTACTATCACGGCACCGACACCAAGGCCATTGCCCTGCTACGGGAGGATGTGCGGGAATTGTTGCGCGCCGGAAAAACCCCATGAACCTCATCCGGACCCGTGGGGGAAAAACCTGACGCTCCCATTCGGATGACGATGGAGGAACTGCACCAGATGGGCGGGGTGCCCATGGGCTGGAAGTTCGCGCTACCCAAAGGAGACCCGAAGCAGGGGCGGCAGGTCTTTGTGAAGCTCGAGTGCTACGCGTGCCACGCCGTCCAGGGTGAGTCGTTTCCGGAACAGCCTGGACAGGTTGGGCCTGACCTCACCGGGATGGGAATCCACCATCCGGCTGCGTATTTCGTCGAGACGATTATCAACCCGAACCGAATCATTGTCGTGGGAGAGGGATATACGGGTTCCGACGGCCTCTCCATCATGCCCAACTACAACGAGGATTTGACCGTCGCCGAACTCGTCGATCTCGTCGCGTACCTGAAAAGCTTGACGCCAAAAGGGGGACATAGCCACACGGGCCATTAAGGGTGAGCATCCACGCATTATGGCCCTGACGAGGCTCTGCCGTACCGGTAGGTTCACTCGCACACAAGGCAGCGCCAGTCGGTCTTCATGAAGAAGATTCCCCTGTGACTTACACGCTCAACGATCGCTTGAGCAGTGAACCAGTGCGAAGAGGAGGAGAAACCATGAAGAGACGTCTCGCAGGTATCCTGGCCTTTGCGTTCGTCCTGGGCCTGAACGCGCCTGTCGTACTGGCCTACCACTGCCCTAAACTCGTCAACGAGTGCAGAGCCCTGGCTGGCAAAATGGAGAAGCGAAAAGGCGGCGATATGGCGAAGGTCGCGGAAGCCAAGGCAGGGTGTGAAGAGGCCTGGAGCCTCCATCAGGCGGGAAAGCATAAAGAGTCCGTCATTAAGGCTGGCGAGGCGATTAGCGCGGCCGGCCAATCGGTCAAGTAGAAAAGCAGCGGCGATCCTCATGAGCTAGCACCCTGAAGTTCTCCGACAGCTTGGGTGCTTTTCGGCGAGGGCCCTCTATCGAGGGCCCTCGCTTTTGTTTCGGCCCGGGACGGGCTGTGCGAACAAGCGGCCGAAGAGGAAAAGCTAGAGGAGCTGTGGGGGTTCCGCAGTGGCGGGGACGGGCCGACGGGTGATTGCCGGAGCGGTGACTAGGAAGATTCCTATCGCCACCAGGATCGCTCCACCGAACAGATGGACGCCCAGCGGCTCATTGAGGAGCAGCCATCCGGCCAGGACACCGATAATCGGAATGGCGAAGAGAAAGGTCGTGGCCACCGAGGCTTCTACTTCTCGCAGGACGTAGAACCAAAGGGCCCACCCCGTCGTCGTCACCCCTAACGAGACGTAGAGCAGGGCCGCCGCGAGACGACCCGTCAAATGCCACGCAGTCCAGGGCTCCAGGATGAGACTGAGGACCGTAGTCACCAGGGCACAGAGCAACACCTGCCAGAGGGTGAGCGCCAGCGGCGAAACCCTGACCACGAGTCGCTTGGCATAGATCGTCTGCACGGCCCACCAAAACGCGGCGAGGAGAACGACCAGGTCTCCGCGTCTCCATGAAGCGGCCTCAGGCAAACCTGGCATGGCCATACTGACCACCAACACTCCGAGAAACGCCACCGTCAGCCCCACCATCTTACGCGGGCTCATCCGGTCCCCCGGCAGCAGAAAGTGGGCCAGGACCGCCACCTGGATCGGCTGGGTGTTGATAAAGACCGAGGACCGACTCGCCGCCGTCATTCCCGTCCCCCAGGTGACGCAGACCATCAAGAGAGTAAAGAGGACCCCAACTCGAACGAGATGAGGAACAAGCGCCGATGGAATCTTCAGCGAAGCCCCGCGCCACCTGGCCCAAAGCCACAGCGCAGCTCCGCCGAACCAGAACCGGGCGGCAACAAAGCCGAAGACGGGGGCGTCCCATAGCCCGACCTTGATGGCCACGGTCACGCCACCCCAGATGAGGCAGACGGTCAGTATGGCAGACAGGACCTTGAGTTGCATCGACCCGGTCGACCCCCTAGGGGAGAGAGAGCTGGAGCAACCGTCGGGGATCGAACCGCACCCCCCGAAGGTTCGCGCCCCAGTGCAGATGGGGGCCGGTGGCTCGACCGGTCGCCCCGACCCACCCGAGGACATCGCCTTTGACGATTTTTTGGCCAGCCTTGACCCGATATCCCTGCAGGTGAAGGTAGATCGTGAAGAGGCCACCCCCGTGGTGCAGGATCACCGAATTGCCATTGAAGAACATTTCGCCGGTGTAGACCACCAATCCTCCATTACTGGCTCGAACCGGCGTCCCGTGCGCAGTCCGATAATCGACGCCGCTGTGGGGACGTCGCGGTTGACCGTTGAGGATTCGGCGGAGCCCGAATTCGCTACTGACCTCAACCGATTCCTCGAGCGGCGGAATAAACGCCCGCCACGAGTACGGGCCGCCCAGCCACTTTTTCCAAATCCCCGCAATCACCGTCTGCTCGCGGCGGACCCGATCGAGCGTTTTCGCGTCGAGGTCCACCATCGCCTTCGGGAGCGTGAGGTGTTGCTGTGGAAAGCGTGCGTCCGCCACGGTGATCCTGACCCGGCGACGATACCGCCGTCCTGATTTCCCCCGAGCCTCGAACTCTAATGGATATGTATCGGGTGGGGTTTCGAGATCGACCGCCAGCAGCACGGTAAATGTTTTTCCTCCGGGACGCACCGGCAGGCTCAGTTCCCGGAAGCGAGCGTCAAGCCGGGTGAGTGGCTCTGAGGCCGTCACCTGCAGGCTGCGGAGGTCCCCCTGCACAAGAGGGCCCTTGGGGTGATGAACCTGTAAATCCGCCGCCCACGCCAGAGGGCTCGCCAGCAGGAAAAGGCCCAAGGGCAAACCCACTACTCCTCGGTTTCCCACGGTCCCTCGCTCGCCCTCTCAGGATAATGGGTTCACCAGGCGTTTCATCTCGCGGATGGTTGCAACCGGATCGGGACTCTGGAAAATCGCCGAGCCGACCACCAGGACGGAAGCCCCCGCCTTGGCGATCCGGGCGCAGTTCTCCACAGTGATCCCCCCATCGACTTCGAGCTCGCAGCGAATCTCGAGCGCGTCTAGGTGTTGTCGCACCTGCTCCACTTTCTGTTCCATGTGGGGGAGAAAACCCTGACCGCCGAATCCGGGATTGACCGACATCAGCAGGATCACATCCACATCCCGGATCACCGAATCCACGGCCTCAATTGGCGTGGAGGGATTCAGGGCCACCCCGGCCTTTACCCCTGCCTCCTTGATCTGCTGAATGGTCCGGTCCAGATGGGGACAGACCTCGGCATGGACGGTCAGGTAGTCACTGCCGGTCCGAGCAAAGTCGGTGATGTACCGCTCGGGGTATTGCACCATCAAGTGGACAGCGAAGGGGGCCGTTGTCCGCGGGCGCAGGGACCGAATGAGGCTTGCCCCATAGCTGATCACGGGAACAAAGTGGCCGTCCATGACGTCAAATTGGAACAGGTCGGCCTCCTTCTCTACGGCGAGGACCTCCTCGGCCAGGCGGCCATAATCCACCATGAGGACTGCCGGGGCAATCTTAACCACACGCCCTCCGGGCTGTCGACCGACGACCGATGACAGCAGAATCTTTGCCGCGTTGGAGCCGGCGAGGGAACGGCACCTGCAGGCCCCGAGCGACATTGACGAAAGCGGCGGGGCCCCTCGGCTGGCGACGGCCTGGGAAACCGAGGCGCGATCCGTGCCTTTGTGCTTCCACGGATCGTGAACACGGAGGGACCCAGGCCGTAAGCCGCCGAACAGGGTCGCCGCGAGAGGCCCGGAGCGAGGGGCCGAAGGTGTTGTTCCAACAGAATCGGCAACCCGTGGAATTTTCCGCCGACGAAGGATGCTTTCCGAGCCGTCTCCACCTAAGACTCAACATGGAACACCTGAAACCAATCAACGCTGGCAGCGGCTCTTATTGGCCGACGACCAGTGTCACCTGCTCCTTCTCCTTGATCCGGGTCCCGAAAGAGGGATCTTGCAGGACCACCCGTCGAGGCAGACCCGTGAAGTCCTGGTAGGTCACCCTCGGCTCAAGGCCCATCTCCCTCAGGATGGCAATAGCTTCTTCCTCCCTCTGTCCGACCAGATTGGGCATCACATAGAACCGCTCTTCCTCTCCCAAGCTGATCAGCAGGTTCATGGCACTTCCCCGCCGAACGGGGAAACCTGCAGAAGGGCTCTGAGCGACCACTATCCCCTCTGGCAGAGCCGTGTGGACCTTGGCGATAGACCCGAGGATTAAGCCCTCCTCCGCCAAGAGCCGCTGGGCACGGGTGAGAGGACGGCCTACCAGGTCGGGGGCTAACGTCTCGTCACTCCCTTTACTGATCGTGAAACGGACCCCTTTGTTCTTCCGGACGCGAGATCCGCCTGATGGGCTCTGGCGGATCACCGTCCCCTTGGGGAAGGCCACGTGGTACTCCTCACCGGCCATCCGCGGCTTGAGCCCGACCTCCCGGACCTGGCGGGACGCCTCCCTCAGATCCAACCCAATCACCACCGGGACGTCGATCCGGTCCCCCTCCAACGTGAGGTTCATCGCGACGTATCCGGAGATAACGGACAGAAAGAGGGCCCCAACCACCATCCCGACGATCTTCAGTATTCTCGTCGTCGAACTCATGAGTCTTCAGACCCGTCAGTGTCGCCGGAGGCGGACCGCGAGAAACCCATCGGTGCCATGCCGGTGAGGCCAAGTGGCGACAGCCCCCTCGGTGAGTAGTGCCGCTCTGCCTTCGCGAAAAAAAGCGGGGTGGCTGCCTTCGCGTGAATACTCTGGATGATGCGCCAAAAACTTCGCAATGACTTCTTCCCCCTCTTCCGGCTCCCGACTGCACACCGCATAGACAAGAGAACCGCCAGCGCGGACGCAACCCGCCACCCCGTCCAAAATCGCCCCTTGGAGGTCGGCGAGGCGGGGAACATCTGCGGGGTCCCGGTGCCACCGGACCTCCGGGCGCCGCCGCACCGTCCCCAACCCGGTACAGGGAGCATCCACTAAAACCCGATCCGCCCATCCTCGAAACTGCCCCGGTGCCTCGCGGGCATCCCCCCTCACCGGCTTTACAATCGTCGTGCCCAAACGTCGTCGCGCCTCCTCCAAACGCCGCAGGGCCCTGGCACTGAGATCGAGGGCCGCCACCTCGCCCCGGTTCTCCATCAGGATAGCCGCCAGAGCCGACTTCCCCCCGCCGCCTGCACAGACATCCAGGATCCGCTCGCCCGGTTGTGGATCCATCAGCCGGACGACGAGCGCTGCCGCCTCATCCATCACCCAAAATAAGCCTCGCTGGCTAAATGAACCGGTCAGCACATTGCCGGCGTGCCGGACCCGATACACATGTGGCAGCCAGGGGCTCGCCTCCCACTCCGCCCCTGCCCGAGCGAGGCCCTGCTCTAACTCGTCCAGACTTCCCCGAAGGGGATTCCACCCGATCCCGACGGGCGGAATCTGATTGTTCGCCTGCATGAGCTCAAATGCTTCCTCCCCGAGCTGCTTCAGCCATCGCTTGACCAGCCAGGAGGGGTGGGAGTACCACACCGACCCTCGATGGATGGGGTCTTCGGGCATCTCCTCCTCCCTGAGTGGGCCGCGTCGCGCCAAGGCCCGCAGAATGGCGTTGACGAAGGTCCTCGGTGTGCGCTTTGCAAGCTGGACCGTCTCGTGAACCGCCGCGTAGGCCGGGATCTTGGCCAGATAAAAGAGCTGGTACGCTCCCAGTCTCAGGAGATTCCTGACTTCTCCCTCTACTGCCGCAAGTGGGCGATCGAGGACTGTGGAGAGGAGGAAATCAATCGTCCCGCGTTGCCGCAGGACTCCATAGCAGAGTTCCGTCGCCAGCGCCCGGTCGAGCGGAGGCAGCCTCTGCCGGCGGAGCTGCGCGTCAAGAAGTATATTCGCGTACGCCTTATCCCGTTCGACCCGGACGAGAATCTCCAGGGCGAGGCGTCGCGGATTTTTCCCGGTTGGAGCTGAAGGCACTCCCCGCCCCTGCACGATAGCCACGGGAAAATTCCTCGGCCGTCATGACCCGCTTCCCCTCCGGCTGGAGGGTGGTGAGCAGCAACGCTCCCTCACCCGTTGCCACCTGGATCCCCGCCTCTCTGATTACCCCGACGACGGTGCCCGCCGTATGCCCGGGGTCACCTGGCAGCGGCTGTGCGCCGAGAACGCGCACCAGACGGCCCCGGAAGAAGGTATACGCCCCCGGCTGCGGGGCAAGGCCCCGCACCAAGTTCCAGAGATCGCCGGCGCTTTGGGACCACTCAAGGCACCCGATGTCCGGAGGAAGCTTTGGCGCATAGGTGATCTCGGCCTCAGTCTGAGGTGTTTTCGTCACTTCCCCGCGCTCTACAGCGCGCAACGTCTCGAGGAGCGCGTCGGCGCCGAGAACCGCCAGCCGATCGTGAAGCGTCCCCGCGTTATCCTCAAGAGCGATCGACGTCTTGCACTGCAGCAGGATGGGCCCAGCGTCCAAGGCCTCAACGATCTCCATAATCGTGACGCCCGTCACCGTCTCTCCCCGGATCAGGGCCCACGGGATAGGAGCGGCCCCGCGGTATTTGGGGAGGAGGGAGGCATGGATGTTCAGGCATCCCCTTGGAGGGATCTCGAGGACCGCTCGGGGCAGGATCTGTCCGAAGGCCACCACGACAAGAACCTCAGGCTTTAGCCGGCGAAGGTGGCTTACCACCTGGGGATCGTGGATTGCGACCGGCTGGATGACGGGAAGGCCGGCCTCCTCCGCGACTTGCTTGACGGCGGGCTTCCAGAGCTGCTTTCCCCGTCCTGCCGGGCGATCCGGTTGGGTCACGACCGCTGCCACCTCATGCCCCGCCTCGAGCAGACGGGAGAGCGACGGCACGGCGAATGCCGGCGTCCCCAGGAAAATCAGCCGCATAGCGCCCGCACGGTCTCCTCCATGTGGTGCAGGTGTGTCCCCCCCCAAAAGATCCGCCCGCACTCCTCACATTGAAAGAACGTGTCATGATGCCGAAAGACATACTCCGGGACCCGGCCCGCCGCTCGGTCTTTCGCTAAGGGCGCGAGGGACCGATTACAGCGCAGGCAGCGACTCCCCAACCGCGCGCCCACGCTGAGCCCGAGTTCGCCGGCCACCTGCCGCAGCTGGTCCCACACGCGATCATGATGGACGAAGAGCATCGGGCAGAGCCGATGACGCAGCAGCAGTCGGGTATCCCGTGTCAGGAGGATCCGCCCCTCACGCCGGGCGAGGGTGACCAGGCGACCGTCCTGGGCATCTCGGAAATACAGCGTATCGTACCCCAGGATCCGGAGCCACTTGGCCAACCGGCCGAGCATACTATCCGCGATAAAACGGACTTCCGCTTCGCTCATGACCGCGATCTCCCGCGCCGCCTCTCACCATAGCACACCGCCTCTGCCCTGAACAAGGGACCGAGCAGGAAGGAGCAGCACCTGCACGCCGCTCGCTCCTGGCCCGGTGACCGATGACGGACGACCGACGACCGTCAAGATCAAAATGTTCTTTCTGCCATCGGTGATCGGTCCTCGGTCAACGGGATATTACCCCCACCTGCACTGCGCTCTCCGAACCTGTTCGGAGCCGTCCCGGTCCGGGAGCCCGTCCCGGGATCTCGGACCCGCAAACCAGATTCCGCTTTCCTCGCGGAGCCGCCCCTCCCTCGGCTCCGTGGCCTAGTTTACTGCTTTCTCACGCGGGGGGAGTACGTGCAGGGCCCGAGCGACATTTCTCATCTCTTCGCTCTCCACTCTCAACTCTCGACTCTCCGTTGACAGCTGGCATGATTGACATTGACACCACGGCCGCTTTCATACTATCTATGTAGGCCCTTGCGGGAGCGATCCGTATGGAAAAGGAACCTGCCCAACGAATCACCTCCCTGACGCATCTGCAATCGCGGCCGGTGGTGGATAGCCGCGGCAGGGAGGTGGGAAAACTGAAGGACCTGGTGGTGCTCTTTGGGGGAATGTATCCCCGGGTGAGCAAGTTGAGCATCGCGCGTGCCGGGGAGACAGATCTGCTCCTCTCCTGGGAAGCGGTCGTCGAGATCGCCGAGACACCGACGGGACTCGCCTTCGTCTTGGATCGCCCTCAGGAAGAGCTGACCCCTACCGATCTCAGGGGAGACGAGATGGCGTTGGGGCGCAACATCCTCGACAAGAAGATCATGGATACCCACCACCGCAGGGTGGTCCGGGTCAACAACGTGCAGCTCGAGTGGCGAGACCAGGGCTATCACGTGGTGGCCGTGCTCGCCGGGATCCACAGCTTGCTTCGCCGGCTCCTCCCCGAGCAATTCCTCCTGCGGACCGCCGCGAGCTTCGGCGTCGAGATTCCTCGCGAGGTCATCCCCTGGGAGCATGTGGAGCCCATCGAGACCGAACTGACCAGGGCCCGAAAGCAGGCCGTCTATACGAAGCTGGCGCAACTGCATCCGGCAGACATCGCCGACATCATGGAGGAACTAAACCCCAGCGAGCGGGCGGCCGTCCTCGAAGCCCTGGAACCCGAGACAGCAGTCGAGGCCCTCACCGAGACGGAACCCGAGGTCCAGGCTGGGGTGATTCAGATGCTCGAGACCGAGAAGGCTTCGGACATGCTCGAGATGATGGAGCCGGACGAAGCCGCGGATATCCTGGGAGACCTGCCGCAGGCCAAGGCCCGGGAGCTGCTGCAAGAGATGGAGCCGTCCGAGGCCGAGGATGTGGCGGAACTGCTGGAGCACGAGGAGGACACCGCCGGTGGGCTGATGACAACCGAGTACGTCGCGTTCCCTCCCGAGGCTACGGTGGTTCAGACCCTAGAAAAGCTTCGGGCCATGGCGAACGAGGTCGAGACGATCTACTATCTGTACGTCACCGATCCTTCGGATCGGGTCATCGGGGTAGCCAGCCTTCGAGAGCTCATGATGGCCCGGACCGAGCAACGGCTCGACGAAATCATGACCACCCAGCTCATCACCGTCAAGCCCGAGGCCTCTCTCAGAGTGGTGGCCGAAACCCTGTCGAAATATAATCTCACGGCCTTGCCGGTGATCGATACGGAAGGGAAGATTGAGGGGATCGTGACCGTTGATGATGTCCTTGACGATCTGATCCCAATGATATGGAAGCGGCGAGCGGCAAAAAAGTATCTTTAGGACCCTCCCGACTGGAGGATCCTCCAGACCGCCTGGAAGGCGACCACCGCAATCGGTCTGTCACGTTACGGTCCAGGTGGCATGAGGCGCGCTATGCGATTGCCGCAGCAGTACAAGCGGCGGCTCCTGATCTTCTTGTCGATCATGGGACCCGGAATCATCACTGCCAGTGTGGACCAGGACGCCGGGGGAATCGCCACCTATTCCCTGGCCGGCGCCAAGTACGGCTACAGTCTGCTCTGGGCCCTCTTTTTCACCGGCATCAGTCTCGCCGTCGTGCAGGAGATGGGGAGTCGGATGGGGGTGGTGACCGGCAAGGGACTCGGGGAGCTCATTCGGGAGCGCTACGGAGTCCGCGCGGCCGTTTCGATCCTTGCCATCCTCGTCCTCGCCAATCTCGCCAATACGATTGCCGAATTCGCCGGGGCGGCTGCTGCCTTTGAGATCTTTGGCATCCCCCGGTTCGTCTCCGTTCCACTCACCGCCCTCTTCGTCTCCTGGCTTGTCGTGCAAGGGACCTACGCAAGAGTCGAGCGGGTGTTCCTGATCGCGAGCGCCCTGTACCTGCTCTATGTGATCTCTGCCTTCCTTGGAAACCCGCCCTGGGGCGAAGTCCTGCGGCAGACGATCCGCCCGACCTTTCAGATGGACCGGGACTATCTCATCATGTTGATCACCCTGGTCGGGACGACCATCGCACCCTGGATGCAATTTTATCTGCAGTCCTCCATCGTGGATAAGGGGATCCGGTGGAAAGATTACAAGTACGCTCGCCTCGATGTCATCATCGGGGCCTTCCTGGCCACCGGCGTGGCCTACTTTATTATTGTGGCTTGTGGGACCGCCCTACATGCCAAGGGTATCCCCATCAATACCGCCGCGGATGCGGCCAGAGCTCTGGAGCCCTTCGGGCGCTATTCCAGCGTCCTCTTCGCGCTGGCACTTCTCAATGCCTCGATCTTCTCGGCTGCCGTCCTCCCCCTGAGCACCGCCTATGCCGCGTGCGAGGCCCTAGGCTGGGAGACCGGTGTAGACCGGCGGCCCAAAGAGGCGCCGGGATTTTTCACCATCTATCTGGTCATGATTGGGATTGGCGCCCTCACGATCCTGTGGCCCAATATCCCCCTCATTCCCATTATGTTCTTTTCCCAGACCCTGAACGGCATTCTCCTCCCCTTCACGTTGGTGATCGTGCTGCAACTGGTCAACGATCGCGAGATCATGGGGGAGGCGGTCAATACCCCGCTCTTGAACCTCATTGGCTGGGGGACTGCTTTTCTGATGTCCGTCCTCACCATCCTGCTCCTCATCACTTTTATTTTCTGAGGAAGGTGGCAGGACCATTCCCCTTTGGCTAGTGCTTTCCTGGTGACAACGCCTTTACAGTTCCTTATGATTCACCAGAAAGGACAATCAGGGCGGTCAGGAGTAACCGATGCGGAGAAGACGTTATCCGCAGGCGATCAGTGAGTGGCCGGAGGGCGAGAGACCGCGGGAACGCCTGTTTAAATACGGCCCACAGCACCTCACGACCGCCGAGCTCGTGGGGATTCTTTGCCGAACGGGCGTGAAAGGCCGCAGCGCCGTCGACCTGGGCCGGGAACTCCTGCAGACCTTCGGTGGCGTGCGAGGACTCGCGGCCGCTGATCCACACGATCTTAAGGCGATCAAAGGCCTCGGGAAGGCCAAGATCGCGCAACTGCAGGCCGCGCTGGAATTGGGCCGCCGCGCTCTGAGCGAGCAAAAGCGGATCGAGGGAAAAGTAGAGTCCTCCCAGGACCTCTACGCGTTCCTACGACCGCAGATGCGAGACCTGAAGCGAGAGCGATTCCAGGTCCTGCTGCTCAATGGTCAGAACGAGATCATGGAGAGTGTGACGGCAAGCGAAGGGTCGTTGACGGAAAGTCCGGTGTATCCCCGTGACATCATGCAGTTAGCCAACCGGTACCATGCCGCCGCCCTCATCTGTGCCCACAACCATCCGTCAGGCAATCCCAAGCCGAGCACCACCGACAAGGCCATCACCGAAGAGCTGGTGTTTGCCGGAAAAATCATGCGGGTGAAAGTCCTAGACCATCTCATCGTCGGGAACGACCGCTATTTCAGCTTTGCGGATGCGGGCCTCATCGAGCAATACGAGCGCGCCTTCGATCGCCGCCGCCCTTCAGGGGAGAATTAAATGGACTGCCGGGGGATGCTACGAGGACGCCCCTCAGGCAGGTTCCGGGCCCGGTCGAAGCGGTCGCACGCCGGCGTATCGAACACGAGCCCAGGCAATGCCTCGGGGTCCGAGTAGAGTACTCGCCACTTCCCGGCGGCGATCTCGCCCTCCAGTTGACCGGGCGCCCAGCCAGACACCCCTATACAGGCGACCACCTGTTTAACCCCCGCCGTCCCCGCAGCGAGATCCCGGAGCACATCAGGTGTGACCGGTGTGATCCCCGTCGTCCCGAGGCTCCAAGAGGGCGCCCATTTCCCCGGAGGGGTGTGAATGAGAAAGAGGACCTCGTCCCGGCCGACGGGGCCCCCGTAGAGCACCTCCGATTGGACGTACCGCTCGAACGTGGCACGGTCCCGGAAGTGGAGGTTCATCCCGGCCATCATGCGTCCGAGACTCCGGTGATCCGGCTTGTTGATGATCAAACCCTGGGCACCCTGTTGCCCGTGCTCGAACAGGAGCACCACCGAGTCGCGGAACGGCGGGGTCCCGATCTCGGCGCGCAGGAGCGCCCCTGGGATAGGCGGTTTTTCCGCCGCCCGAG
>VRUN01000031.1 GCA_019456075.1 Candidatus Methylomirabilota bacterium
CCCCCCCTACCCTCGGTACGCTCGCTGCGGCGCATCCCCCCAGAGCCGCTCCAGATCGTAGTAACGCCGTGTTTCTTCGTGGAAAATATGGATGATGAGATCATGGTAGTCAAGCAAAATCCAGCGCGCCCCTGGATACCCCTCGCGGTGGTGCAGCCGGACCTGCACTTTCTCGAGACACTCGTCGATGTGGTCAGCAATGGCCCGCACGTGCCGGTCCGAATCCGCACTGCAGATCAGAAAATGATCTGCAATACTGGAGATCCCCTTGAGGTCCAGGATGATGGGATTGAGGGCCTTGACCTCCCAGGCTGCACGTGCTGCCAGATTGACCAGTCGCTCGGGATCTATTCTTGCCACCCTCCAAGCAGGCTACCCCGGACCCCCTCCGTCCCCGCCCCTGTCCGTCTCTGGTAGAGTTTGTTCTTGCCCATGTATGCAGCCACGGTGTCGGGGACCAAGAACCGGATGCTCCGCCCCTCCTCCACCAGGTACCGGATCTCTCGCGAGGAGATATCCAGGGAGACCACTTCCACCAGCAGGACCAGACCGGGGACCGGCCCCTGGCGACTCAGCTCTGGAGTTACCTCCGCGATCTTTAAGTACTTGAACTGCGGGTGCCCAAGTTGTCGACACTGTTCGGGCGTCAGGGTCTTCTCCACCTCGTCCAAACGCCATCCGGGGCGCGCGGTCACCACCACCTTAGTTAGGCGCAGAATCTCCTCCGCGTCTTTCCACGTACTCATCTCCAGAAAGGTATCCACCCCCATGATTAAACAGAGGTGGGTCTCGGGGCCATACAGCCTGAGCAGCTCCCGGACCGTCTCGACAGAGTAAGACGTGCCCGGCCGGTTGAGTTCTATGGGGGAGACGCTGAAGTACGGAGTAAATACCGTGGCCAGCGACACCATTTCATACCGATGAATAGGCGCCGCGACGTCGTGGTCATCCTTGTGGGGTGGATGGGCCGCCGGGACGAAGATAATGTGATCGAGGCCAAAGGCCCAGTAGATCTCCTCGGCCGCCCGCAGGTGGCCAAGATGGATGGGATCAAAGGTTCCTCCCATCACGCCGATGCGCATCCTCAATCTCCTGGATCGTTCATGGTTCAGGGTTCATAGTTCATAGGGCGATGGGATCGAACTGAATAGTTCAATAGCTTTCCCTGAACCCTGAACTCTGAACCCTCAACCGGCTGGGCGGCGGGAGTCACGGACCTGGCCATCGCCCAGCACGATAAATTTCTCACAGGTCAATTCTTTAAGCCC
This sequence comes from Candidatus Methylomirabilota bacterium, assembly GCA_019456075.1. Lineage (GTDB taxonomy): Bacteria > Methylomirabilota > Methylomirabilia > Methylomirabilales > CSP1-5 > CSP1-5. Next base: position 1,269 of record VRUN01000031.1, read on the forward strand.
CATGGGGCCACGGGCGTGGAGCTTCTGCGTGCTGATGCCGATCTCTGCCCCCAATCCGAATTCCCCTCCGTCGGCAAAGCGGGTGGAGGCATTGACGAAGACCGCCCCCGCATCCACCTCCTGCAGAAAACGCATCCCCCGACGATAATCGGCGGTGACGATCCCCTCCGCGAGTCCAGAACCGTACCGATGGATGTGCGCCACCGCCTTTTCGAACGAATCCACAACCTTGATAGCGAGGATCAGATCCAGATATTCAGTCTCCCAATCTTTTTCCGTGGCCTCGGGGAGATGGGCCAGAACCGTCCGCGTCTTGGGGCATCCTCTCAGCTCCACCCCCGCCGCCGCAAGGCGCGCCCCCACCTTGGGAAGGAAATCGGCAGCGACCTGTTCGTGCACGAGCAGCGTCTCGACCGCATTGCACACCCCTGGCCGTTCGACCTTGGCATTAAAGACCAGCTCCTCGGCCATGGGCAGATCGGCCGCCGCATCGACATACATATGACAGAGGCCCTTCTCATGGGCAATCACCGGAATCGTAGACGTCTCTCTCACGGTCCGGACGAGTTCCTCTCCGCCTCGGGGGATGACGAGATCGATATATCGATCCAGTTTGAGGAGCGCATGTACCGCCGCCCGATCGGTGACCTCCACTATCCCGACCGCTCCCTTCGGGAGGCCTGCACCCTCTGCCGCAGCCGTCAGGACTGCCGCGATCGTCGTGTTGCTCCGGATGGCCTCGGATCCACCTCGCAAGAGGACCACATTACCGGCCTTGAGGCACAAGCCGGTCACATCGGCGGTCACATTCGGCCGGGACTCGTAGAGGACGGCGATCACACCCAGGGGGACGCGCATACGACCCACCCAGAGGCCATTGGGGCGCCTCGCCACCCCGGTCACCTCTCCCACGGGATCCGGGAGGGCCGCGACCTCCTGCAGTCCCCTGGCCATCCCCTGTACCCGCTCGGCGTTCAGTCGCAGCCGATCGAGGAAGGCCGCCGGGTGTCCCTTCTCCTCCGCCACGGACAGATCGGCAGCGTTGGCCTCGAGGATCTCCGCGTGGCGATCGAGGAGCCCCTGTGCCATCGCTTGAAGGGCGCGATTCTTGACCTCGGCAGACGTACGGGCCATGGCCTGCGCTGCCTCCCGGGCCTGGCGAGCTAACGCCTCGACCTCCTTCACTTCTGCACCTCGAGGATCACCAGGTTATCCCGGTGAATGACCTCGTCAGAGTGTTTGTACCCCAAGACTCCCTCGATCTCGGTACTCCGTCGTCCTTTGATCCGCTCCACCTCCTCGGCGCTGTAGTTGACCAGGCCCCGCGCAAACTCCTCCCCCTCCACCCCCAGAATCGACACGACATCTCCGACCTGAAAGCGTTTCACGGTTCCCTGCACCCCCGAGGGAAGAAGACTTCGTCCCTGGTGTATGAGGGCACGTTTGGCCCCCCCATCTACCCGGACCCCCCCCTGCGGACGCGTCGCGAAGGCCAGCCATCGCTTCCGGCTCCCCATCTTGGCGGGGCGCGGGAGAAACAGCGTCCCCAGGAGCTCGCCTGCAAAGAGGCGGGGGAGAATATCCACCGTGAGACCATTCGCCACCACCGTCGGAATGCGGGAGGCTGTGGCCAAACGGGCCGCCTCGACCTTGGACGCCATTCCCCCGAGACCGACGGCCGTCCGGGTCGGGCCCGCCCAGAAGGCGTCAGGGGGGAACGGACTAGAAATCACCGGGATCAGCCGCGCATCGGGATCGGTCCGAGGATCCGCAGTATAGAGCCCCTCCTGATCGGTGAGCATCACCAAAAGATCCGCATCCACTAACGAGGCCACGAGCGCCGAAAGGATGTCGTTATCCCCAAACTTGATCTCCTCCACCGCCACCGTGTCATTCTCGTTCACAATGGGGAGAACCCCGAGGGAGAGCAAGGTAAAGAGCGTGTTCCGAGCGTTGAGATACCGGACCCGGTCCCGGACATCCTCCTGCGTGATAAGGACCTGAGCGACCTTGATCCCATATGGCGTAAAGGCCTCTTCATAGAGGCTCATCAGCGCGCTCTGACCGATAGCCGCCGCGGCCTGCTTCAGGGGGATGCTGCGCGGTCGCTCCTGGCGCTCGAGCTTTTCCATCCCGACCATCACCGCCCCGGACGAGACCAGCAGGGTTTCAACGCCTTGGGCCATCACGGATGCAATCTGCTTCGCGAGCACCTGGATGGCCTCCCCCTGCAAAGAGAGGGTGCCCCGAGACAGAACCCCTGAGCCTACCTTGACGACGAGGCGGCGAACCCGTTTACACAGCTCGGCCCGGTCCATCGTATTTCCTTTGACCCATCGCTTGGTCGAGGCTCTCCCGGAGTCCATCTTTCAGGTCAGAAACACCTTCTCCCGTTAAGGCCGAAACGGGGTAGAGCGGGGTCCCCCGGCCGGCAAAATAGGATTGGCAGCGCGCGAGATTCTTGGCATGTGGCAGGTCGACTTTATTGGCCGCCACCAGTCGGGGAAGAAGGGCAAGGCTGCGACTGTACGCGTGCAGCTCTTCCTCCACCACCTCGAACGCCTTCAGGGGATCGTGACCCTCCGAGATATCGAGGATGTGCACGATCAAGCGAACCCGCTCGATGTGCCGGAGAAAGCTCAAACCAAGACCGGCGCCTCCCGAGGCCCCAGCGATAAGCCCCGGGATGTCGGCGATCGTCACTCGCTCATTCAGGGAGAGATCAAGGACCCCCAGGTTGGGCACGAGGGTGGTGAAGGGATAGTCGGCTATTTTCGGCTGCGCTGCGGTCAGGGCCTGAAGGAGCGTGGACTTCCCCGCATTGGGAACTCCCACCAAGCCGACATCGGCCAGGAGCTTGAGCTCGAAGAGCAGGCTTCGTTCTTCGCCCTCCGCCCCGGCCTCGGCAATGCGAGGGGCTCGACGCGTCGCCGTCTTAAAGGCCGTGTTCCCCTTGCCGCCCCGACCCCCGCGGGCGACCACGACGCTTTGCCCCTCCTCCGTCAGGTCCCCCACGACCTTGCCGGTTTCTTGTTCCTTGATCAGGGTGCCCAGGGGAACCCGGATGATCACATCGGCCCCGCTCCGACCGCGCTTGTTCTTCCCCTGGCCATGCCTCCCGCTTGGCGCCCGATACAGCTGCTGGTATTTCAGATCAATGAGGGTACTCGCCGATCGGGAGGCTTCGACGAGGACGCTACCCCCCCGACCTCCGCCCCCCCCATCCGGGCCACCCCGGGGGACAAACTTCTCTCGCCGAAAGCTGACGCAGCCCTTTCCGCCATGACCCGCTTTGACCTTAATCCGGGTGAGATCGATGAACACGAACCCTAGTACTCTTCAGCTATCAGCAGTCGGCCATCAGCTATCAGCATAGCAAAAACCACAGCCGTCAGCTCTCAGCACGCGCGATCATCGCCACACCCTGACGGTTCTGCTGGCTGCCGACGGCTGACTGCTTCCTAGCGATCTTCATTCTGGACGGGGATGATGTTCACAAACCGGCCCCGGCCACCCCGTTGCCCGACGGAAACAATCCCAGTCACTTTGGCGTACAGGGTATCATCCCGACCGATCCCAACATTCCAGCCAGGTTTGAATCGAGTGCCGCGCTGCCGAACCAGGATGCTCCCGCCCGGAACACTCTGTCCGGAGAAGGCCTTCATCCCAAGCCGCTTCGATTCGCTCCCCCGGCCGTTTTTCGAACTGCCCATCCCTTTCTTATGCGCCATCTTGACCTCCGTTCACGAACCCGCAGCGATTTCCTCGACCCGAAGACGGGTCATCTGCTGACGGTGTCCGGTCTTCCGCCGGTACTTCCTCCGCCGCCGAAACTTGAAGACGGTAATCTTGGGACCCCGGACCTGCCCCAGGATGGTCGCTCGCACCGTCGCCCCGGAGACCACCGGAGACCCGACCTTCACCTTTTCTCCCTCGCCCACCAGCAGGACGCGGGAAAGCTCCACGACTTCGCCCACACTCCCCGGGAGACGCTCCACGGCGATCACCCCCCCTGGGGCCACTCGGTATTGCTTGCCTCCGGTCTCGACGACGGCGTACATGCCGACCTCCTCCTCTCAACCTATGCGGACCCTTCTATCTATCAGGAATGTCCACGCCTGTCAAGGAACCCGGCGGCCCACCGGGGGACGACGCAGGACACGCGTGTTTCAGATGGATAACTCGGGAGGCAGCACGGGGGCGCCGTTATCCGTCGCCAAGCTGGTACTTCTGGGCTGTCCACCCCCCCTCGGGGACAAGGGAGATCTCGCTTCCGTGCTTTTGCTGCAAGGCCTCAATCGCCTCGCCCTCCTCTGCCCGCAGCCAGTTGATGATGTCAGGGTGGGCGCGGATCTTCAGGTAGGCCGGCTTCCGCTTGCCCACTCGCCACTCCGCCTCCCGGAGAATCTGGTGAGCCAGGGAGGGAATGGCTCGGAGAAAGCCCGTCCCCCCGCACGCGGGACAGCTAACGCTGAGGGAGCGAATGAGCCCCTGCTTCACCCGCTTGCGGGTCATCTCCACGAGGCCTAACTCCGAGAGCAGGGCCACGTTCGTGGGGGACCGGTCAGGCTTCAGGTGTTCCTTGAGCTCGGCGAGCACCCGTTCCCGGTGATCTTGCTTCGCCATGTCAATGAAGTCGAGAATGACGATACCCCCCAGATCCCGGAGGCGCACCTGACGGGCAATCTCCCGGGCCGCTTCCATATTCGTCTTGAAGACGGTCTCCTCGAAGTCGTGTTTGCCGACGTAGCGACCGGTATTGATATCAATTGAGACCAAGGCCTCGGTCTCTTCGATGACGACATACCCTCCCGATTTGAGCCACACCTTGGGCCGAAGGGTCTTTTCGATCTCCCGCTCTACCCCGAAGGACCGAAACATGGGCTCTTCCTCAGTGTACAGGAAGAGGTGGGTGCGCAGATCGGGGAACAGCGACTCCACAAACTCCAGACACCGCTCATATTCCTCTTCACTGTCCACCACGAGCCGGGTGACCTCGCGGGTAAAGAGATCGCGGAAAATCCGAAAGACCAGATCGAGGTCCCTCTGGACCAGGGCCGGTGCGTTGACCGTCTCGGCTCTGGCCTTGATCTGTTGCCAGAGGGAACGGAGAAACCCCATGTCGGCCGCGATTTCGTCGCGCTTCTTTCCCATCCCCGCGGTGCGGACAATCACCCCCTCGGTCCCCATACTCAATTCCTGCACGATCTTCCGGAGGCGGGTGCGCTCTCCCTCACTCTCGATTTTCCGGGAGATTCCAATGTGGTGCTCGGTAGGCATGTACACGAGAAAGCGACCGGGGAGGGTGATGTGCGAGGTGATCCGAGCCCCCTTGGTCCCCAATGGCTCCCGGGCGACCTGGACCAGTACCTCCTGCCCCTCTTTGAGCAGTTCTTCAATGGACGGGTGCCCCTGGCGGGGGGGGCGTTTGGACGGCGGGGGCGGCGGGAGCCTCTCCTCGCCCTCCAAGTCCTCACCCGCCGCGAAGAAGCGCTCGAATTCCTCTAAGTCCTCATAGATGTCTCGGACGTACAGAAAGGCATCCTTGTTGAGGCCGATATCGACAAAGGCCGCTTGCATCCCGGGCAGGATCTTCAGGACCCGCCCCTTATAGATGTTGCCCGCCAACCCCTCGATCCGAACATCCCCGATCATCAGCTCCACCAGCTGACCGTCCTCGAGGACCGCCACACGGGTCTCCACCATCGAGGAGTTCACAATGATTTCACGCTTCATGGCCAACCACATAGGTCGAATGGACCAACCACATCACGCAACACAGCTTTGTAACAATTTATCGCACTTTCGAGCTGAAGTAAAGGCGTCACCAGTCGCCACCGGACGCGAACAGTTTGCGGAAGAGAGGGGGGGCCTGTGTTGACCATGGTAGTGGTGTGTGATACAAGGATCCCGTTTTCCTCGAGGGTGAGATGAGCCACAGGATTGTCATCAGAGCAGCCGATGTCACGGCCGAGGGGGTCCTCAACGACACCACAACCGCCACCGCGGTCTGGGACGCGCTCCCGCTCACCGGCAAGGCCAACACGTGGGGAGACGAAATTTACTTCGCCATCCCGGTCAAGGAAGAGATCGAACCCACCGCGCAAGAGATTGTGGAAAAGGGGGACCTAGGATACTGGCCCGCTGGCCGGGCCTTCTGCATCTTTTTCGGGCCCACCCCCGCCAGCACCGGAAACGAGATCCGTCCCGCGAGCGCGGTGAACATCATCGGTCGCGTCGAGGGAGACCCTACCGTCTTCAAACAGGTCGAAGATGGTGCCCGCATCCAGATCGATCCCGCCTAACCCCGTTGTGCGTGCGCCGACCCCCATCCCTCTGCCCCGAAATTCTGATCCCGTGAGAAACCCACGCGGAGTGGAAACTTCGGGAGAAAAATCATTTCTATTCCGCGCCTGATCGGCTACAATGCGGCCCTCCCGCTCCCAAGGGGAACTCTGATGCGTTCGCGATGGCAGCTTTCTCAGAAGTCGATCAAGCGAGCCTACGCCGCGGTCTCTCCTGTATACGATCTCGTCTTTGATCGCATCTTCTCTCCCGGACGGGTTGAGGCCATCAAGCTCATGGGCATCGGGCCCGACGATCGGATCCTCGACGTCGGTATCGGCACCGGCCTGAACCTGCCCCTGTATCCCCGCCACCGCCAACTGGTGGGGATCGACATCTCGGGGAAGATGCTCCGAAAGGCCCACGAGCGGATCCGCGAGCTCAACGCCAGCTACGTGCGTCTCGCAGTGATGGACGCCATGCAGATGGGTTTCCAGGACAATTCTTTCGACCACGTCCTCGCCACCTATGTCATCAGTGTGGTCCCGGACCCGATCCAGGTCCTCCAGGAAATCAGGCGCGTGTGCCGGCCAAAGGGCCACATCATCATCGTGAACCACTTCAAGAGCGAACATCCCATCATGGGGCGGATCGAGGGACTGATGGCCCCGCTCATCACCAGGACGGGCCTGTTCAAACCGGACCTCCAACTGACCCCGCTTTTAGAGGAGGTGGGCTTGGTCCCGGACCAGATCCACCGCGTCAACCTGTTCAGCGGCTGGCGCCTCATCCAGTGCAGCAATTCCAAGGAGACCACCCCAGACCGCGCGCCACCCAAAGGAGGGACACATGTCCGGTAGCCTCCGCTCTAACCGATGGGTCCTGCTACTCCTCTTACTCGCCTTCAGCACCACCCCCGGCCTCGGCGACGCCCAAGAGACCGGAAAGCTCCAGGAGATGGAGGTGCTCGGCGTGACGGCCGATCCCGGCGGACAGGCTCGCATCCTGCTCCGCACCAAGACTGGCAAACGCGGGCTCTCCATGGTGATCGGACATTTTGAGGCCGTGGGGATCGCGCTCCCCCTCGAAGGAAAGACCCCTCCCCGGCCGTACACGCACGATCTGATCCTGAACGTTCTCCGCGGCTTCGATGCGACCATGATCAGAGCGGTGATCACCGAACTCAGGGAGAACACCTATTACGCCGACCTCGTCCTCGTGATTGACGGTCGAGAGGTGGTGTTCGACTCCCGACCAAGTGACGCGGTCGCCCTGGCGCTCCGTGCTGGCGTGCCTATTCTGGCGACAGAGGAGGTCCTCGAGGCCACGCCACGCGCTCCGCGGCCGTGACCTAGGAGGAGGGGGACCCTCACACTTCCCTGCACGTTCAGTTGGCCATGCCGCGATCCGTATCTCCGACTTTTCACTGAAGCGAAAATCGAGTTGACCACCTCCCTCATCTCCATTGTGCTTTCCAGTTCTGCAAGGAAAGGCGTGATCCTCCACGCACGGCAGCGCCCCACGCGAGGTACCGATGGCTCGTGCCCACCTCATTTCAGGCCTTCCCGGAGTAGGAAAGACATCCCTCATCCTCTCTCTGCTGGAAACCCTCCCAGGGACTAAGGGAGGGTTTTATACCCGGGAGATTCGCGAAGCGGGTCAGCGGGTCGGATTTCAGGTCACCGATCTGCATGGACGCGAAGGGGTCCTGGCCCATGTGAGACGCGCGGGGCCACCTCGGGTTGGACGCTACGGGGTGGATCTCAAGACATTTGAAGACATCGGGGTCCAGGCAGTCATTGGTGCCCTGGGGGAGGCCGATCTCATCGTAATCGATGAGATCGGCAAGATGGAGCTTTTCTCCCATCGGTTCCAGACGGTCCTCTTCGATGTCCTCAAGGGTCCGCGACCCCTCCTGGGGACAATCATGGCCAAGGCTCACCCAGTCGCGGACCGAATCAAAGCCCACGCCGGAGTCCGGCTACAGCACCTCACGCCGGTGAACCGACACGAGGTCGCCCACATCATCACGGCCGATCTGACCCGGTGGCTGGCAGGCTAAGCTGGGAAGCGGCAAAAGCGGTTTCCTGTTGACGCAGCGTGTGTTGCTTAGGTACGGTAAGAAGAGACAACCTCTGAGGGGCATCGATGGCAACGCGATACTTCACGGTCGAGGAGGCCAACGCCCTCATTCCTGAGCTTCGAACGATCCTCGAGGATCTCCAGGCGCGGCGACAGGAACTCGAGGAGCGACAGCAGACCTTGGAGGCGCTTCGCCAACAGGCGGGTGGAAACGGCTACCGACTCGGCGGAGACGAATTCCTCCGCGTCAAGCGAGAAGTCGAATTCATCTTGGAAGAATGTAACAACGCCATCAAGAAGATCGAAGCCCTGGGATGTCTCCTCAAGGACTTCCATGTGAGTCTCATCGATTTTCCCTCCCTCCGGGACGGCCGGGAGGTGTACCTCTGCTGGAAGCCGGATGAGGCAGAGGTGACGCATTGGCATGGCCTCACCGAAGGCTTCGCAGGGCGAAAGCCGATCCGCCCCCATCCTCCCGCCTGATCCGTTTCTCTCCCAGGCCTGGTTTCTCCCTTGACAACGCGGGGGCGGCGGTGCTAACACATGAATACCTTCCATCACTACACGGTATTCGTTCGCGTCGTGGATAGGGACAAACCCCTTGTACAGGCGATGGGTGTCAGCCGAGGGAACGAATGTCCCTTCCCTTTCCGAGGCTCCGCTCCAGGGCAATAGCCCTGATGGGGGGCCGCGCATTCCTTCAGAATTCTCTCTCATCGTCGAATGCGGAAAGGGAGCATCCCCTCTCTCTGCCTATTCGTCCGCGCTGGGGCCCATCCCAGAGGTGTTGACACATTACGCCGACCGGCTCCGAGTCCCCTTCTGGTTTCTGGGGAGGAAAAACGGCTACTCGAGGTCGCTCCGCGGAGAAGCCATCTTCCTTCATCACTTCGCCCTCCCGACCCCGCCTGTCCTGTTCGGGATCTGGCCCCGCGTCCCGCCAACCCGGCTCCCCTTCGCCTTCGGGTATCCCATTGCGCCCGCAGCCCAGCAGGCCTTCCCCCCCGGCGCGCAGATCGGCCGCGGACACTTGCTGCGAGACCAGGAAGGGCAAGGAGTTGCGGAGACGGTTACCGGGAACATCTACTTCCTCTTTAACCTCCTCGGCCAGGATGGAGAACTCCGATGCTTCCTCCTCCGGCGCCTGCTCGACTTGGGCCTCCCTCAGGTCCTGAAAGAGCTCAGCACCCTCTCGCCTTTGGGACTGGAGCCTCTCCAAGACACCCTGGAGACCCTTCGTCGAGAGACAGAGGAGGCCGCGACGACGTGGAGCCGACAGCGCCAGGCCAGGGTCCAGCAGGCCTACCTCCAGGAATGCCGGAGTCGCGTCCACGGTGAGACAGCCTTCCTGGAACAGGAGATGCAATTCATCGAGGACAACCTGGAAGAGTATGCCCGTCGAATCACGGGGGAAACCCGCCGACTTTCCGCATACCAGCGACGCCTGAACACGCTGCGGGGGACCCCGTCTCAGCATGAGCAGCACCTGAAAGACCTCGCCGAGCTCAAGGAGCTCCCCGAGGTCCGGGAGGTCCAGATCCAGGATGGCCGCATCACCGTCTTTACGACCCCGCTCCGGGCGGAATTCGACGGTCGTGAGTTTCACCTGGGGAGCTATCGGATGGAAATTTCCTTTGCGGGCGATATTCGGATCCACAATCTCACCGACGCGTTGGGGGCCTACGACCATCCGCATATCTATCAAGGCCGCCCCTGTCTCGGGAACATCCGGGAAGGCATTGCCAAAATGATCGGGGAGTACCAGATTGTGGTCACCGTGTATGTGCTCCTCGACTTCCTGAAGACGGTCAACACGAAGGATTGGCGGATTCCAATCGCGTACTGGCAGGAGGTGGGATCGTGAGACCCGGCCCGCCCATGGAATTCCTCCGACAGCTGGATCTGGTGAGTCCCGAAACGCTCGACCTCCCGGTCCACCTCATCGGCTGCGGCGGGATCGGTTCCTTCACGGCCCTCGTGCTGTCGAAGATGGGCGTTCAGCGTCTCCATCTCTATGACCCCGATGGCATCGAAGAGCACAACCTGCCGAACCAACTCTTTCGCCTCAAGGACGTGGGACGATCCAAAGTCGAAGCCCTCCAAGAGATCCTGGAGGAATTCGCCGGAGCTCCAGTGGAAGGACTCCCCGTGGAGGTGGAGGGGCGACGTATGACGGGCGTCGTGATTTCCGGGGTCGACAGCATGCGAGCCCGGAAGGCGATCTGGCTGCGGTCTATCCGGTACCGCGCCAGCGTGCTGAGGTACCTGGACGCCAGAATGGGCGCCGAGGTGGCCCGGATCTACGCCGTGAATCCCACGGACCCGGACGATGTCCGGGCCTATGAAAAGAGCCTATACACCGACGAGGAGGCCGAGGTCCTTCCCTGCACGGCGGCGGCCATTAGTTACAGTGGATTTGCCATTGCCGGCCTGATCGGCAATCTGGTCAAGCGCCTGGCGACTGGCGAGGATCTCCCGCGCGAGATCCTCTTCGATCTCAAGACCCTGACCCTGGTCACCAGTTCGGGCGAGCGATCCTGAGGAAAGGAGGGAGACCATGACAACGGATCTTCTCGAGAGGGAACGGGCGGTTGCGGTGAAGGTGGTGATGATGGGGAAGAATGTCACCACGTTCCACGGGAAGGAGCCGCTTTCCCTCGGCGACGTTTTGGCAGAGATGGGGACCACTGGGAATACGGAGGTCCGGGTCAATGGCGTCACGGTGGATAAGACCCACCGCCTGACCTCCGGGGACATGGTCCTCGTCGTTCCCAAGATCCGGGGCGGCTAACCACGCATTGCGGAAATCCCCGGACCCTTTCGGGCCCACGGCCCCGATCTCATTCGCCGTGGTGCGGCGCGGGCGAACGCACGACCTGCGCGGCTGGAGACGCATTTGCCTAGACAGGCCGATGGCGGAACTCCTGGCAATCCGGCGTCCGGTTTCGGCGCGGTTTCAGTACGGCTGGATATATCTCCGGTGACACTGCCGGCAGGAACGCATAAGCCGCGTGAGGTGCGGTTGGACTTCAGCGAGTCCCTGCTGATGTACCGATGCCGCTAGCGCCTCGGCTGCTTGCTTGAGGTCGTCAACGAAGCCCTCGAAAGTCCGAAACTCCTCGCGGATGGCTGGCTGCGCTCGACTGGGCGGGTGAAAACTGTTGGGCGGGAAGAGTGGAAGGACGCGGCCGGCCTGTGCCGCCATCTGCTTTGCCTTGCTTTCCACCGCAGGCCCTTCCCCCCGCGCCAGCCCGTTCCAGATCCCTTGAATATTGTCCGCGAGGGCACGCATCAGGGCCCGCCGCTCTTCGATCACGTCTGCCGTCCCCCGCGCCGCGGTCAGAAAGCCACAGAGCAAGAGAAGCCCTATCAGCCAACGCGGCCCCTTCACGTGTGGTCTCCTTGATGACGCTTGCACGGCTGGAGAAACAGCGTGCATCTTAGCAACCGCTCGTGATCTGGGCAAATCTTTGCAGCCTTTTCCCTTACTAGGAGGCACCCAGAGCGCATAGAGCGAACGGGAAGCCGTGGCCCCCGAGCCGTAACCTGGGAAGGAGGTGCACGAGCGTGTCAGTCCCCAGCGGAGCCTCGGCTTATGAAGTCATAACGGCTTCCGTCGCTGATCGAAATCCGGGCGGCCCCAGGCCGGCGCTCGGAAAACCCACCGCTTGTGACGCACAAACGCCCCTGATGTGCACCCGGCGTGACCTGCGCGGTTCCCACCCAGGCCTGCCGGACGGAAATAGAAGTCATTGACAGGGGGCCGAAGGAGGTCCTATAGTCTCTCCGACTCTAGATTCTCACGGTGCCATGTAACCGTGACAAGGCCGCGAGGACTTAGGTCCCGTGGGTTTTTTTCTTGGAGTCGGGGCCCTCGTGTCTCCCGATGGCCTGCGGCTCCCGCCAGGAAGATGGCAGAGCATCAGCGGCGCGATGACCCAAGGCGAGAGCGGGGGGCACATCCCTCGTACCGCCGACCCCTTGAGGTCATCGTGGACGAGCGCGGGGTCGAGTCCGCGCTGCGGACCTTTAAACGCCTCATGCTCCGGGACGGGATCCTCCAGGAGCTGAAGCGGAAGCAGAGCCATGAGAAGCCCGGCGAGCGGAAGCGACGCAAAGTGCGCGAGGCGGCCCGCCGGCGCCGCCGGCTATTGGCCCGCGCCCTCCGCCGAAAGACGTAGCGCGGGGGAACGCGGGGCGGCATCAGGATGGGGGAAGGAGACGGAGGTATGGGATCGAGAGTGTACGTGGGCAATCTCCCGTTTACCGTAAGTGAGGACCAACTCCGCACCCTCTTCGAGGAAGGGGGCCGCGAGGTGTTGGAGGTCAAGATCGTCACGGATCGCCTGACCGGCCGGCCCCGCGGCTTTGCCTTCGTGGAGATGGCCAGCTCCGAGGCGGCGCAAGCGGCCATCACCGCCCTGAACGGGCGGGACATGGGGGGGCGGTCCCTGACGGTCAGCACGGCCCGGGAGCGGGAGCCCCGGCGCGGTGGTAGCGGTCCGGGCGGCTTCGAACGAGGCGGCGGCGGCCGCCGGGATCCGTACTGATGGGCAGGCGAGAACGGGCCTACCGGGGGGCCAAGCGCCAGAAGGAGAAAGTCCGACAGGCGCGCCAAGATGAGAAACGGCGCCGGCGACAGGAGAAGAAGCAGCAGCCTGCGTCTGTGGAGGACCAGGCGCCTGAGGCCACGGACGCTCTCCCTGAACCTCCCGATGAAGTCCCAGAGACATAAGCACACCCCATCGGCCCTGTTGCTCAGGCCGAGTCTCCGGATATTTCTCACGTCCACCACGCGAGCACAATCCTTCCGAAAAGGTGGCACACCATTTGCTTACAAGTGACAACAGGCTCGTACAGGCCGTACCACGACGCCCACTAGTCCTGAAAAGTGTCATGCGCCTGACACGCCTTGTGCCTCGCTGATTTCTCAACTGGACAAACCTCCCTGGTAAGGCGGAGGACCGCTTTTGCGATGCGCTTCCTGAGATCAGGAATGATCGTCACCGACAGCCCGAGAAGGAGAACGCGATGAGGAGTCGGCTTAGTGTTCTAGCCGTTAGCCTGATGTTCGGGACGATGGGCGCCCTCCTGAAGTTCGCATTGGCCGCACCGCCTGCCCCCTCAGCCAAGGATGTTGCCGCGCAGGTGAATGAAAGAAGTATTACCTACCAGGAGTTGAACACAGAATTTCGTGCGCGCACCCGCGTCCCATTCGAGAAGGTTCAGGCTGATCCTCAGGCACAGCACATCCGGAAGCAGGTCCTGGAACAGATCATCAACGAGGAATTATTGTTGGAGGAAGCCGAGCGACAAAAACGCTCGGTGCCACCCGCAGATATTGATAAGCGCTTCAAACAACTCCAAGTTCGTTTTCCCGCGGAAGAGGCCTTCAGTCAGGAGCTGAAGAACAGAGGACTGACGGCAGAGCAACTGAAGCAGAACATCAAAAGGGGATTGATGCGGCAACAAATCCTCACGAAGGAGGTCTTCGATAAGGTTTCTGTCTCTCCAAAGGAATTAGAGGCGTTCTTCAACAAGAACAAAAATAATTATGTCCAGCAGGAAGAGATACATGCGAGGCATATCCTGATCAGAGTCGATGCTGACGCGTCCCCTGAAGACGACCGGAAGGCAAAGGATCGGGCGAATGCCGTGTTGGTCAAGGCAAAAAAAGGAAAAGATTTTGGCCAACTGGCAAAAGAGCATTCTGACGGTCCGACCAAGGAGCGGGAAGGTGACCTCGGCTATTTCGGTCGCGGACAAATGGTGAAGCCCTTCGCAGAAGCGGCCTTCTCACTGAAGGTCGGCCAGGTCAGCGATCTGGTACGGACCAAGTTTGGCTACCACATCATTAAGGTGGAAGACCGGCGAGAAGCCCAGCGGCTCTCCTATAAGCAGGCAGAAAACCAGGTGAAGGATGATCTGACGAAAGAAAAAGTGAATGCGCGCTACCAGGAATATATCGACGGATTGCGCAAGAAGGCCAAAATCACCATCCATCTCACATAGCCCAAACCCCATCACAGCCTGAATTCTTCATCTACCCGCCTGAACGCCTCCGCCCGAGCACGCCCTCTCAGGATCCTCGAACACGCCGGTCCCCCTCACGGGAAAGCCCCTCTCTCTGCCGAAAATCGGTCAAAGAAGGGGAGAGAATCATCTAAGCCATTGAAATCTAAAGCTTATTTATCTGGCACACCCCTTGCTACGTTGTCTCGGGCAGAACCTGATGAACCTGAGACCCCACGAGGTGCGAGAGATGAGAATCTTGGGCGAACGGATCCATGTACCCGACGTGCTGACGGACGGATCAGACTTGCGGCCATACAAGCGCCTGGCTGCCGCCGTGCTCGAAACGGCGCTGCTCGACGCGAAGGGCAAGCCAAACTCCCTGAACACAATCGAGGCGCGGCGGTTTCTTTCGGGGGACACCCCGCTCCTCCAGCATTGGTGTCGCCTGATTAACGTCCCTCCAGACCAGGTGCGGAAGCTGGCGAATGGGCGCAGACAGTCGGAACCTCGTTCCAGACCCAAGCGCACACGTCAGCTCGTCCACAGCCGGAGCAACCACCGCGTCAAAAGGTCTTAGCCCTCATCCCGGCTCTCTTATAAACGACGGAAGCGTGCCTCACCCCCAGCCGGCCCTTGACACGCCCTGAGCCTGTGGGGGATAGTACAATCCTCCTAAGAGAGGCAGAGATGGAACCGGGGTAGGCATAGGACTTAGCCAAAGAAAGCAGACGCCTTCTCGGGCGAAGCACGGCCCGCGAGTGCGTTTTGCTGTTTTGAAGGGCATCGGATAAGAGGAAGGAGGCAGTCATGGAGGAGCGTCTTAACCGTCTAGAACGCGAGAATCGACGACTGAAAAGGGCTGGGGGCGTGGTCCTCGGCGTGATTACTGCGCTCTTACTGATGGGGCATGTCGTCGGCGAAAAGGTGGTCGAGGCCGAGCGGTTCGTCCTGCTCGATTCGAGCGGACAGCCCCGTGCTGTACTGGCAGTGGCCGAGGGTGGGTCTGGGCTATACCTCTACGATAACACAGGAAATCTCCGTGCCGGACTCGTCGGCGGATCCGCGGACGAAACTGCCCTAACTCTCTACGACACGAACGGGAAGCTCGCCTGGAAAACCCCGTAGCTAACAAGAAGGAAATTTGGTGCCGGGAGCGGGAGTCGAATCCGCATGGGCGCGAAGGCCCAACAGATTTTGAGTGTCTCTCCGCACAGAGAAAAATCAATAACTTCAAGTTCCGACCCTATAAATTCCAGACGTGTTATTTCAAGAGCTAACCCAGCTTTGCAAACTAGGCCTCGATCCGCGTGGCATCCGCGGTGAAGCGGTCGCCGTCAGCAACTCTTCGGTGCCGGCGTAGCCGACCACCGCCCCAAAGAGCTTCCCCGCCACCTCGGCGAGAGCGTCTCCAGCCGCGCATCGGTGGATCTCCTGAAAGAGTGGATAAATGATTCACACACCTAATACCTTCCGCATCGAAAGACAAGGACTTTTCACTACCCTGCTAGGACCGAGTGCAGATCTCAAGGTCGTGGATGGGATACCGATGAATGTCAAGCCCATCAAGTTCTACGGCTGCCGTAAAGGTTCGATGGAGCAGGTTGCGAAAGACGACTAGTCACTTTATTGAACTTTTCTTGCGACGTTCCCTTGATGTATGTCTCGGTCATTTTGTATGCCTCGTCATCGGGGTATTGCCGTGGAGGGTGCTTCATGAAATAGGCCGAAGGCCCGTACACGACACCGCCTTCGTTCCGATCCAATGCGAGCTTGCAACAGCGGATGGCGTCGACGATGACACCTGCGGAGTTCGGGGAATCCTCCACAGAGAGACGCAGTTCAAGATGCATGGGCACGTCGCCGAACAGTTTGCCTTCCATCCGGATGAAACACAACTTATTATCCTTCTGCCAAGGCACGTAGTCGCTGGGCCCTATGTGAATGTTGTCGTCATCCAACCTCTGGGCCATAACCGATTGCACCGATTCCGTTTTAGACTGTTTCTTAGAAGCGAGACGGCTGCGGTTGAGCATGTTGAGAAAATCGGTGTTCCCTCCGGTGTTGAGTTGGTAGGTGCGTTCCAGCTTGACGCCGCGCTTCTTGAAGAGATCGCTGAGCATCCGGTGGACGATGGTTGCCCCAAGCTGGGACTTAATGTCATCGCCAATAAGGGGGAGGGTTTTCTCCTGGAAACGTTTGGCCCAGGCTGGATCGCTAGCAATGAATACCGGGATGCAATTGATGAAAGCAACCCCAGCTTCCAGAGCGCATTCCGCATAAAAATGAGTGGCCTGCTCGGATCCCACCGGGAGGTAGTTCAACAGAATGTCCGTCCCCGATTCGCGCAAGATCTGGACCACGTCCGCCTGCTCAGGCTCCAAGGCATTGGCGAGGACGAAGGCGCGCCCCCGATCATAGTTGCGCATGTGCTCGGAGTATCCATCCAGGATCCGTCCCATCCGCACCGTCACCCCGCCCTTTGGGATATCGCTGCAGAATACCGTAGTGCAGTTTGGTTTTTCGAAGATCGCTTCGGACACATCCCTGCCGACCTTGCGCCGGTCGACATCGAACGCTGCGCCAACCTCGATATCACCAGGTCGGTATCCACCGATCTCCCAATGCATCAGGCCGATGGCATCTTTCCTGTCCATGTTGCTGTAATAATGGAGTCCCTGAATCAAAGCACTCGAGCAATTCCCAACTCCAACCAGAGCGATTGTGATCTTGCCCATCTTTTATCCATCCTTTCTTTCGAAATACGCGTGGTTTACCTGACCTCGGACGGGACAGTTGCGAATACCGGTCAACTCGCGACACTACTGCGAATACCGGTCAACTCGCGACACTACTGCGAATACCGGTCAACTCGCGACATTACATGGACTGGAGCAGTGACCTTTCCTCGTGTGTCTCTTGCGGGCGTATGTACAAGTATTAATACGTATTGAACAATTTAACCGTATTCCACCTTCGGGTTTCAAGCCACTGTTGGTCTGACAAGGCCCCGATTTTTGACGGCCCGTAAGCTACCCTTCCAAGCTTTACCATGATACACTTATTGCCCAAGAACTTCAAATCGGAAAAACGGCGGGACCTGGGAGGCCATGGGGCGCCGAATGACCAACAGAGCCCACAGCACGAGCTTCTGAGGGGGACCGGTCTCCTGAGCAATCGCGTGACTGGTCAGCCCTCGCACGAACCACCCCAGGAGCTACCGCCGCTGCCGGGGCGTCAGGCGCAGCGGCAGGAGACCCAGCCCCTGGTTGTACCAACAGCGGATGCACCGGCGGCTTCCTCGTCGGAGCAGCCAGGATCTGGGACTCGTGCGGCGGAGACATCTTAGTCGCTCTGCCATGCCACCATGATATCAAATTAGGTGGCAGGAATGGGATTTTACTCTATAGTATAACATGCACCCGATAGTGTTGCATGGAATCATGATGTTTCAAGGGGTGAAGTACAGCATTCGAATGCGCTATCGGCCACAGTGTTGGCGTGTGCGGGGTATCCACAAATAGCGATGCGACGCACGGAATCTGTTCATGTGCCGGTAAGCTTGCTCGTGTCTACAGAAGGCTCTGGCATTGACCGCTACTCTCAAGAATTGGCGAAGAGGCTGCCCGTTTCTACAATTTCAACGGGCAGATACCAGTCAATCCGACAGACCATCTCGCTTGCGAGGCAGTTCGCGCTCCTCAAGCAGCCCGTGCACTTACCAAACCAGCATTTTGGCCGCTGGGTTCCATGGTTGAACCATCCAAGCATTGTGACGGTCCACGATCTGGTGCGACTCGCGTTTCCGTTTGCAAAAGAAGGCTGGATCAGCGCCATGGGTCTGGCGCGCGACAGAACAGGCATCCGAAAAGCAGCACATGTGATCTGCGTATCGGAGGCAACAAAGAGAGATCTCATGTGCTATCTGGATGTCCCGGAAGAGAAAATCACGGTCATCCATAATGGGGTCGATCACCATGTGTTCAACCCCCGCCAGAAACAAGATAGTTCCGGTTCCCGTTCACCATATCTTCTGTATGTTGGTTCCGAAAGGCCTCGAAAGAACCTGGGGATGTTGCTTCGCGCCTTCGCCCTCATCAAACAACAAGGACATCCCTTTGACTCGTTGGCGTTGTTGAAGGTAGGGCCTGCCGGACGGTCGGATGCTTTCCGGAAGGGCACACTGGATGAAGCGCATCGTCTTGGGATCAAGAGCGACATCCAATTCGTGGAGCAGGTTTCCGATCAGGAACTCGCTGTCATCTACTCAAACGCGGTTGCCCTGGTGTTTCCTTCATTGTACGAAGGGTTTGGATTGCCCGTTGTGGAAGCGATGGCGTGTGGCTGCCCCGTGATCACCTCTAATGTTTCTTCATTGCCGGAGATCGCGGGATCTGCGGCGTTGCTGGTTGATCCTCACAACAGCACAGCACTTGTGGAAGCCATACGCTGTGTGGTCCTTGACCCAACATGCAGAGCGCGCCTACGAGTTCAGGGACTGCTTCGAGCGAGAGACTTTACCTGGGACAGAACTGCTGAGGCCACGTTTGCACTCTATCAGCGGGTCTTTGCCCACCTGGAGACCGAAGCGGCGCCATCTAATGGCTGATCTCGGTAGAGCGGGTGTGCAGTCAAAGATCAACCCTGCTGAGCAGGCCCAACAGGCGCGGTCGCACATCGCCGTTCTCTGCTTCGAAATGGATGGCGTGCATGCCGAGCTGCTTCGCTCCCTCAATATTCTCGTGGACATCATCGATGAAGACCGTCTCCTCAGCCCGTAGGCTTAAGGCGTCTAGGGCAGCCCGATAGGCCCGCGGGTCCGGCTTCATCACTCCGATTGATGCGGACGTTATGATGACATCAAACAGGTGGGCAATATGGAAACGGTCACGCAGCGTCTCGAGCAGGGATGGCACGGCATTGCTCAAGACGGCTTGCTTATAGTGTGGACGGAGGCGCGTGATTACATCGAGCACAACCGGATTAATGCGGTCCCCCCTGTAGAAATCACGCCGTAAGTCCTGGATGGCCCTCTCGTCGAGACCGAGATGCACACGGATCTCGGTCCAGTACTCTTCCTCTGGTATCTCGCCGCACTGTGCCTGAATCCACGCTTTGCTACCCAGCACGACGCGGTCGATGTCGTAAGGGGAAAGCCCGAGCTTCTGCTCCCACTCGCGCCGACCCCTGGGGTCCTCAGTCCGCACGAGCACACCACCAAAGTCCCAGATAAGAGCCTTGATCGAACGGTCGAGCGGCACCGAGAAGAGCTCCAGACTATCGGTGAAAGACGCGAGCGGTCAGTCGATCAGGAATAGGCAAGCCAGCGGTCCTTTTATACCATGATTGCGGTGGCGCATCAAGACCTCATATTCTGATGCGGGCTACCCAGATGGAGGGACCATGCAATTGATCGATTATGCTATAGTGTTCCTCTACTTGGGTGCCATGATGTTTGTAGGTGTGATGATGTACCGAGAGGTACGTTACCATGGATGAAATCAAAAACTTGGTTGACGAAGTTCATGGTTGGTTGACCCATAGTGAGGGACAACTGCTTTTCCGTCTTGCAAAAGCCTGTACGGGAAGGGGGGTGATCGTTGAAATCGGTTCTTGGAAGGGAAAATCAACAATATGGTTAGCCAAGGGTTCAAGAAGCGGTAACAAAGTTAAGATCCATGCAATTGATCCACATACGGGGTCTCCCGAAGAAGCGAAATCCTACGGGAAAGTTTTGACTTTTGAAGAATTCACGGCCAATGTCAAGAATGCTGGCGTCGACGATACAGTAATTCCGATTATTAAGACGTCTTCAGAAGCAGCTCAAGAATTTCGCGAACCTATTGAATTGATTTTCATAGATGGAGACCACCAATACGATATGGTGAAATTAGATTTTGAGTTGTGGTTTCCCAAAGTAATCGACGGTGGAATTATGGCTTTCCACGATA
>VRUN01000032.1 GCA_019456075.1 Candidatus Methylomirabilota bacterium
AGCCGGGCAGCCGCATGCGGTGCAAAAGGTTCTGTACTACTTTCTGATTCCCTTTGAGCGCCCTTCCTTTATTGTGCCTGTAGACCAAGAGCTCCCCAGGGCCCTTCAAGCCATCAGCGCGCATCATTCCCAGTTCGGCCGACCAGGCTATCGGGATGTTCCAGACCGCCTCGAGACGGTGGCGCGCTTTTTTGGCCTCCTGATTGGTTGCACATACGGCCAGGCCTTTTACACCCAGGATGTCTTTCGGATCGACGATCCCTTCGCCCTCTTCCAGAGGCCGGACCGCGGAGAAGAATAAGGGACCGAAGCTGTCGGCAGCCAGCGATCAGCGTGAAGTATTTCGGATTTGGAATTGCGAATGTGGAATTTTGTGGAGACGCCCCTGGATTTTCAAATTCTAAATCCGAAATCGAAAATTCGAAATACGGTGATTGCGGGCAGCTGACTGCTGGTGGTCAGCGGTGGAAGAAGAAGGCAACCGCCGCTCTGCCTACCATGACGACGAGCCCCAGAAGCAGAAGGGGGCGGGCAAAGAGTCGGGGGAGGATAAGGATGAGGCCGCCCCCGATGAGGGCCACTGCCTTGAAGAATGGATCGTGCCTCCCGACGAGGCCGAGGGCGTAGTTTTCGGCGGAGAAGGGGACCAGGGGGTAGAGCGGGTAATTGGTAAGCGCATCGAGCCCTAGGTGGATGAGACCCCCGAGCACGACATAGAAATAGAGGCGAAAGAAACCGGGTTGTCTCGAAAGAAAGGTGATGAGGCCCGCCGTCACGGCAGACAGGATGGCCACCCCGAGAAGGGTGTGGGTGTACATCCGGTGGGAGGCCGAGTACAAATCGGGGTTGATGAGGTGCAGGAGCGCATCGATGTCGGGGGCCATGGACCCGAGGAAGACCGCAACCCAGATTGCCGCGCTTCCCCTCT
Organism: Candidatus Methylomirabilota bacterium; assembly: GCA_019456075.1. Taxonomy (GTDB): domain Bacteria; phylum Methylomirabilota; class Methylomirabilia; order Methylomirabilales; family CSP1-5; genus CSP1-5. The sequence goes on from VRUN01000032.1 coordinate 929, forward strand.
TGCCCTTGCCGAAGCCGATCCCGGCGAAAGCCCCGATCGTGACATGAGTGGCAACATCCATCAAATCTCTCCCGACGCGTCCATGCCCTTTTAGCAGGGGCAATGGTTTGCGGTCAAGGAGAGGATCCATCCAGCCTTTGCCCTGGCGAAATCTTCGTCGGGAGTTTCGGTCCGTATCGGTACAGGGGAAGCGCAGAAGAATCTCACCCGTGGCGGTCGCAGATATGGCATTCAGGATGCCGTCTTGCGGGCTGGTCGAGACTCGGGAGAAACTTTCGTTGTGGAGGGGGAAAGCATCAGGCGCCTGGGGTCCACGGAATTTGTTGTGTGGCGATCGCACGGGCTGCCGGGGGCACTCGATGCACTCATCGTTCCCGAGGATACTTACCTGTGCCTGCAAGCGGTGACGGAGGAATTAGACCCGAACGCAACCCCCCTGGACCTGTGGGCTGCTGTGGAGCGAGCCGCGCGAGTGGAGAAGCACGCGCTGGGTTCAGTCGTGATCACGGACGGGAAAAGGAAAGGGGTAAAATATATCGCGAGCGTCATCGTTTGCGACTTCGAGGCAGAGACGATATGCCACAAAGAAGTTGTCCGCGTGGGTCTTTACGACGCTCTCAGCGAGCTGGCGGCGCATGACTGTAAGACGATTGGGGTCCTCCCCCTCGGCACGATGCAGGGGGGGGTCTCCGAGGAGGAATATTTCGCAGCCCTTGACGCAATTGTGAGAGATGCGGGAGGAGAACCTCCCCGGACTCTGTATCTCCTCGGACAGGATTGGGCGCCGCGTGAGGAGACCGATGCCTGAGCCGTTGGACGCTCGGGGTTCGTGAAAGGGGTCCACGAGGGTTCTTGGGAGTCATCGGTGGCCGGAAAAGGAAAGGAGGGATGTGATGAAACCAGAAGAGATCAGACCGCATGTGGGGAAGCGAGTCACCCTCACGCTGGCACCGGAAGCCCCTGGGGGCCCGACAGTCATAGGACGTCTGGTGGGGACGCTTGAGGCGGCAGATGGTCTAGTTGTCCAGGTCGAGCCCGAAGGCTCTGAGCAGGGCACGCGACTCACCATACACTATCATCACATCGTGACCCTGACTGCGTCCTAGCCGAGATGGATGGTTCACCATCCAGGTTCCCTAGGGACACCCGCAGGACGATCGAAGGAAAAGAGGTGGAGGATGTCAATCTCTGAGAGAATCATCCGGGAGTCAGCGGACGCCATCGTGGTCGCCGGAGCCGATGGAAAGATCGAGCTGTGGAACCCCGGGGCTGAAAGGATGTTCGGCTTTGCAGAGGCCGAGTCCCTTGGGCAGTCATTAGATCTCATTGTCCCCGAGAAGCAACGAGAGCGGCACTGGGCTGGCTATCACGAGGTCATGCGGACCGGTCAGACCCATTACGGCGATCAGGTCCTTCGGGTTCCGGCCCTGAAGAAGGACGGGAGCCGCTTCTCCATCGCCTTTACGGTTGGGTTGCTGAAGGGGGCCGGCGGGCAGGTGGAGTGGATCTTTGCCATCATGCGGGACGATACCGAGACCTTTAATACGCAGAAGGCGCTTCGGGACCGGGTCAAGGAGTTGGAACACGCTTTGGAAGGGACGAAGGCGAAGGGGTGAGCCCCCCAGTGCGGGGTCCCTGAAGAACCTATTGACTCGCGAGGCCTGACAGGTTATAGCTTTGGTCGGCAGGAAAACGAGGTGGAGGAAACCGTCAGCGCAAAGGAGGGATTAATGGCGAAGGCGATGACGAAGGCACAGATCGTAGGGCGGATAGCGGACAACGCAGACATTACGAAGGCGGCGGCGAACGCCATCTTGGAAGACCTCGCCTCTTTGGCGGCCAAGGAGGCCAAGAACGGGTTCACTCTCCCAGGGATTGGGAAGGTCGTACTGGTAAACCGCAAGGCGCGCATGGGTCGGAACCCTCAAACGGGCCAGCCTATCAAGATTCCTGCCAAGCGGGTGGTTCGCATCCGAATCGCGAAGGGCCTCAAGGACGCCATCCTGGGCGGGAAGTAGTTCCCCCAGTGTCCAGGGAGTGGCGGCGGACCGCGGAAACCTCCTCAGGTCTTCGTGGTGTCCGGAAGACTCTCGTCTATTTTGAGGACAATTGAATCCCGTTCTTACCTGCTGAGGGGAATCCGGCCTCTCCGACGGCTCAAACAGACCCCCCAAGTACGCGAAGCGCCGATGGCCTGGGAGGTAAATGGCGGATCGGTCTGTCACCTGGTTCTTCGCGTCACTGCTGGAGTGGGATCTCTCATGCGTGCTTGAAGCGGATGAGAATCTGCTTCGGCAGGTGATGCCTGATATCGGGAGTGCGGCCGCGGCGGCTCTGTCTCCTGCACTGGTGGATGAGGTCGCTCGCGAGGTGGCCCGGGAGACCGAATGCGAGGGAATCCTGCGGGAGGCCTTTGCCCTGCTGAGTGGTCGACTCCCGGGACACGATCGGTATCCGCTGAACCTCCAACTGTTCGGCCTGGAAGGGGCGGCCTACCGTTACGTCCGGGATAGGTACCGCCTCCCGATCGCAGGATTTCTTTTCCCTCTCCTCTATCTACATGCTCAGGTCCCGACTGCCGCGCATGCCAGGACATGGCGCACCTTGGCGCCCACCCTTTCCCTTGGGGAGGAGGCGACCCCCGGGGCTATCCTCATGTGCGCCGTGAAAGGCCAACTGGAGTTGCTGAAGGAAGAGCAACACCGAGTGAGGGGGCTCGTGGAGGCGATCGCCGACCATCGGGAACTGCCCAGCATCAGCATCCCCCTTGTCCAGACCCTGAACTTCCCCCTGCTCGGGCAGGTCGTGAAACCCCAGCTCGTACTGACCCTTTCCCAGAAGGAACTCCCCCTATTCGACCTCGCCCAGTATTTGCTCAAGCACGGCGAGCGGCGCCCCCCTCGCCGGTGTCCCTCCTGTCATAGAATCTTCCTGCCGGGAAGTGCCCGACGGCGGCGGTGTGAAGCCTGTCACCGTTAGTGCTTCGACTCTCGCTCAGCACTTCTGCGGGGCTCGCCGGTGACCGCCTGATACAGGGTATCCCAGTAGAGCAGCTCGTAGCCCTGGAGCAGCCGGGCTGCCCGCCTTATCTGTTGGGGTTCAACCCCCCGCTCGAGTCCCTCCTGGATCACCCCCAGAGCCCGGTCTTGGAAGTCCGGAGGCGTGCTGCTGAACAGTTCGAAGAAGACGACATTTTCATCCTGCATTTGGTACCGTCCCTTAAGGGCTTGCCGCATGCGGGCGCAGTTTCCTCCCCATGCCTCCAGATTGACGAGGAACGCGGCGGCAAATTCGGCACAGGAGCCGAAGAGGGCGAGCCAGGCGACAAAGGCGCTGTAGGCGAAGGTTCCGGGGATCGGCTCGGCGGCCTTCAGTTCTGTGACCGGCATCGCGAGGGCGGTGGCAAAGGCCTGCAGGGCCTCGAGGGCCATTCGTTCCGCCTGAATTCCTCCCCAAAAGAACTCCCGGGTTTCCGCGGTATCCGCCTTGGCGATCACCAGGGCCATCGCCCTAAGATCGCTCGTGATGATATGGTGCTGCTGGCCCGCAAAGCGGCGGAGGTCATCTTCCGAGACCTGGCCGGCTTCCAGGGCATCCAGGTAGGGGTGTCGGCGGATCCGCGTCTCGACCGCCTGAAGGGTCTTTCGTGTCTCTTCCACAAGATGAGCCGCATCTGCCATGGTGCTGCCTCCGTCATACGGGGGGGTCTTTTTCCCCTTTCAGGGGTCCTTGCCGGTCTACCGCCTCGAAGGCGGCGTTGAGATCCTCTTTCAGTCTTTCCACGTGAGCGGCGTGGGCAGATTCCACCCGCGTCATCTGCTGGGTGGTGCCGAGGGTCTTGAGGATCATGCGGAAGAAAGCGATGATCCCCAAGGCGATTCCGACGACTGTGGCGTACGGGACCCCGATCCCTCGCTCTGCCACGTAGCCCAGAAACCCTCCGACCAAAACGGTGGTGGCCGACATCCCCAGGTAACGAGCGATGCGCCTCGGGGAGCCCGCCTCGGCATCGTAGGCGCGGTAGCTCTGAACCAGGTTGTTGTAGGCGGGGATGATCTGCAAGGCCGCGTCCCGCTTCTGCCTGAGCAGCGCGGCCTCCCGTCGGCGCTCTTGGACCTCCTGTTGCAGTGCCTCGGGAAGCTCCTTCAGCTCTTCCGGCGACGGCAGATCGATCAAGCAACTGCTAATCCGCCGGGCAAAGGCCTCCTGCAGGGTTGAGGTGGCCTCCGTATCACCTCCCTTAGCAAAGCCCGCCTCGAGGGATCGAAAGGTCAGGGCGACTAGCTCTTGGTTATTCGCTGCGGCGTAGCCCACCCTCTGACTATAGCCGGGGGGCTACAAAATCCCAAGCCTTGCCTTTGCCTCTCCCCTGACATATCGTCACAGCAAAGAGGATCGGGAGGTGTGGACACTCTGGTGGGGGGACTGATGCCGACGCAGCCCGATTCGGCCACTCGCCATATCCGATCGGTGCATCAGATATCGGACATCGGCTTTCGGCGGGCGATGGAGGATCGGCATGTCCTGGAAATCCGCCCTGGGGTGGGACTCTTTGGCGGCGTCTATGATGGCCATGGGGGGGTGGAGGCGGCCGAGTTCGTGGCAGCCTCACTCCATGAGGCCGTCTTCCAAGCTGTCGAGGCAGGGGTCCCGCCGCCTGAGGCATTCCGGCAGGCCTACTCGACGGTCGAGGAGCAACTGCAAGGGATCGAGAGCGGTGCCACCGCGGCCACGGTCTTTCTCCGGAAGGATGAACTGAGCTTCGCCCACGTCGGGGACGGCGGGATTCTCCTGGTGGCCGCGGAAGCAATCTCCCTCACGGAACCACATCGGGTGGACCATCCCGCGGAGCGGTCGCGAATCATCAGGGCTGGTGGAGAGATCGAGGGGGGATATGTGATCCGGGGGCTGCGGGGGCTTATGCCCACCCGGAGCTTCGGCGATAACTACTTTCGTCCCGTGGGGGTGATGGCCGTGCCGGCCGTGGGCGAGCGGCGGCTCAGCGCGGACCATCGGTTTCTCGTGGTTGCCTGTGATGGCCTTTTCGATGTCCTCGAGGGGGACGAGATTGCGCAGGTCTTTCTGCAAAGCCCCGGGGCGCAGGAGGGGGGTGAAGCCCTTCAGGAACAGGTCTTCGCCCGGGGTGGGACCGATAATCTCACGATTCTGGTGATCGAATTCGGAACGGGAAATGATCGCTCAACAGCAGCCACGGCTTCACCCCCGGAGAGAATGGACTCATAGCCCGGCCGTACCGTGGATACTCCTTCCCGAGCGAACATGCGAGCGCTTTCGAGGAATCAACGAGCGCTGGCGCACGTCCAGGCCGAGGTGGTTCGGTGTACCCGGTGTCCCCGGTTGACCCGGTACCGGGCGCACGTGGCGGCGCAAAAGGTCCGCCGTTACCGGGACTGGGAATACTGGGGAAGACCAATTCCGAGCTTTGGCGATCCCGGGGCGAGAATGCTGATTCTGGGGCTGGCCCCAGCCGCCCATGGGGGGAACAGGACTGGTCGGATCTTTACGGGTGATCGAAGCGGTGATTGGCTCATCCGTGCCCTGTACACGTTCGGCTTTGCCAATCAGCCGTCTTCCGTCTCTCGGGACGACGGCCTGAAGCTCCGGGACTGCTACATTAGCGCGTCGCTCCGGTGTGCCCCACCCCAGAATAGACCGACACGCCAAGAGCTCGGGAACTGCCGTCCGTACCTTCTGCAGGAGCTCAGGCTGCTGCGTAAAGTCCGCGTGGTGGTCACCCTCGGTCGGATCGCCTTCGACACGTTTCTCCACGCCTGTCATGAGACCGGAATCGCTCTGCCGAGGCCCCGGCCCCGTTTCGCCCATGGGGCCCGTTTCCGCCTTGGGAAGGGGCTCACCGTCTTTGCCTCCTACCATCCGAGCCAGCAGAATACGCTCACCCGCCGCTTGACCCGGCCCATGTTTCACGCTACCTTTCGGGAGGTTCGCCGTCTCCTGTCGGAGCAATGATCAGGCGCGGTCCTTGCAAGGGTGTCTTCCTAAGCCCTGGCACACATTGCCTCCCTCTGGGGGTGTGAGTCGTCGTTTCAACGGAAGACGCAATGAAAAATCCGGGGATGAAAGAGCGGTCAGGACATCTGGTGATCATGATCGGCGCGGGCCCGGCGGCGATCTATGCCACCGCCAAGCTCGCCCAACAGGGGCACACCGTCGTGATCCTCAACCGGGATATTAAGCCCGGTGGACTCGCAGAGTATGGCATCTACCTGTCGAAACACCAGATGAAAGAGGGCCTGCGGAAGCATTTTCGAAAGATCCTGGCCGATCCCCGGGTGATTTACTTCGGTGGCGTTCAAGTGGGGGACGCGGGGGCTATCCGGTTAAGCGAGCTCCAGGATCTCAAACCAAGCGCCATCGTCGTCGCGGCGGGTGCCCAGGGGACGAAGTCATTGGGCGTTCCGGGGGACGATGGGCCAAACGTCTATCACGCCAAGGACCTGGTCTACCATTACAACCTCCTCCCCCCCTTCAGCCAGAAAGAGTTTCCCATGGGTGAGCGCGTGGCCGTCATCGGCATCGGCAATGTCATGGCGGACATCGCGAACTATCTGGTCACGATCCGTCAGGTCCCGGAGGTCATCGCCGTGGCACGGCGGGGGCCCGTGGAGCGGAAATACGATGACCGCGAGATGCGCCCGATTGCCTGGCATTACGACCAAGAGGCGCTCAAGGCGGAACTTGAGCGGATTCGGCCCCGGCTCGCGCCGCTCGGCCAGGACATGGACGTCCAGTTCCAGGAGCTGACCAAGGACTGTCATGTAGAGCCGAAGGAGGGCCGGGGGCCGACGCGCCTCCGTTTTCGCTTTCTGTCCTCCCCGAAAGCGATTCTCCGGGATGCGGGTGGGCGCCTGGTGGGGATGGAGGTGGAGGAAAATACCTTGGAGGAACGCCGGGGGTCCCTGGCCGCCAAAGGCCTGGGCGAGATCACGGTGCTCCCCGTGGACACGGTGGTCTTTGCCATCGGGGACGTGGTGGACCTCGACCTGGGGCTGACCCCCGCCAAAGGCGCCTGGGGCTATGCGACCAATCCAAACCCGGATCCCAAAGACCCGGATGCGGCCACGTATCAAGCCTTTGATCCGCAGGCCGAGCAGGTCATGGACGAGGTTTTTGTGATCGGCTGGTCCCGGAACGCCAGCGAAGGGGTGGTCGGCGTCGCGAAACTCGATGGGGAAAAGGGAGCGGCTGTGGTGAACCGGTACCTGAACCGAGGGCAAAGCTTATCCGTCCCAGAGATGTACGCCCGGATCGGCGCGATCTACCATCGCCTGCGGCAGGGACAGTTCCCGGTGGTCCATAAGGGGCTCTGGCGTATTCTGGAGGCGGTCGAAGCCGAGGGGGCCCGTCGCACCGGGAATCCGGAGTTCAAGTTCGCCTCCAATCGTGAAATGTTCCAGGCCATCGAGGCCCGCCTCGCAGAGTATACGGCTGCCCGGGGGCGGCGGCTGTCGATCCCCGAAGCGGACCATCTGCTTCAGAGTTTGCACCTGTATACGGGGGCTTTCCCCAACGGAGCGGGGCTGACCGCCGCAGAGCTTGCCACGCGAACCGGACTGTCGGTGGAGCAACTCTCGCCTCTTTTCACCGCCCTTGAGGGGCAGGGGATCCTCGAGCAGGTCCCGGGAGCAGAGACCCGCTGGCGCCTCACGAAGCTCTCCTGATGCGGTGAATCCTTTGCTGCCAACTGTGCCTCCCGTGCCTTCCCGTGTTTCTCCTTTTCCGAACGTGAGCTGAGGTGACCGGTATTTTCACAGTCGCTTCCTCATTGAGGCGTCCGTCATAATAATATATGGTAGGGAGTAAGATGGGAGTTGCCCTTCGGGAGCAGGGTGCGCAAGATCCAGTTCGGGGGGAGCGATGCGAGATGCCGTGACATGGGTGATGCTTTTTGTGGCCTGCGCGGTGGTCGGTGTTCTCGGGTATCGGTACTATAAGGCCACTCAGCAGATTGCCCTTCTGACCGAGAAGACGAGTCAGCTGACGGCGGAAATTGAGGGAGTCACCGAAGTCCACAAGCTCACCGAGGCCAAGTCGGCAACGAAGCTTCGGCAGACTGTCACGGGCCGAGATAAGCTCAAGGCCGACGTGCGGGGCCTGAAAAAAGAGTTGGCCAAGGCGCGCAAAGAAAGGGACGCATTAAAAAAGCAATTCGGCGCCCTCAAGAGCGATGCCAAGAAAATGGCGGCTACCCTCAAGGCAGTCCAAGGTGATAAGAAGAAGCTGACGGGAGAAATCCAGACCATGCAGGTGGAGAAAGAACAGCTCGACCGCCGAGTCGCCCGGCGCGAGAAAGAATTTGCCACTCTTCAGCGAACGCTTCAGGGGATAGAGAAAGCCCGCCGGGCGGACCAGGAAGCCCTGCGCGCGTGGCAGGGGACCGCTCGGCGATTGCTGGAGGAGCAGAAGAGACTCCAGGCCGAACTTCAGGTCCGCGAGGAAGAGTTCCAACAGGCCACCCTCCTGGAGGCGGAACGGGCCGCTGAAGTCCACAAACTCACCGAGACCCTCGAGGAGCGGGAGAAACGGATCGCGGCTCTCCGGAAGCAGCTCCAGGAAACGGGGGTGCGCTAGCCCGCATTATTCACGAGCGGAGTGGCTTAGTGAATAATGCGCCCGCCGGTGCGGCCTCGGCCGTACCGGGGGGTTTCGACAGATCGCTCCCGCGGCCTGCTCAAGGCTAGCCCTGAGCGACGCCCCGTAAACGCGGGGCGGAGTCGAAGCCCGGAGGGCGGATTATTCATTCCTGTGTGAAAAATCCGGGCTAGGACCGTGGTGCGAGTCAGCGATATTACCTTTTGACACGCCCGCACGTCGCGGATCAGCGTGAGGATAGCCCATGTCAATTCTGGTGGTGTTTGATTACCTCTGACCGTGGTGCTTGGTGGCCGAGGTTCGGCTCAACACGGTCCTGGGGGGCTTCGTCCAGCGATTTTCCCTCCGGCGAGTCGGGTATATCCTGAAGCCTGAGACGGTTGCCTTCCCCACCTTCTCCAGCGAGCGCCGTGGCCACTGGCTGCGGGCGGCGGCCGCGGAGCCCTCTTTGGGGATCCGTCCCTGGATCCAGGGGGAGCGGTATCCCGGGTCGAGCGTTCCCGCCCTGCTCGCCGCGCACGCGGCCAGGCGCCAGGGAGACGAGGCCTCGGACACCTTCCACTTTGCCCTCTTCCGCACCTTCCTGGTCGAAAACCGAGATATCAGTGACGGAGCCGTGCTGGAGGCGGTAGCACTCCAGTCCGGTCTTGATCTCGACCGCTTTCGGATCGATTGCACAGACCCCAAGCTGAAGGAGGCGGTCTACGGGGAGTACCTGGAGGCGATAGATCTGTGGAAGGCCGAAGCGGTCCCCACCATTATTGTTGGTGAGGAACGGATTGAAGGCGCGGCTCCTCCGGCGGTCTATCAGGCCGCCGTCGCCCGTCTCTCATAGACAATGCGGCGGAGATTCTACCGCGTGTGGCCTCTCGAGAACTGAGAGTGTCGGGCATCGGGGCCGTCACGGGAGGTTGAGGGGCAGGCTAAAGTCGCCGAGGAAAGTGGAGCCGAGCGCCTGGTATCGGCGTCTCAAGGGGGCGAATGAAACCCGTCTGCCCTCCAGGCGGTCCAGTTCGGTGAGCAAGAGCTGACCGTGGAGTTCCTCGAAGCGAAAGCCGTGGCGTCGGGCCTCGCCATGGGCCTTTTCCAGGAGGAGCCTGGCCCGCTTTCGCTTCCCGTGCAGGATCAGAATCTCTCCCATGCCCAGGCGCGTGTACACCCGACCTCGCCGATCCCGAGTGTGAGTAAAGATCGTCTCGGCTTCGCCAAAAGCTTGTTCGGCCCGCCGAAGTTGTCCCAGGACCTTATAGAGGGTCGCCTCTCCCCAGAGGGTGTAGGCGTAGCTTACCCGGTCCTTGAGATCCGCGTAGAGGTGTCGCGCCTTGGCAAAGTTGGTGCGGGCGGCCTGGGCGCGCCCGAGCATCCGGTTGGCATTGGCGATGCCGCAGGCCGCGTAGGCTCTGCCGAACGTATCGCGCCCCTTGCTGAGGTGTCGCCGCGCCTCCGTGTAGTAGGCGAGAGAATCGTGGGGCTTTCCCATCAGCCGAGTCGCACCTCCCATCCCACAGAGGCAGTAACCCTCTCCGGAACGGTCGCCCTCCTGCGCAAAGAGAATCCTCGCCCGACGAAAGGTGTCGAGCGCATCGTGAAGGGTTCCCCGAATCCGCAAGGCGCCTGCCGTGGCCCACAGGACGTATGCCTCACCGGTGCGATCGCGGGTCCTGCGGTATGTCCGGCCGGCGCGCGCGAACAGGCGTAAAGCCCCCCGATAATCCCCCAGGGCCCTGAGACTCATTCCGAGACCGACCTCGGCATCGGCCCGTTCGGCCGAAGTTCCCCGCGTGGCGGCCAGTGTGAGGGCCTTCTGATAGGTCCCCCGCGCAAGATTGAAGTGGCCCAGCAGCCTCAGGCAGTGGCCCTGGGCGACCAGGCACTGGAAGAGCCCCCGCCGGTCACCGGTACGCTGGTAGCGCTTCGCGGCGTCCCGATACGACGTCAGAGCCTTGGCGAACGTGCCGGCACGCCGCTGCTTTTCTCCTCGGGAAAAGAGGGCCGCTGCCTGTTCGGCGCGCATAGTCTCTCCTTGAGTCAGCTCTATCATAAAGAAATAACCCTTGACAAGGAGAGAGGGAAACGGTAACGTGCACCCGCATTTCGTGGTCGGCTTGTTGTGGCACGTGAAACCGCACGGGCTTCATGAAAAGCCCCTGCGGTTATTTTTTTGATTACGTCCCGTCGCGACGGGACTTCGCCCCTGGGGAGTCCCCGGGGATCTTACAGAGAAAGGGGGGAGAACAGCACATGCGACAAACTGGTACCGTGAAGTGGTTCAACGACGCCAAAGGCTACGGATTCATCGAGCGACCAGATGGTCCTGATGTATTTGTACACTTTTCGGCGATGCAGGGGGACGGATTCAAGACCCTGACCGAAGGGCAGTCGGTTGAGTTCGATGTCGTGGAAGGACCGAAGGGCAATCAAGCAGCCAACGTCGTCAGGCTGTAGCCTGGCTGAATCCTTCTGGTAGAAGCAAGGGCCTCGAAACGTTCGGGGCCCTTTTGCTTTTTCTTCAGCCCGGCCCAGGAACACCCTGTCCCTCTGGTGTCCGGTTTCTGACTCTTGACTCAGAGTTGATCGGCGAATTCAGCGATCTCCGTGATCCTTACGTCTTCGACTACGACCTCTGGGGTATAGACGATCTCATCCGCCGCCCAGGCGAAGGTTCCGATTCGCTCTCGGCCAATCCCCACGACGGCGTTCAGGATCTTCAGGATATTATCGTTGATCCGCACCGAATTGGGCTTCAGCGGACTGGCGAACCTTCCTTCCTTGATGAGAAAGGAATCCCCCACCACGGTGCACGTGAAATCCCCGGCGGCCAACCCGTTGATGGGGTACGTGTACCAGATTCGCCCGATGTAGAGTCCGTCGCCGACGAGCTTGAGAAGTTCTCGGGGGCTGCAGGTCTTTTTCCCTTCCAGGACAACGTTGGTGGCGGCAATCCTGGGTGGGAGATCAAAGTGGCGGCCCGCTCCGCCTACGAACCGGAACCCGTTTCGCGGGACCAAAGCCTTGCGGCCGCGCCGGGGCTCAATCCCGAGCTTCTCCTTTCCTCGGGGGTCACGAAGGAGACGGTAGGTTTCGTAGGAGTTGCTCAGCAGACCCGCCAGGATCCCTCCGCGGATGAGGTCGGTGCGGCCGGTCGGGAGCCCTTCGCAGGTAATCCCCTTGCTGGCAGCCAGACCGCGGGCGGCGCCATGATCGTACAGGGTGACGAGTTCTGAGGCCACGCGCTGATTCATGCGCCCCTGAAAGGGGGAGTTCCCCGCATAAAAGGTGCTAGCGGTCAGGCCGGGAAGAATCAGGTGGGTCATGAGGTCGGTCACGGCTTGCGGACCCAAGATTACTCGGTAACTTCCCGGCCGGACGCGACGGCCGCCGATGGAGGCGATGGCAGCCCGGGCCGCCTGCGCGCCGGCCGCGCCGGTGAAATCGGCCAAGCGTCTGTCAGCGGACCACCCACTCCCCTTGGCCTGCAGTCGCTCGACCATGGCCGTGAGAAAGGCGAGGAGGACGGTCGATTCGTCAGTCTGAGCTTCCGGAAGCCGGGTGGAAGCGACGGCGATCCGCTCCTGGAGGATGGTAAGGTCGCCACTCAGGATGAGACCGAGGGAAGTGAGGGAGGACTGCCCTGTGGTGAGATCGGCCAACGTACGGGAACCTAGGAAGGTCCTAAGAGTTCCCCGGATGACCTTCCATCCCGCCGTGAGCAGATCGGTATCTCGGAGGTCCATGAGAGTGGGGTCGTGGGAGCGCTTGAGGATCCGCGCTTCACCCGTGGGTTTGGGAAGTGAGACGAATTCGGGGTCTGGGACCGCCGCCTCTCGGGCCTTCGCGAGGGCCCGCCGGACCCCCTCGATCGTTAGGTCGCTCGGCTCGCTGCCGAAGCCGACTCGGATTCCTTCGGAGGTTCGAAAGACCGCCCGGATGCCGATGCCGTAAGCAAAGGTGGACTTGGGCTCTTCGACGCCATTACAGGGGAGGTGGGATGTGTAGTGCAGTCGGGTGAGGAGGTGCGTCGTGGAGGCGGCATAGACCTCCGCCTCCTGAACATCCTTGACGGACCGGAGGGCATCCAGGGCCTCGCGCACCGCGCGCTGCAACCTCCCCCGAGAAATCATCCGCCACCTCCGGTCAGGCGAGCCAACCCGCGCATCGTAGGGCCGCCGTTCCCAACCCGCTTCGTTTGCATGGGTTGCCCCTTTCCGCAGTTCGCGATCGGGAAGAGGCGGAAGTCGTTCCCCACGGCATCGATGGACATGAGATAATCTTTCGAGTCCGCCATGATCCCCCCGTCGCGGTAGAGTTCGCGGAGTTCCCCGTGGCGGATTGCATAGACCTTCCGGGCGGAGATGCGGAAATTTTCGCGGGACTCGGCGATGGAAGGGATCTTGTGGCCCTCCACATAGTATCCGGTCTCTACCTCTCGGATAATATCTTGAGGCGCCTGGTCTCCAGGGGCAAAGACCGTGTTGGACATCCGGATCAGCGGGACGAGGAAGGCCTCGGTCGCCTTGGCGTGACCGTTCGGCTCGGCGCCCAGGATCGCCGCCGTTTGGCGGCTGTTCATAAATCCCTGGAAGTTCCCGTGGTCGATGTGAGTGACCCGTTTTCCCGGCGTCCCCTCGTCGTCATACCGATAGTGTCCGTATCCCGGGAGGCCGGGATCGGAGTAAGCCGTGACGGCCGGCGAGGCGATCTGCCGGCCGATCTGATGTACCGCGAGGTCTTGGAGGAGCCAGGAACGGCCGGCATAGGCCGTCTCCATTTTCAGGGCTCGATCGAGTTCCGTGGGGTGGCCAATGATCTCGTGACAGAGGAGCGCATTGAAGTGCGGGTCGGTCACCACCACGACGGGGTCGCGGGTTGTCGGACAGGGGGGGGCGGTACAGAGCGCGACCGTCTCACGGGCGAGGTCCACGGCAAAGGTCGCCAGGTCTGGAAAGCGGATCAGCTCGTCTGCCACCCCGTGCAGCAGGACCTCAAACCCCCGCTGGTCTCCGATGGCATCCCAGTCTTCCTGCACCACCCCGTTCCGCGCGGCCACCACGTTGCAGCTCCCCTCGGTGAGAGCGCTGCTCTGGTCAATGAGGGCCCCCTCGGAACTCACAAAAAGGTGCCGGGTGAGCTGGGTGAGGCTGGTTACTTGGTTGTAGCGAATGGCGGAATCGAGGCCGGCCACCGCCCGGGAGACCTCGGTGGTGTGCCGGATAATCTCTGACAGGGGGACCGATCGGGGATCAATCTGAAAGCTCCCCGGGATAGTCTCCTGTCGGACCGGAATGGGGGCTAACACGGTGTCCGTGAGGCTTTTCGCCAGGCCGGCCATCTGCCGCTTGAGCGCCATCTTCTGCGTGGCGCTCGCCTTCGCCCGCGCGGTGGCGCGCCGAAGGCCCTCCCGCACAATCTCGGGTACGGTCGCGAGCTCCTTTGCGCCGAGGAGACGGCCGTAGTAGCCGGAGGCGAGAATCTTCCCACCGGCAAGGGCCCGGATCCCAAAGCTCATGGTGGCGTCGCGGCTTGCCTCCTTGCTCTGGCCGTTTTCGGCGGTCGCCGCCTGCGCCTCTCTCACCTCCAGGCGGAGGTCGGCATACACCAGACCCCGGAACTCCTGGCGGGCACGGTAGATCTGGCTGGCGACTTGAGGTTTTAAGCGGTCGAGCACTTCGGCCGTGATGGATCCAGTCATGAATCTTTGCCTCCCACTCGCCCGAACTGACAGGTTAGATTCGCTTGACGGTCACGCGATCTTTGATCGCGTCAAAGATGATGGGGCCGATGCCGGTCACCTCCGGGAGTTTTTCGACGAGGCCCCCGTGGTGGGAACCGATAGATTCACCCATTCTTTTCTTCGTGACGAACCGGGACGAGCCCTTCCTGCTCGATGAAGGGCTTGAATTTCTCGTAGAGGTCGAGGAGCTTGGCCTTGTAATACTCCACATGCTCATCAGGCCGCTCCCGGTCCCACTGCGAAGCCAGCTTAGCCGCTTGGTGAACCTTGACCTTTACCCCCTGCCCCGAGACGTAGTACGAGATCTGATCACCGGGCTGGTACGGCCGCGCTGACTTCAAGGCGAGTTCGTAGTGGGCGGCGGGGTTTCGCTTCTTTCCCTTCACCTTTTGCTGGTAGGTCTCGAGGGAGTCCTGGAGGGTCTCGGTCTTCATGAACATTTGGACAGGGAAGCGGTGGGCGTCGAAGTCCTTCCGGTAGCGGTCGGTGAGCTCAGATATCTTCTCCTTTTCTCCACGGAGGAGGAGGAGCATGGTTTCTTCCATCCACTGCCGTTGGAACAGCTCGAGCCCCCGCGATCGGAGACCCGAGCCCTTAATGATGAGCTTTCCTTGCTCGTCGAGGAGGGCGTAGTTTTTCATCTTGTAGCTGAACATGGACCGATACCGCCCGGCGAGTTCCAGCCGGATCCCCTCCGGCAACGTGGCCGAGAGGTCGTTGAGGAGTTGGTCCTCTGCGGGCGGTTTCATTCCATCAGGGAGGGTGAAGTAGAGGCCGTCGGTGTCCACCTCGATAATCCGACACCCCTGGTTCTCCAGCCAGTCCACGATCCCCCTGATCAGGTCCCGGCCGATGCTGGTGACGCGATTGGCCTGCGCAAAATCGTTGAAATGACCCATGGGAAATCCCAGGTACCCATAGAAGGAGTTGATCAGGATCTTAAACGTAGCCTGGAGGGCCTCCAAATAGACCCGCTCCTCCTCGCGTCCGGCCTCTTGGGCTCGCCGCTTGGCCTCCACGCGGAACTCTCGGAGGTCCTGGAGGACCTGTGGAAAGACCCCCAGTGTGTCCGTGACGGGGAAACACTGGTAATGGAGCATGATGGACGGATAGAGCGAGGTGACGTCGCAGTGGAGGATGTGGGTTGCCACCCCCTGGTACCGGACGTCGGTGTAGCCCCCGAGGACCTCGGTCCCGGCCGAGGGGGATGGAATGCCGTGACGCTGACGGAGGTATTCCCGGATGAGCAAGGCGTCTATTTTGGTCGCGTTCCCGCGGAGAATGACGTTCTGGTAGCTCAGGGGGAAGATCTGCGCCTGGACGAAATAGCTCGGGGCGAGAAGGGCCGCGATCGCCCGCGTCTCTCGCACATCGTCCAAGGCGTATTCCATAAGGGTGCTCGGGTCGTGATCGAAGTGCCAGCTGATCTTATCCGGCGGGATGTAGGTTCGCGCCTCGGCGGCCAGATCAAAGTGCCTGGCCACGTCCTTGAGGCCATAGCCTTCTAGGTCGCGGGCGCTGACATCGTAATGCTGGGCCAGGATCCACGTATCCACAATGTGTCGGCCGAAAATTTCGTACTTCCGATAGGTGATGGCTCGCTCGGCAATCTGCATCCGGGAGGCACGGCCCGTCAGGGGGCTCCCATCTCGCCCCAGGTGGAGTTCGACTCGGTGGCGCTTCGCCCGGGCCTCGATATACTCCAAGTCGAAGCGGAACAGGTTGTGTCCCTCGATGACATCCGGGTCCCGATCGCGGATCACGCGGACCATTTCATGCAACATCTCCGCCTCGGTCATCTCCCTCCCTGACAGGACCGCCTCCCAGCCGGTCGAGTCGCTCAAGGTGATGACGATGATCCGATCCTCCTCTCGAGCTGGACTGGGAAACTCGTATCCTTCGCTGCAATACACCTCGATATCCATTTGCAGGCGGGTCAGGTCGTGAAAACTCATCTCGAGGAAGTGTGTGTGCCCCGACAAGATGAGGTACTGCTGAATCGGGTCGCTCAGGTAGAAATAGGGCGCGTCCGAGGCGGTCGGGTTCTTTCCCGTGACCCGCTGGAGGTACTGCCTTGCTTTGTGCAGGTCTGCAAGGGTTGGAAACCGGGCCAGGTAGCAGAAAAAGTTCTCCCCCTGGAGAGCCTCAATTTCGACCCCCCCCGGAAAGTCGGTCAGGAGAGTGGTGTTGGCGAGGAGCAGGAAAGGGGTGAAGGATGCAACGGTTGACGCCACCTGGCCGTTTTTCTTGGCGAAGATGCGGACCTGGTCCTGCCCCTCCATCTCAAAGGCGATGAGGCGAGGGGTCGCGTCGTGACCAAAAAGGACCGTGTTTGTGTAAAGATTCACCTGGGACCACTCACCAGAAGTCACTGTGAAACCACGTGTTTTCGACTCTGGGCGATTATAGCAGGCGCGCGGAAGGGCGACCAAGGAGAATTACCCCGGGCTTTCCCGTTGACATCAATTTGGTCTTCCGCTAGCCTCATTTCGCTGTCGAGACCTTGCCTGTGAACACGCGCGAGCGCGGGACGCGGAAATTACGTGGTGTCCGCGGGACAACGATGACCGGGAACGGGGGAGTTCGCCTCGCGGATACCCCCAAGGGTCGGCTGTGGAAAAAAAGGGGGCGGAGAGGCGGCGCCATCCTCGGTTTGTGGTGGGTGGCAAAGCCAAGGGCCGAATGACTGCTATCTACGACGCGTCCTTGGTGGATATCAGTCTCGGAGGCGCGATGATCGAGCATGCCCATATCGTCCGACCGGGCACGCTTTCGTATCTCACGCTCGATCTGCAGGGGCGCGAAGTGAACCTCCGGTGCCGCGTGATCCGGTCGGTGGTGCACCGCCACGAGGTGGACCCCGAGGGGGAGCAGATTCTGGTCTATCGCACCGGGATAGAATATGTCGACCTCTCCGATGAAACCCAGCAGAGGCTCCACGAGTACATTATGGCCGGCCTGGAGGGGTCCACCCCACCTGCGGCGGAGTCGTAACCGCGAGGGTCGGTACGCTGGTGGTGAGCGAACAGGGAAAACATTCTGCGTCGCGCCAGGCGGGGAGGACAATGCATGTTGCGGTTGAACCGGGTGGCCCTCAAGGAGTGGGCGGTCGTCGTCCAGGCCTTGACGGAGGGGCGGCAGATCCTCCTCCTCCGCAAGGGAGGGATCGCCGAAGCAGGAAGTGCGTTTAGCCTGGAGTACCCGGAGTTCTCCCTGTACCCGACCTTCCTTCATCAAGACAAACAATACATTCACCCTGACCTTCACCCCGCCTTCGATCAGATCGGGAAGCAGGCGGAGGCCTTTGGGCGCGTGCGGATCGAAAGCTATGCCGTGGCGCATGACGTCATCCAGGTCACGGATCTGGCTGCCCTTCACAAGCTGGAGTCCTACCATATCTGGGTTCCGGCGTACATCGACCTTCGGTATCAGTACAGGCCCGACAATCCCCTGTGCCTCCTTCTGCTCCGGGTCAGTCGGCTCTCCAAGCCGGTCGGATTCGAGGAGACCGATAGTTATCGTGGGTGCAAATCATGGGTCACGCTGGATTTCGAGATTGAGACCGCCGGAGCCGGTCCCGTCTTGACCGACGAAGCGTTTGAGGACCAGTGTCAGGCTATTCGGGAAACCCTTCTGGCGTAACAACCAGGTATGCTCCAGCCGGATATTGACGCGTACCTTCAGCGCTGGATCCCCGATCGGGACGTCATCCTTGAGGAGATGGAGGAGACGGCTTCCCGCCGGCGCTTTCCTATCGTCGGGCCGGTCGCAGGTCGCCTCCTTGCCCAGCTCGCCCTCATCGTCGGGGCTGAGCGAATCCTCGAGATGGGGGCGGGATTTGGCTACTCCGCGTACTGGCTTGCGCGGGCCCTCCCCCCTGACGGTCGCGTGTTCGCCATCGAACGCTCCGGCGAGAATGCCGGCTTAGGGCAGGTGTACCTCGGGCGGGGAGGCCTGGCCGACAAAGTGGAGTTTCTCGTCGGTGATGCATTACAAATCGTCCAGGGGATGGCGGGTCCCTTTGATCTCATCTTTGTGGATGTGGATAAAGAGCAGTACCCGGCGTCGCTTCCCCTGACGCTTCCCCGCCTGAGGCGGGGGGGGCTGCTTATCACGGACAATATTCTCTGGCAGGGAAGAGTTGTGAACCCCGACCCTTCCGAGGCAAGCACCCGGGGCATTCAGGAATATACGCGCCTCCTGTATGAGACCGCCGGTCTATATACGACAATTCTGCCTGTCCGGGACGGTCTCGCGGTCAGCTTGAAGCTTACCTAGAGGTTTCTCATGCCAAGATGGGGTCCCCACCGGGCCGTGATGGGTTGGCTTTTAGTGTGCATTATGCTTAATGCCGTCGGGCAGATCCTTTTCAAGGCTGCCCGCGTTGGTGATCCCGACGGGTCGCTTGTGTCTGTCTTCTTCCGTCCCGAGACGTGGGGTGGATTCATCGTCTATGGGTTGTCAGCCGTGTGCTGGCTGTGGGTGCTCTCACGGATGCCCCTGTCTATCGCCTATCCGCTCCTCTCGCTCAGCTTCCCGATTGTCGTTGGCCTTTCCGCCATCATCTTTGCAGAGTCCATCTCGTCCATACGCTGGGCCGGAGTGGGGTTGATTGTCGTTGGAGTCTCCATGATGGCGAGGACATGACGCGATGGTCGCGAACGCTTACTTTTTATTGCTCGTCGCGATTGTCATCGGCGTCATCGGGCAACTCCTGCTGAAGTACGGCATGTCGCGGCGGCCGGACTTTCGACTCAGAGACTTCGCGGAATTGGCCCGCGATCTCCACATCATCGGCGGTTTCTGTTGTTATGCAATCGCGACAGTTTTCTATCTTCAGGTGCTGGCGAGGCTGGACCTGTCCGTCGCCTACCCAAGCGTCAGCCTCGGGTATGTGTTCGTAGTCATCATGTCGAGGGTCCTCTTCGAAGAGCCGGTGACCGTGGTCCGATGGATGGCGGTTGCTATAATCTGCATAGGCGTGGCTCTGGTGGGCATCGGGTCGGGCTGATGAAGATTGTCATCTTTCCGTTGTCCAACGTGGTCTTCTTTCCGCACACCCGTTTGCCGTTGCACATCTTTGAGCCCCGCTACCGACAGATGCTGACCGACTGTCTCGCCGGGGAGCGACGGGTGGCGGTGGTGCTCTTACGACCGGGATGGGAGGCGGATTACTACGGCCGTCCTGCGGTCTATTCCGTGGCGGGGGCTGGCGAGATCGTCGCGTCAGAGACGCGGCCTGATGGACGCTCGGACATCCTGCTCCAGGGACTCGGGAGAATTGCGATCGAGGGGGAGCTTTCGTCGCCCAAGCCGTATCGTATCGCCCGGGCCTCGTGGCTTGACGATGTCTATCCGCCCGGCGGGGAAGGCGCGCTGGCACTCCAGACGGACCGCCTCCATCGGGTGTGTGGCCAACTGTTGTCTACCTTGCCTCATCCCGTTCCGGGGTTTTTCGAGGTGGTGACGAAGCGTGATCGCCCCGGTCCCTTTGTCGATCGGGTCACCAACCTCGTGATGCACGAGATGGAACAGCGGCAGCGCCTGTTGGAGGTCATCGACGTGGAGCGCCGGATGACAGAAGTGATTGCCTACCTCGAAGCGTTGCTTGTGCGGATGGAACGGGGAAGCCCTGGGGCGCGGGCCCGCTGGAATTGAATCGGACTTCGGCCACGGCCTTCGATGCCCGGATCGGCTACTGAGACGAGAAATCGACAGGAGGAGGGGACGATGAGGCGGGGGCGCGACTACGGCATCACGGTTCTTCGGGTCACCCTGGGAATTATCTTTTTGATGCATGGCTACTTGGCCGTCTTCGTCGATACCCCAGCCGGAGCCACCGCCTTCATCGCCAAGCTGGGCATTCCGCTGCCGGCAATCACGGTCTGGTTTGTGATCCTGGGTCACTTCCTGGGTGGGGTCTCGCTCGTCCTAGGGTTCTTCACCCGCCTAGGTGCCCTGGTCCACGTCGCGATCATGGGGGGTGCAATCTTCTTCGTGCATCTTCGCGAAGGATTTTTCCTGCATGGCATTATCGTGGATGCGGCTGCGGGAAAGGCGACCGTGGCCGGATATGAATACGCCCTCGTCCTCCTCCTGGCCTCGATCGCAATTCTCATCACTGGCGGCGGTCCACTCGCACTGGACCGTTCGAAGCGCTGACCCCCAGACCCGCTGTCGACCGCTGCGTCCTTTCACGGTTGATGAACCCGGCCCCAGCGAGTCCCGGTATCCGGCACGTTGTCTCACCGCATAGCGAGTCCGGGAAGAAAACCTCCT
>VRUN01000033.1 GCA_019456075.1 Candidatus Methylomirabilota bacterium
ATAGAAGTGAATAATCTGCCCTCCGGGCTTCGACTCCGCCCCGCGTTTGCGGGGCGTCGCTCAGGGCTAGCCTTGAGTCCCGCCGCAGCGGCGGGATCGAAACCTGCCGGTGCGGCCGAGCCCGCACCTGCAGGCGCATTATTCACGAACGGAGCGTCTTCGTGAATAATGCGGGCTAGAATCTTCGATTGTGACCCCCGCTCGGCCGCACGATATTCTTCCTGTATGCGCTGAACTTATAGCCCCGGCTACCCGGTTGTCAACACCCTCTATGGAAGCGTTCCGTCAGGAATTGAGAGTGTGGCCATCGTGCTGGAGGCGCCAGAGGCGCGCGTACAAGCCCTGTCGGGCCAAAAGCTCCTGGTGAGTTCCATTTTCCAGCAGCTTGCCGTGGTGCAGGACAAGGATCCGGTCTGCCTCGGCAGCGCTTTTCAAGCGATGGGCGATGGTCAGGACGGTCTTGCCCGCGGTGAGCTGGCGCAGCCGGCGGGAAAAATCGGCCTCCGTGGCCGCATCGACGTTCGAAGTCGCCTCGTCGAGGATCAGGATGTCCGGGGCGTAGACCAGGGCCCGAGCCAGTCCGATGAGCTGTCGCTCTCCCATAGAGAGGGAAGCCCCGCGCTCGGTAAGGCGAGACTCTAGGCCGGCGGGAAGACGCTTGATCACCGGTGCCGCTCCGGCGAGCTCAAGCGATCGCTGGACCTCCTCCGGGCTCACGCCGTGGCCCACCTGCAAGTTAGTGGCGAGGCTTTCCGAAAAGAGAAAGGGGTCCTGGGGGATGAGCCCGATCCGCTGGCGAAGCGCCGTGAGGTCGAGCCCCCGAATATCCCACCCGTCCACTAGAATCGCACCGCGCTCGATCTCGTAGAGCCGGGTGAGCAGGCTGACCACCGTGCTTTTGCCGGCTCCGGTCGCCCCGACCAGGGCCACGTGCTCTCCTGGCTCAACTGTGAAGGAGAGCCCTTTAAGAATGGGCTCGCCCGGCCGATAGGCAAACCAGACGTCCTTGAATTCGATTCCCCCCCGAAGCGAACGCAACCGATATCCGTTCCCGTCCGCCTCTGGCGCCTCATCCAGCAGGTCAAAGATCCGCTCGGACGACGCCATGGCCGACTGCATGACGTAATACTTTTCGCTGAGGTCTCTGATGGGGATCAAGAATCGCTGCAGATATTCCAAGAAGGCGACGAGGATCCCTAATGTAATCGTCTCGCGCACCACCTGTCCCCCGCCATACCAGATGATGAGTCCAAGCCCGAGCGCCCCGATCACCTCCACCGCGGGGTAAAAGAGTGCGTAATAGAGGAGGGCGCGCAGCGTGGCCTCCCGGTGCTCGGCGTTGACACCGGCAAAGCGGGTGCCCATAGCTCTTTCTCGGCCAAAGGCCTGAATCACCTCCATCCCGTTCAAGCTCTCCTGGAGGAAGGCGTTTAGGCGACTGACCTTCAGCCGGATCATCCGGTACGCCCCCCGTGCTTTCCTTTGAAAGAGGAGGACCGTCCCGATCAGCAGCGGCAGGATCGTAAAGGCGATCAGGGAAAGTTTCAGATCGAGATACAGCATCGCTGCCACGATCGCGGCCGCCGTCAAGAGGTCCCCGAATGCGCTGACAAGGCCGCTGGTGAACAGTTCCTTCAAGTTTTCCACATCCGAGGTGACCCGAGTAAAGATCCGACCGGCGGGATTACGGTCGAAGTAGCGGAGGGGGAGGCGCTTGAGATGGCGGAATATTTCGAGCCTGACGTCAGCCATGACCCGGTGCCCGGTCCACTGCGTGAGCAAGAGCTGCCCGTACCGAACGCCGCCCTCTAGGGCGAGGATGGCCAGGTAAAAGAGCGCGAGGGCCCACAGTCCCTCTAGGCGGGCCGGGACGATATAGCTGTCAATGGCGACTTTAAGGAGGTAGGGGCGGAGGACCTCAAGCCCCGAGGCAATGACGAGCAGTGTTCCCGAGCCGGCGATGACCGCCCGATACGGATTCAAATACGTGACCAGGCGCCTCATCAACCGGGCGTCATACGCCCGTCCGAGAAGCTCCTCTTCTTCCTGTCGTACTATCGCTGTCATGCCTCTCCTGGTCGACGACCAACGACCGATGACAGGGGAATTTCGAATTTGGGATTTCGGGTTTCGGATTTAAACCGTGGTTCTCTCACATGCGAAATTTGCAAATTGAAATCCGAAATCGCCTCGCTCTCGACTTGCCCTGAGCACAGTCGAAGGGCTCTCAACCCTCAATCCTCGACTCTCAACTCTGTATCATGGACCAGCCGAGATCGGTCCCAGAGATGGGCGTAAAGCCCTGCCCGATTCACAAGCTCCGCGTGACGGCCTTGCTCGACGTGTCGGCCACCGTCGAGGACGAGGATCAGATCAGCCCGTTGCGTGCTCGTCAGGCGGTGGGTGCTGACGAGGATGGTCCGTCCCTGGAAATGGGTCTGGAGGCGGTCCAGGATTGCCTTCTCGGTCTCGGCGTCTACACTTGAGAGCGCATCGTCGAGGATCAAGATCTGCGGATTCAGGGCGACGGCCCGGGCGATCGTCACCCGCTGCCGTTGTCCGCCAGAGAGGGTGACCCCGCGTTCTCCCACGACGGTGTCGATGCCATTGGGGAGCGCTGCCACCTCTTCGTCAAGGGCAGCGAGGAACACCGCGCGTTGGATCGTGGCCTCTTCGGGGTCTTCCAGGCCGAAGCCGATGTTATTTCGGATGGTGTCCGAGAGAAGGAAGCCCTCTTGTGGCACGTAGCCGATGCTCCGTCGCAGGACGGAGGTAGGGAGCCGGGTGACGTCGATCCCGTCCAGAAAGAGCTGTCCCTCTGAAACGGTCCGCAGACGAGGGAGCAGGCTGAGAAACGTGCTTTTTCCACCGCCGTTCGGTCCCACGAGTGCCACGAAGGCCCCGGCTGGGATCGTGCACGAGAGGTGGTTGAGCGCAGGTGCGGTGCTTCCGTTTCCGTACCGGAATGTGAGATCTTTCGCCTCGATCCCTCCAAGGACAGTGGTGGGGTGGATCGGCTGCGGGTGCTCTCGGATCGCCGGCTCTTCGGCGAGTGTCTCGGTGATCCGGTCGAAAGAGACTTTTCCCCGCTGCCATAGACTTACGACCCACGCGAGGGCAATCGTCGGCCACATGAGCATTGCGAGATATCCGTTAAAGGCTACCAGTGTCCCGAGCGTCATTTGCCCTGACACGACCTGCTGGCCGCCAATGGCGAGAACAACGACTACACCGATGCCACCGGCAAGGCTGGTGAGGGGATAGTAGATGCCTTCAAGGCGTGCCACGCGCATCTCTTCGGTCAGATACTCCTCACTCTTGTTGCCGAAGGCCCCCACCATCGCTTCCGCCAAGGTGTAAGTCTTGATCAGACGCATCCCGGCCACCGCTTCTTGGACCTGACCGCAGAGCTCTTGGTACCGGGCTTGGGCCCGGTGCAGTTGAGGCTCCATTCGTTGCTGAAGTTCCTTGAGGCTGAAGAGGAGCACGGGGAAAGGGGCCAGGGCGTACACCGTGAGCCACGGATTGAGGCTGGCCATGAGCACCACGGCGAGAATCCCCATAATGACGGTCGAGGAAAAATGCAGCGGTCCCGCCCCCAACAGCATTCTCAGGTTGCTCATGTCCTGAGTTGCCCGGGCCATGAGGGCCCCCGAGGGGACGCGATCGTAGAAGTTACGATCCAGACGGAGCCACTGGCGGTAGAGCTGGTTGCGGAGGTCGTATTCGATCTGGCGTGAGACCCCGACAATCGTTCTGCGGGCGAGGAAGCGGAACGAGCCCTGGAGGAGCGTGAAGACGAGGACGGCGGCGGCGAAGGGAAGGAGAGTTGTGTCTGCGGGCCGGTCAGTCAGCCGATCGATGGCCACCTTCAGGATCCACGGGATGGTCAGGGCAAAACCGCTGGAGAAGAGGA
Organism: Candidatus Methylomirabilota bacterium; assembly: GCA_019456075.1. Lineage (GTDB taxonomy): Bacteria > Methylomirabilota > Methylomirabilia > Methylomirabilales > CSP1-5 > CSP1-5. The sequence goes on from VRUN01000033.1 coordinate 3,917, forward strand.
TAGCGACCAGCCCCAGGAGAAGGGGCCAGCGGTACGGGCGATATAAGGCCAGAATGGGTCTCATAGAGTTCCCTTGTAGCAAAGGGGGCTCTCGCGGTCAATGCCGGGAGGTCACCTCCCTCATTCCGCGATTTGACTTCGCTTTCTTTTTCCCTCAGTATGCTCCCCGGAGTCATATAAACAGAAATTGAGCAAGGAAAGGGGGGAGAGCGATGACAAAAGGACAAAAGGAGCAACCACGGCTGGTGAGGGACTTTCAACAGAGGTTTCCCCAGGTGTGGGAGGCATACGTCCAGCTCCGGGAGGCCTGTGACCACGAGGGACCCCTGAGTCCTCGCGAACTGGAGCTCATTAAGGTGGGGATCTCGGCAGCCCAGCGGCGAGAAGGAGGACTCATTGCCCACATTGATCGGGCACGGGACGCAGGGGCAAGTCCGGAGCAGATCTATCAGGCCATCCTTGCGGCGACTGGTCTCACCGGTTTTCCCAACACGTTGGCCGCATTCGGCATTGCTCGAGACCGATTGCGCTAAAAAAAAAAGAAGTACAGAGAGTACAGGAAGTTTAGAAAAGTGCAGGGGGGCAAAAGTTAGGCGCGATACGCTTGCATTCCCTCAAAAACCAAGCTTTTTTCGGCGTCCTCGCGGTTGCGCAGCAGTTGCTGCCCGGTGACGCAGAGATCCTCCGGGTCCGCCTGCTCGCCGCCGGCGAGGCTGCAGGCAGGGCATTCAGTGAAGTGGTCGGCAACAAGCCGACAGGTGATTGCCAGTAATTCGGGTGCCACGATCAATCCTCCAAGCGGTGTCTCATAACATGCAAATGCCATTCCAGCAACAAAAAACGTGTGAGTGTGTGGATGGGTTTCCGATGACGAGCCGTGAGGGCCGATTGAGGCGGAATTTCCTTGTCGGGCGATGGGACTTCGAATACTCTAGACCCTTGAATGGGACTGAAATCGAGCGAAGCAATCGTTATTGGCGGCCACAATCTCGGGGAGGCAGACCGGATCGTCGTCTTATACACCCTAAGTTACGGCAAGGTCCGGGCCGTGGCGGCTGGGGCAAGGCGGATTCGGAGTCGATTCGGCGGCAGCCTCGAGCTCTTTAGCCATGGTCGCCTCGTCTATTTTGAGCGGCCGACCAGCGATCTGCACCGCCTGAACGAATTTGCGCTCTGTGAACCCTTCCATGGGCTTCGAACCTCCCTGGAGCTGCTGACGGCTGCCTCGGAGGTAGTCGAACTCGGCGGAATGGCAGGAGTCGAAGGGGAGGGGAGTGCGGAGCTTTTTGCCTTAATCCTCGGGGCCCTGCGGCGCCTCAACAACGGCATGGAACTCTCTCTGCTCCTGAGAACCTTTGAAATCCGAATGCTGAGGACCCTTGGGTATCTCCCCGAAATCGACAAGTGCGTCCGGTGTCGGCGATCCCTCCCCGAGGGGGTTCAGAGTTTCGGGCTGAATGAGGGCGGTCTTCTCTGCCCCGTTTGTCGGGGGGGAGCCATGGAGACCACGACGGTCTCGCCGGCAGCGTTGGGGTTTCTCCGAGAGGCGCTCCAGGGAGAAATCGGCTCGAGCCATGTCACCCTGATCCCCGAGGTGAGGGAGGAAGTTCGGTATCTCCTCCAGACCTTTCTGGAGTTCAAACTGGGGCGGAGAATCCGCTCGGCCCGCTTCCTAGCTGGCATTCCCGGCTTTTCCCTTGACACCTTATCCTCCCATTAAGTAAGCTAAACCCCAATTTTACGAGGACTTCAGACCATTTCCGGGGTCTGGAGGTCCTCTCAGGGGAAAGGTCCCTGCTTAAATTTGCCCGACGCAGAGGCATCCGCCCTGGTCGGGCATCCTGCTCGGAGGGGAGGTACATGAGCTATCAGGGTGTGGTCCTCGGGCTGGAAGAGTTCTTTGCGAAGAGGGGGTGTATCATCCAAGAACCGTACGACATCGAGGTGGGGGCGGGGACCAGTAATCCCGCTACCTTCCTCCGGGTGTTGGGGCCCGAGCCCTGGAATGTTGCCTATGTAGAGCCCTCGAGGCGTCCCACCGATGGGCGCTATGGGGAAAACCCGAACCGACTCCAGCACTACTATCAGTTCCAGGTAATCCTCAAGCCCTCTCCTGATGACATCCAGGATATCTATCTGGACAGCCTCCGCTATCTTGGAATCGACCCGATGAAACACGATATTCGCTTTGTGGAGGATGATTGGGAGTCGCCCACCCTCGGCGCGTGGGGTCTGGGCTGGGAGGTCTGGCTGGACGGGATGGAGATCACCCAGTTTACCTACTTTCAACAGGCGGGTGGCTTCGACCTCAAGCCGGTCTCCGGGGAACTCACCTACGGGATCGAGCGGATCGCCATGTACTTGCAGGGGGTTGAGAATGTCTTCGACCTCGAGTGGGTCAAAGGCGTGACGTACGGGGACGTCCACCATAAAGGCGAGGTCGAGTGGTCGGTCTACAACTTTGACGAGGCGGATACGCAACTGCAGTACAAGCTCTTTGATCTGTACGAAGCGGAGTCCCTGCGACTCATCGAAAAGGGGTTGGTGCTTCCTGCCTACGATCACTGCCTCAAGTGCTCGCACACGTTCAATATCTTGGACGCCCGAGGTGTGATCAGTGTAACGGAGCGCCAGACGCTGATCGGACGCGTACGGAATATGGCTCGGCGCGTGGCCGAGGGATACCTCAAGCAGCGGGAAGACATGGGATTTCCGCTGCTGAAGAAGGCCTGGCAGCCGACCCCTATGAAGCCACGAGCCGCCCATAGAAAGTCGCGTGGAAAGAAGGCGGCCCGGTGACCGCTGACAGCCGATAGGAAGTTACCGGAGAGACGGCGATGGCAAACGAGAAAGAACTGTTATTCGAAATCGGGACCGAAGAGATTCCCTCGGTATATATGCCGGATGCTCTGCGAAACCTGGGCGAGGTGGCGGACCGCCTTCTGCGCGAAGCCCGGCTAAGCTTCAAGCGAATCCGAACGCTCGGGACCCCCCGGCGGCTCACCCTGCACGTCCAAGGATTGGCCGAGAAACAGACGGACGAAGTGCGAGAAGTGGTTGGTCCCCCCAAGGCGGCTGCCTATGACAAGGAGGGGAAGCCGACTGCGGCCGCGCTCGGGTTTGCCCGGGCGCAGGGCCTTGCCGCCGAACACCTGAAGATTCGCGCCACCGAGCGGGGCGATTATGTTGTCGCCGTGAAGAAGACCAAGGGCGCCAAAACCACCGATGTGCTGCCTGCTCTCCTTCCGCGGGCCATTACCTCTCTCACCTTCCCCAAGAGCATGCGCTGGGGGGATCGCAATATCCGGTTCGTACGCCCAATCCGGTGGCTCCTCGCTGTTTACGGTGGCAAAGCGGTGGAGTTCGAGATAGAGGGGGTCACGAGCGGCACCATCACCTACGGGCATCGCTTCCTGGCGCCGAAGCCGATCCAGGTTCGAAACTTCCAGGAATATCTCAAAAAGCTGGAAAAGGGATTCGTCATTGTGGATCAGGACCGGCGGCGCGAGCTGGTGAAGCAGCTCGTGACAAAGGCCGCGGCCCAGGTGGGCGGTCAGGCGGTGATCGAACCGGACTTGTTGGAACAGGTGACGCATCTGGTGGAGTATCCCACCCTCGTGCGGGGTGGCTTTCCTGAGGAGTATCTAAGCCTACCCCGCGAATTGATCATCACCCCGATGCGGAAGCATCAACGCTACTTTCCTGTCGTCGACAAGAAAGGGAGGCTGCTCCCCCACTTTGTCGCTGTGTCGAACATGAAGACGCGGAACATGGACGTGGTCCGCGTTGGAAACGAGCGCGTCCTGCGGGCCCGATTGGCGGACGCCGATTTTTATTTCAGAGAAGATCAGAAGAAGCTTCCGCTCGAGAAGTTGGTGCCGCGCCTGGGCCACATCCTCTTTCAAGAACGGCTCGGCACCCTCCTCGACAAAACCAATCGGATCACGGAGCTTGCTGGCTTTATGGCCAAAGCGCTCGACCCGGCGTTGGAGGAACAGGCGCGGCGGGCCGCCACCTTGTGCAAGGCGGATCTGGCCAGTGGCATGATCCGAGAATTTACGGAATTGCAAGGAACCATGGGACGCTACTACGCCGAAATGAGCGGCGAGAAGGGAGAGGTCGCCGTCGGAATCGAAGAGCACTATCTCCCCCGATTTGCGGGAGATGCCCTTCCCAAGACGAAGGCCGGCGCCCTGGTCGGCGTGGCTGACCGGCTGGATAGCATCGCTGGCTGCTTTGGCATCGGGCTGATCCCCACCGGCTCTGAGGATCCCTACGCGTTGCGCCGGGCGGCCATGGGCTTTATCCTGACCCTGGCGGGACAGGGGCTCTCTGTCTCTGTTCCCGCACTGACGCAGAAGGCCCTGGAACTCCTTCGGGACCGGATCAGCCGGCCTCAGGGAGAGGCCCTAAGCGACATTCTGGGGTTTCTCCGGGTCCGGTGTGAGGGTATCATGGTTGATCGGGGGATTCCGGCCGATGTGGCGACTGCGGTACTCCACGCTAGTTTTGACGATGTCCCCCGGGCCTTTCAACGGGCACAGGCGTTAGCCAAGGCCAAGAAGGATCCGGATTTTGCCTCCCTGGCGATTGCCTTCAAGCGGGTCACGAATATTCTTCCTCCTGATTTTGCGGGCGGGGTGGATGAAGGCCGGCTGCAAGAGGAAGCCGAGCGGGTACTGCACCGACAAGTACGGACCTTGCAAGAGGAGGTATCTCGTCTGACGGACCGTGGGGACTACGAAGCGGCTCTGAGAAAGATCGCGGCGCTTCGGCCCGCGGTGGACCGCTTTTTCGATGATGTGCTCGTGATGGTGGAGGATGCGTCGATCAGGGCAAATCGTTTTGGACTTCTGGCCGAGACGGCCAGCCTGTTTAACCGGATTGCCGACTTTCGCCAGATCGCCGTCTCCACGTAGCCAAGGGAACGGGAATTGCACATGGTGCCGAACTGTGCACCTCGGCGAGGGGTCCTGGCCGGACCTCGAACGAAGGAGCCCAGATTAGGGGGATAAGGGGGAGAAAATGGTCAAAAGGTTAGTGACACTGATCATCATGGGAAGCCTGGTCGTGGGGCCTGTGGGAATTGCGGTGGCATCGGAGCATGATTTCGAGACCAAGGGCTATTACGACACTCCATCCCGGCTGCTCGGTTATATTTTCTATCCACTTGGGTGGGCTGCCGACGTCTTGATCGCGAAGCCGCTGACCACGCTCCTCTGTCTCAGCCCGAATATCACTGGCTGTACCTCGCACGAGCGACGCTCGCTTGGGTTGGATGACGTGGACGTGATCCCCGAGGTGCCGGACGAGTAAGTTGCTGACGGCGCCGGGCGGTCCCCGCCCGGCCCTGCCTGATGGCAGTTCAGGCGGCCCACGGGCCCATGGTGCCCGTGGGTCACTTGTCTTTGGTGCCGGCCGCGATACCTTTGAGATTTTCTTCCCGGTCTGCTGATCCAATCGGGCACCGACAGCCTGTCATAGCCTTTGACAGCCTGTCCCGCTCTCTCTTAGAATCAAGCCGAACTTCTGCCGCCTCCATGGGGGAACATCGAATTCCCCTCGAGGGACTCTCGTGCCACCTCGCGTCAAACAAATCCTGATGATCCTTGGCGCCCTCTTGTATTTTCTGAGTCCTGTGGACCTCGCCCCTGATTTCCTGCCGGGCCTCGGGTACCTGGACGATCTTCTCGTCGTGGGCCTTGTCATCTGGTTTCTCTCTGGGTTCCGGTGGGGTCCCGGGGGGGGCTCTCCGGGGGGGGGGACAGCGAAAAAGGAGCCCGAGACAGAATCATCCGATCCCTACGCCCTGCTCGGGGTCAACAGCGGTGCCGGCCCCGACGAAATCCGGGCAGCCTATCGGCGGATGGTGGCACAGTATCATCCCGACAAAGTTTCGCATCTGGGTAAGGAGTTCCAAGAGATGGCCCACCACAAGCTCATTGCCATCCAGCAGGCCTATGAGGTGCTGATGGGCCGGGCGAACGCCAAGTAGGAGTCAGGGGTCTCGGCCGTCAGGCTGTCGCTCAATTACCGTTGATAGAAGGGCTTGACACGTTGATGGGGCGGGGGTAACATGCCCGCCCAAGTCATCGGACTTTGCCGTATGGAAGATCCATGAGAAGCCAGGCGAAAAAATCGGGTTCCCGCTTTTATGAGCTGCGCTGCGTCGCCTGTGACAGGCGAGTGCGGGAGGAAGAGTCGAGTACCCGCTGTCCGACCTGTCGAAGCCCCCTGGAAGTTCGCTACGATTACGAGTACATCCGCTCCCGGCTCAACCGGTACTCCCTCCGGAATTCGCCGATCAAGGCGATGAAGTATCTCGACTTCTATCCTATTGAAAATTTGAGTCTCGTGGTCTCTTTAGACGAAGGGGGGACACCCCTGTACCGCTGCCGAAAGCTCGGAGAGGCTGCTGGGTATTCTCGCCTGTACATCAAAAACGAGGGGGCCAATCCGACCGGGGTGTTCAAGGACCGGGGAACCATCGTGGAGCTCACGAAGGCCAAGGAGCACGGCGCCAAGGCCGTGTGTGTCGCTTCGACAGGGAACATGGCCGCCTCGGTCGCCGCGTATGCGACCATCGCCATGATGCCGTGCTACGTGCTGGTCCCCGAAGGAACGCCCATCGGGAAGATGGCCCAGGCGTTGAGCTACGGGGCCAGGGTCTTGCAGGTTCGGGGGACGTACAATGATGCCTTCGGCCTGACCGAAGAGATGAGTCAGCGATACAACTTCTACCTCGCCGGGGACTACGCCTTTCGAGTTGAAGGACAAAAGTCCCAGGCGTTCGAGATTATCGAGCAGCTTGATTGGCGGGTGCCGGCGGCAGTGATTGTCCCCATGGGCTTTGGGACGAATATTGCCGCCCTGTGGAAGGGGTTCAAGGAGTTTCACATCATGGGGCTTATTGACCGGCTCCCCCGGCTCATCGGGGTCCAGCCGGAGGGGTGTAGTCCCATCGTCGCCGCCTTCAATCGCGGGCAAGAAAAGATGATCCCGGTGGAACGGCCCAACACGATCTGCTCCGCCTTGAGCGCCGGAGACCCCTTGGATGGAGTGAAGGCCGTGCGCGCCATCAAAGAGTCAGGGGGATGTGCCCTCACTGTAAGCGACGGCGAGATCCTCGAGGGCCAACAGCAACTGGCTCGACTCGAGTCGATCTTTGTCGAGCCAGCAGGGGCCCTCCCCATCGCTGCCCTGCAGTCTCTGCTCACGACCGCCCGAGTCCGTGCTGACGAGGTCGTGGTCTGTCTCGCGACCGGCAACGGTCTCAAAGATCCCCGGGCGGCGCTCCGCGTGCTTCCGTCACCTCCGTCCATCGAGCCGTCCATGCAGGAGGTGGATAAGTTCCTCAAGCTGAAGCTCTACGAGATCCGGGCTGCTGGGGCCAAGAACGGCGAGCGGAACCTGTTTACCGAGGTCCCGTCAAAGGGGGCCCTAACTGACCTGGTCAATAAGGAATTCGGCATTCGCCTGACCCCGGAGTACTCCCAACGGGTCCTGGGGCTGGTGGAGGATTTTGTGAACAAGGGAAAGCCGGTCACCAAGGCGGATCTCCAGTACATCCTCGAGACGACCCTCAAGGGGGCCCCTGGAGAGGGTGTGCTGAAGGTCGAGGATTTTCAGGTCACGACCACCTTGCACGGTCATGCCCAGGCCAAGGTGTGGGTAAGATTCGACGGGGAGCAACTCGAGTCCAGCGGAACGGGGGTCGGTCCGGTCGATGCCGTGATCAGTGCCCTCAAGACGGCAGCGAACAGTCGGGGTCGGCTCTTCTTCGAGCTGATCGATTACCAGGTGGAGATCAACGCCCCCGGGACCGATGCCTCGGTGGAGACCACGCTCGTCCTCAAAGATGCCCAGGGAAACCGGATCGTGGCCACCGGGACCTCTCCCGATATCATCGTGGCCTCGGTCCAGGCCTTCGTGGATGGCTATAACCTCCTCTGGGCCCGCCAGCAGTCGTAAGGATCCACCCTTCCCCAATCAGACGTCGGCATCAGAAGGTGCAAAGCCGCGGCGGAGCGTGTTTTCCGTAATGGTCCGGGGCTCCACGAACTGGAGAAGGTAATCAGGCCCACCGGCCTTTGAACCGATCCCTGACATTTTGAAACCACCGAAGGGCTGGCGACCCACGATTGCCCCGGTGATCTTTCGATTGATGTAGAGATTCCCGACCCGAAAGGCCTCCTTGGCCCGCTGAATGTGGGCGGGACTTCTGGAGTAGAGGCCGCCGGTCAAGGCATACTCCGTCGCGTTGGCGATCGTGAGGGCCTCCTCGAACTCGGCAGCCCGGATGACCGCCAGCACAGGTCCAAAGATCTCGTCCTGAGCAATAGCAGAACGAGGGGGGACGTCGGCAAAGACCGTGGGTCCTACATAGTAGCCGGCCTTCAGGTGGGAGACGTTTGTCTCTAAGATAGGCGTTCCTTCTCGCCGGCCCCGTTCAACGTACCCGAGCACTTTCCGGTGCGCCTCCTCATCAATCAATGGGCCGACGACAGTACCGGGGTCCTCGGCCGGGCCGACCTTTAGGCTTGCGGCCGCTTCGGCGAGGCGCCCAACGAAGGCGTCGTAGGCTGATCCCACCACGATAGCCCGCGAGCAGGCGGAGCACTTCTGACCGGCATATCCGAAGGCCGAGGACGCCACCCCTCGGATGGCCTCGTCGAGATCGGCATCTTCGTCTACAATGATGGCGTTCTTTCCTCCCATCTCGGCGATGACCCGTTTGGGACCCCGCTGCCCCTGCCCAACCTTTGCAGCTACCTCGTAGATCTTGAGCCCCACCCCCCTCGACCCTGTAAACGCCACCAGATCGACAGAGGGACTCTGGACAAGGTATTCCCCCACTTCTTCACCGAGACCCGGCAGGTAATTCACCACGCCGGGGGGGAACCCGGCTTCCCGCAGAATCTCCATGAGATGCCACGCCGTGATAGGGGACTGCTCGGCCGGTTTCATGATAGCCGTATTGCCGGTAACTAAGGCGGCGGAGGTCATGCCGGTTAGGATGGCAAGAGGAAAGTTCCAGGGGGCGATGATGACGGCGGTACCCCGGGGTTGATACACATATTCGTTTATCTCCCCCGGCGCGTCCCCCAACCGCCTCGCTTCGCCAAGCCGCATCATCTCGCGCCCGTAGTATTCGAGGTAATCAACGGCCTCGGCCACGTCGGCGTCTGCCTCGCCCCACGGCTTTCCCACTTCGTACACCTGCCACGCCGCGAGCTCCACTCGTCTCCTCCGCATGAGCGTCGCGGCGTGAAACAGAAGCTCGGCCCGGGCTCGGGGCGATGTTGAAGCCCAAGTAGGAAACGCGCTCCGGGCGGCGCCCAGGGCCTGCTCGGCGGCCTCCGGGTCGGCGAGGCTGGTCCGGCCGACGATTTCCTGTGGAGAGGAAGGGTTGATCGAAACCAATTCTCGCGTCGTCCGGACCTCTTCTCCTCCGATGATCAAGGGGTAGAAGCGGCCGAATCGCCTTCGAACGGACACCAGAGCCTCCCGCATTCTCTTGCGGGGCTCCTCTCCGGCGAAGTCGAGCTCCGGCTCGTTGTGAAACGGCGGGGGCGTGGTGGGGGACCCGACGAGAGGTGCATCGGCTCGGCCAGTCTCCAGAGAGACCGGCTCGGGGGCCTCCAGTAATTCGTCGGGCGATCGGTGCTCGGTGAAGCTGAGTCTCAGGAAGGATTCATTCGAGGTGTTCTCCAGGAGCCGTCGGATGAGATACCCCATCCCCGGAATCAGCTCTCCGAAAGGCGTGTAGACCCGGACCCGCTGGCCTAGCTGCACCAGAGCGTCCTTGATTGGATCGCCCATTCCATAGAGCAATTGGAACTCCAAGGCCTTTTCGGGCACGTGGAGACGCCGGGCCCAGGCCAAGGCGTGGGCGATGGAGCGGATGTTGTGGCTTGCGATCGCGGGGCGTAATAGGTCGTGGTGCTGAAGCAGGAGCAGAGAGAGCTTCTCGAAGTTCGCGTCGGTCTCCCACTTTTCTGTAAAGACCGGGATCAACCACCCGTGTTGCCGGGCAATGACACCCTCATAGTCCCAGTACGCCCCTTTGACGAGGCGAAGCCGGATCGAGGCACGGCGCTGCCCGGCCCAGGATACAAGGTCGTGAAGATCCTGTTCGGCATCCTTCAGATACGCCTGAAGCACGATGCCCACGTCCTCGAGGTCCTGGAACTCCTCTTCTTCCAGGAGGTCTTTGAAAATCTTCAACGTGAGGTCCTTATACTCGTATTGTTCCATGTCGACGGTGACGAAGGCCCCCACCTCTCGTGCTCTTCGCAGGATGGACCGTAGGCGGCCTTTGACGACCGTGGTGCTCCGCTCGTGATCGAGGGGATTGAACTGAGAGTAGAGTGAGCTGAGCTTGAGCGATATGTTCACGGCGGGCAGTGGACCCCGATGGTCCCGATCGAGAAGATCCATGGGCTTCCACGACGTCGCATGCGGAGCGAAAGCGTCTAGAAGGTTGAAGACCCGATGGGTGTTCGCTTCTGCTTCCTTCTCGCTCACCGTCGCCTCACCCAGGATATCGAGGGTGAAGGCCATGTGCCGCTCCCTGAGTCTCTGGACTACAGTAAGGGCCTCCTCGATGGTCGCGCCGGAGATAAAGCGGCGGGCCAGGTGCACGGCATTCCGTCGCACGGCGAAAGCCAATGCCCGGGTTGCAAGAGACTGCCGCGAGGCGACTCGGAAACCCCAGCGAAAGGGGGCCGGCAGAGCCTGCTCGTGGGGGGTGAGATACTCCAGAAGATGGCGGACGACCTGCTCGCTTGTCGTGAGAGTGGGCAGGACATCGATGAATCGGAATAGTCCGACCGTCAAGGGTTCGTCCTGCATGCACCACTCCAGGATGCGGGCGTCCCATCTGTCTCGGGAAAAGATCGAAGGGGATGCTGCCTTCAGATGGGCGAAGATCTGGTGACCGATCTCCTGTGTGTCCTGCTCCACCTGGTGTAAAAGCTGCTCGGAGACTTTCATGGGATGCTCCCTGAAAAATGCGGTTCCCCACTATGATTATAGGCGGAGATCCGCCCAGTTCCAAGGAGAGGATCAGTGTGATAGATTGCCAGAGAATGGACGAGGCTCAGCGTGGTTCAGACGGGCATCTGACGGGTCGTCGAGACAAGGAGGAAGGCCGTGAGGGTTGCGGTGATGGGGGCCGGGGCCGTAGGCGGGTACTTCGGGGCTCTGCTCGTGAGAGGTGGGCTGGATGTGACCTTAATCGCGCGGGGTCGGCACCTCGAGGCCATCCAGGCGCGTGGCCTACAGATCAAGAGCACTCAAGGGGATTTTACCGTTTATGTCAAGGGCGTCGGTGATCCGAAGGCGGTTGGCCCCGTGGATCTGATTCTTTTCTGTGTGAAGTCCTATGATACAGAATCAGCGGCCCACCACTGTCTTCCTCTCTGTAAGGAAGGTACCGCCATCCTCTCTCTACAAAACGGCGTGGATAACGAAGAAATAATCGCCGGCGTGGTCGGGGAAGAGAAGGTCCTAGGGGGAGTGGCCTACATTGGGGCTGGTGTCTCCGAACCAGGCGTGATCGTGCATACCGCTGAAGGTCGAATCGTCTTTGGGGAGATACGCGGGGGAATCAGCGAACGGGTAAGACGCCTGGAACAGACCTTCCGTGAAGCGGGCCTCCCGGCAGAAATCTCTGCGAACATCCAGGCGATCTTGTGGGGGAAGCTCTGCTGGAACGCCACCTTCAATGCCATGAACACCCTGGTCGGTGGCGAAGTCCGAGCCTTGGTCGAGCATGAGGAGACCCGGGCACTGGCGCGGGCAGTGATGGAGGAGGTCCGCACGGTGGGGTTAGCCCAGGGGGTTGACCTCCCGGACGAGATCGTGGACAAGCTGCTCCACTGGACCGAAACAGCAGCCGCCGAGATGAAGACCTCGACCCGACAGGACCTCGAGGCGGGTAGACCGCTTGAGACCGACGCCTTAAATGGCGTGGTGGTGCAGCAAGGACAAGCGGCGGGCGTCCCCACGCCATTGAATTTTGCCCTCTATGGCCTGCTGAAAGCCATCGACCCCGGGTCCTGATCCCCTGGTGCTTTCGGCGCAAAACGTGTCCTCTCTCAGTTCCCGATCTGAAGTTCGAACGTCCGTCGCTGGACAAGGTGGACCAAGACATAGAGTTCCAGTCCGAAGGGCAAATAGCCCAGATATCCGAGGAGCGGCATCTCGAAAAGGTGCCAGAAATTCGCGAAGGGGACGTGATAAATCCATTTCGGGTACGAGAAGTAATTCCACATCTCCCAAAAGAACCCGCACGTCAACGTGCCCATGCACAGGGCGATGACCGTGCGCCAGTCGCCATATTGTAGGCGGGTCAAGATCGATCGCTTGCCGAGCCACACATTCATCGGTTCCAGCAAGCAAAAGAGGGATGCCCACACCAATGGATAAAAGTAGCGTGGCCAAGCCAGGACCAAGCCGAGCATGGCGCAGCCGCTTAGGAAAAGCCCCCAGCAGACGCGAGGCGTGGCTGAAATACGAGGGCCGCGAGCGAACCGCTCGATCCAGCCAAATGACCCCATCAATTGGGCCGTGCTGAGGACCGCTGGGATGACGGTTGAGAAGCTCACCGACGCGAGCACGAAATATTCCACATTGCTGAATAATTCCCCGCCGAGATACTGCCAGTTTCCGGTCCGCCAATTGATGACTTCGAATAACCACCAGGCTGGTGCGGAGATGACGAATAGCAATCCGAAGTCCCGTGGCGATCGGGTAAGCAAAGAACTCCCGGTGCGGCGCAGCACCAGCGCATCGACGATCAGCGTGTACCCCAGCCACAAGGGGAAGAACAGGACGTGCGTTCGTAGCCCCGGTAACAGCCAGTTGAGGGGCCAGGAGACTCCAACCAAGAGCCAGCCGATCCACCCGTGCCACGCCCGCGACTTCAGCACGGCCGGCCTCCCCTCCATGCCCGCCGGGATGCTTTCTTTGGTGCTCATTGGGATGCCCCGGATTGCCCTGGTCGCAGACGGCGACGCCCGGCGGGGAAGATCCGCCGGGCGTCGTCAGTCCACGTGTTTATGAAGTCCCCGGTATGCCGTACCCGCGTCTCAGCCCTGGACCCGAACCCAGACCTCCCGGCTCCGTGGCCCGTCAAACTCGCAGAAATAGATTCCTTGCCAGGTTCCCAGGCAGAGTTTTCCCTTTTCCACGAAGACCGTGGCCGTAGTGCCGACCACCGACGCCTTCAGGTGAGCGTCAGAGTTGCCTTCAGCATGCTCGTAGGCGGCCTCGCGAGGGAAGAGGTGCCGGACGTGGGTGAGAATGTCCCTGCCAACCGCAGGGTCGGCTGCTTCCTGGATGAGAACAGCAGCGGTCGTGTGGGGAACGTAGACGGTACAAATCCCTTCACTCACCCCAGAGCGACTCACCGTCGACTGGACTTCCGAGGTGATCTCATAGAGCTCCTCCCGCTTTCCGGTTTTGACCTTGAGCTTCGTCATAAATCGATCAGCTCCACCTTGAGGGTCGGAAGATCCAACACCGCCACAGTGGCCCGGCCGTGTAGCCACCCATAAGTCTCTCCGGGGTTGACGAGTAAGATATTGCGCTCCTGCCGGATCTCTGCCCAAACACGCCCACCCAGTCACACTGGAGACGCTCGAGGGGGGCCAACGCAAAGGGGGCCACAAAGTCCCCTGCATGGATAACGAACGCTACCTGGTGCCGGTTGAAGAGATCGACTGCCTGCTCGATCCGGGGAAGGTGATCATGGGAATCCGCCATCAGTCCAATGTGCATAATGACCTCGACAGCCGAGCGATATCACACCTCATATGTGGAGTCAAGGACACGCCCGATGGCCGACTACCGATGTCCGATGACCGGTGGAATTTCGAATTTGGGACTTCGAGTCGTGAGCCTCAGTCGAACGATTTCGGGTTTCGGATTTAAACCGCGCTTCTCTCAAATTCGCAATTCGAAATCCGAAATCGCCTCGCTCTCGTCTCTCAACTCTCAACTCTCAACTCCCCCCTTGGGTAGGGGGATTCCGTGCCGCTTGAGGTCCCAGCGGAGCGGGCAGTTGTCGCATCGCGGAATGGACCGGCAGTATGCCTTTCCGACCGCCACGAGCAGCGCGTGGTATTCGTTGTAGAGCGTTGCATCGCGAGGGAGGTGCTTCATGAAGAGCCCCTGGACTTCGTGGTATGGAGCCTGGTGGGAGATCAGGCGGTGGCGGGCAAAGATCCGCTTGGTATATGTGTCAACCACAAAGAGCGGCATGTTGCCTGCATAGAGAAGAATCGAGTCCGCGGTTTCTGGGCCGATCCCGGAGACGTCGAGAAGGGCCTTCCGGATCTGTGCTGGGTCGTCCTGGAACATCCGCCGGAGGCTCCCGCCGTATCGCGTGCGGAGAAAGGCGAGGAAGTGTTGGAGCCGTCGGGTTTTGACCGTAAAGGTACCCGCGGGACGGATCAGGTTCTCGAGGCGACGTCGAGACAGAGCTACCATAGCTGGGGGATTGAGGGCTCTTGCCCGGCGGAGCCGTCGGATCGCCTTTTCGACGTTGCCCCAGTTAGTGTTCTGGGTGAGGATCGCCCCGACGATGACCTCATAGCGGCTTTTCCCGGGCCACCACCCCTGGGGACCGAATCGTCCATAGAGCCGGGAATAGATGCTGAGCAATCGCCGCCGCATCGGAGTTTCTCGTATTCCTCCTCCTGGCCACAGCGCGGAGGTGGTGTGCCGGTCCGTTTTGTAGTATCATATGTTGATTGCTTGGCCAAGGATGACCCCTGCCGAGCAATTTTTCACGCAGGGCAAATCCTTCTCGAGGATTGAGTCGCGTGGCGAGGATTCTGGCCGTTGATCTTGGTGAGGTTCGAATGGGCCTGGCTGTCAGTGATGAGCTCATGATCACTGCCCAGCCCCTGCCGACGTACCGCCGGAGGGATCGGCGGGCAGATTTGGCCCATCTTGCGAGCCTGGTTGAGACCTTGGGGGTTCACCAGGTGGTCGTCGGGTTTCCCAAGCACCTCAGCGGTGAGGAAGGGGAGAAGGCCTCGAAGGCTCGGAAGTTCGCCGAGCAGCTGGAGACCACCTTGGGCCTCCCGGTCATTCTCTGGGATGAGCGGTACAGTACGGTTGCGGCCGACCGAACTCTGATCGAGGGGGGGGTTCGGCGAAGGCAGCGCCAGCAAGCGAGGGATAGTGTGGCAACCCTGTTGATCCTGCAAGGGTACCTGGACCGGCGGCGGCGTGGGAGCTAACGTGAAGGTCCGGGGTGTTCGATTAGCGACATGGATCGTCAGCCTGTCCTTAGTCGTGATGACCGCCTTTGGCGTCTGGACGTACCTGGCGCTGTTTCCCACGATGCGGCCCGGCTATCGGGACGCGGCCGCGACGGTGGTCCATATCAAGCCCAATACCGAGTCGACCGCGATCGCCCACCAGCTCAAGCGGCAAGGAATAATTCAGGACCCCTTCCTCTTTATCCTCTTCACCCTGCTCCGCGGTTCCTCTGATGAATTGAAGGCCGGGGAGTATGAGTTCACCTCCTCCATGGGCCTTTTGGACGTCGTCCGGATCCTCGAGGAGGGCAAGGTGCTGGTCCACAAAGTGACCGTTCCGGAAGGGAGCACCGTCTCGCAAATTGCCACGCTGCTGGATGAGGAAGGGCTCGTGGACAGAGAGCGGTTCCTGAAGCTGGCCACGGACCCTTCGGTGGCCAGCTTTTATGTTCCCGGGGCAGATACGCTTGAAGGTTTCCTCTTCCCAGATACCTACCATTTCATCAAGGGGATAGGGGGGGAGGACATCATTGAGGCGATCGTCCAGCGGTTCTTTCGGGCGTTCACCCGCGAGGATGAACTCCAGACGCGTAAGCGTGGCATGAGCCTGTTCGAGATCGTGATTCTTGCCTCCATTGTCGAAAAGGAGGCGGTTGTGGATCGGGAAAAGCCGATCATCGCGGGAGTCTTCTATAACCGCCTGCGTCGCGGCATGCGACTGCAGGCCGACCCGACCGTCCTCTATGGCAGGCGTCGGCAGGGCCGGATTAGGCGACGAGACCTTCGGGCAGACCATCCGTATAACACCTACGTCCGGAACGGGCTCCCCCCGGGGCCCATTGCCAACCCGGGAGCGGCGGCCCTGAAGGCCGCACTGTACCCGGCCCAGGTCAGTTATCTCTACTTCGTGTCCAAAAATGACGGGACCCACCACTTTTCTCGCACCTTAAAGGAACACCAACGGGCAGTCCGCAAGTACCAGTATCGTCGAAAGGTTTCGAATCCGAAGAGTAGGAGCATCTGAGGAGGAAGGGATGAGGATGGTTCGGGCAATCCTGTGGACGGTCCCAATAGTCCTGCTCGTCATCGGCTGTGTCACGAAGCCTCCAAGTGGTGCGAAAGATAAAGAGCTGGCGGAAGCCCGGTACAAATTGGGCGTGGTGTACTTTAACGACGGCAAATTTCGGCTCGCCATCCCGGAGTTTGGCAAGGCGATTGAGCTCAACCCTTCCAGTCCAGACTATCGTAATGCCCTCGGGATGGCGTTGATGTTTAACCGACAACTCGATGACGCCATCAAGGTCTTCGAGGAGGCGCTCACGATTGACCCGAAATCTTCGGAGACCAAAAACAATTTGGCGAGTGCCTATTTGATGAAGGGCGAGCTGGAGCCGGCGCGTGTTCTTCTCTTACAGGTGAAGGACGACTTCATTTATCCCACCCCACACTTTGTCTATTTTAACCTGGCCAGAATCTACGAGCGGCAGGGGAAGATCGATAAGGCGATCGAGGAGTACAGGCTGGCGCTGGATATTCGACCGGACTACGTTGATGCGCACTATAACGTGGGATTGCTGTTTCTTGGGCAGGGCAAGACGGATCTGGCCATTGCCGAGTTTATCGAGGTGACTCGCTTGAGCCCCGGCATAGCCGTGTATCACCGAACCCTGGGCGTGGCATATGTCCAGGCGGGCAAGCCCCAGGACGCCCGACGGGCCTTTCAGAAGGTGCTCGAGGTGGGACCCCATAGCCCATCGGCCAAGTATGCCCGAAAGATGCTGCAGGAGCTGCAGTGAAGACGGCGGTCTCCTTGGGGGTGCCACAGGTCGAGGCCCCCGATCTGCGGGATTTTACGCTGCCGGAGCTTACCGAGTGGATTACCACCCACGGCGAGCCTCCATATCGGGCAGGACAAATATTTCGCTGGCTGTGGAAGCGTCAGGTCGACGGTTTTCGAGAGATGACAAACCTGCCGATGGCTTGCCGCCAGCTCCTCGAGGCGCAGGCCCGTATCGGCACCATTATGGTGGGAGGAGTCCAGTCCTCCCAGGATGGAACCCGAAAGCTGCTGCTCCAGCTCACGGATGGCGAGCAGATCGAGGCAGTGCTGATTCCAGAGGGGCGTCGACTGACCGCTTGCATCTCCACCCAAGCCGGTTGCGCCATGGAATGCGGCTTTTGCCTCACCGCCACCATGGGGCTACACCGGAACCTGCGGCCCGCCGAGATTGCGGGCCAGCTGGTGGCTTTGGGGAGCATTCTTTCCCCCGGGGAGTCCATGACCCACGTCGTCCTGATGGGGATGGGAGAGCCGTTGGCGAACTATGCTGCGACCGAGAAGGCCT
>VRUN01000034.1 GCA_019456075.1 Candidatus Methylomirabilota bacterium
GCATCGTCCTCTCTCCGGCGACAGGAGCTATCTTGATGTCCCTGTCGACAGTCATCGTTGCTATTAACGCACGCTTACTGCGGCTACCTTCAAAGATGGCCGCAGCGTAACGGAACCATCCTGCTCGGTGAGTAATCGAGCCCCCCGCATACTGAAAGCGCTGGTGCGTTGGGGAATGTGAGGACCACGAGCACAATGAGAAACCACACAAGCACAACTGAGGCGGGAAGATTTTCTCTTGCATCTTTGTTGAGAAGGCGTTTAATCTCGTACAGGAATTTCTATCTTCGGGGGGTGGACTTCGGGAACAGAAATGGCCTTTGCCTATTACAATCGCCTGACGCGCGCCCAGAAGCGCATCTATGAGAAGAGCGACGACGTCAATACCGTCCCTCTCCCCCAGCCGGCCTCCCTCTACCCGCTGATAGACGCGCTCGCCGAGGCGCTAGAACGTGAGGACCGTCGAAAGACTCAGGCGGTTTCCCAAGCACTCGTATCCGGCCTGACGAGCAGACTCCGCGTGTCTCCCGTCGAGGTCGAAGTCCTCGCCAAACGCCCTTCCCGGACCTGGGGTGAACTGCATGGCCTGTACACACCAGCCGAGGATGGAATGCCTGCCCAGGTGACTGTGTGGATGCGCACGGCGCAACGCCGTCAGGTCGTAGCCTTCCGCACCTTCCTGAGGACCCTCCTACACGAACTCTGTCACCACCTTGATTACGAACTCCTCGGGCTCGAGGACTCCTTCCATACTCAGGGCTTCTACAAGCGGGAATCCAGCCTCTTCCATCAGCTGGTCACGAATCGCCCCTAGCATGTCTCGGCGGCTACTGAACGGACCAGAAAATCGCCTTGACACCAATTTTGGCAGGGCCACGATAAGAACGTACCTTCTCGGCACCGGCTCAACTGGAGGTGGCCGCTCTTAGCCACGATCGTGGCACCCCGATCACGACTTCGCCTTCGACTCCTCGAGCGCGGCTCGGACCAGGGCGCGACCTGCCCAGCTCTTCATCTCTCGGGCTGTTTCTTCGTCTAATGGCACCACGTCTCGGAAGACCACCATGCACTCGGTGCCAAAAATCAGAGCCAGGGCCGCGCAGAGCCTGTGGTAGCTGGCCTCCTCGAGACGATCGCGCAGAGGAGCCAGCGCTGCCTCGATAAGTTGGGTTCGGCGATTCTGCCGCACGGGGATCTCATACTTACCGTCGTCTTCGAGCCACTGTCTCAAGGGCGTAGCTGCGTTGGCCAGTTCCTCAGTCCTGTGGCAACTGCCGGATGATCGCAGCCAGGTCGACCCAGACGTTCTCCCTATGTATCTGCCCCTCCTTCGTGAACTCGATCACGTGGAGGAGGCGGAAACGAAGCGGCCGCCCCTTACCTTCGACCCCGAAGGGTCGGCCTGGCGCCTTGCCCTCCCAAACTGACTCATCGATGAGGAATCCATCGCCGTAAAGCCGTCTGGTGCAAGTAACCTTCCCCTCCTCCAGATCGGCGAAGAGTGCCTCGTAGAACGGACGAGCATTCTCCCGGCCATAGGTAGGTCCCGCAGGCCATCCGACGATGTCATGGACGACGTCGGGATCCAGAGTGCTCAGAACTCCCTCTACGTCGTCTCTGGCCTCGAAGCCAAAGTGTTCGTCGACCTTCCGGTCCATTTCCTCGCGTGTCAGGACCATGGTTCTCATCCTCCAGATAGTTCTGTTACGCGACTGGTATTCTTTCCTCTAGTATGTGTAGCACTCGGGGGGGGCGTTACTCGGCTTCCGGGCGCGGCGCACGCTCCCGGGATGGTCCATAGAAGATCAAGACGTGCCCATCCGGGTCATGGACCGAGAACTCCCGGTCGCCCCACGGATAATCCGCCGGTTCACGCGAGATAGCAACGCCCCGCTCCTTGAGCGTCTGGCACCATTGATCCACATCTGGAACGGCGAAGGCCACAAGCACCGATACGCCCAACTCCACTCTGGGAGCGACGAGGTCATCGGCCACCGGCAGATCGGGGCCCGTAGGACGAGCCGGCTGGAGGGCCACCTTGGTCCCGCCCACCTGAAACAGGGCGTACTGCTCTCCCTGCACGAACCGCAAATGGAGTCCCAGGGTCTCCTGATAAAAACGGACTGATCGGGGGATGTCCCTCACGATCAACGCGAAAAAGTCACACCGTTCTATGCCACCCATCGCCTCGCTCCGCGTTTGTCCAGAGTTCCCCTCGCCATACATTGCCTCTACTCGTCGGGCAGGACATAACTACTTGTCGCGTGGCCGATCAGTTTTTCTGGTTCATGAGCCATGAAGAGCCGAATTTCCCCGTAGACAATCCGCCTCCCTGTCTTGAGGACCTCGGCCCTGGCCAAGACATCTCCCCCCACCGCCGGCCGCAAGAAGTTCATCTTAAAATCATTGGTCACGGTCATCGGCTTGAGACCCACGACGCTCAGGATCGCATAGTAAATGGCGATGTCGGCCAGCGTCATGAGCATCCCTCCGGTGATGTACTTCCCTGGCCTCAGATACCGCTCATCGTACTTCATGCGCACGACCGCATACCCGCTGCCGAGCTCCTCGCAATGAATGCCGAAGTCCGCGAGAAACGGGCAGTGTTCCTTAGCAAGCTGCTCCAGGACTTCCTTCGTGACTTTACCCTGCCCCATTTCAGTTCCCCCCACTATCACCACGCGGCATGCGCCGCTCGAGGCCTCTGACCCGCACTCGCGATAAGCGCGGTTCTGGGGGTCTTCGCGCCACCATAAATTCTGCATAAAAAAGGGCCTTGAGTGCGTCCTCACACATTTGTCCAGTTCTTAACGCACCGTGGCCCGATTGTACAGATCAGTCTAGCGTAATTCGAAAATTAACCCTTCTTCTTCTTGTGGCGCATGCTGCGGCGCAGCTTTTTGTATTTGTGCTTCCGGATCTTCTTCCGGCGCTTCTTGACAACACTCCCCAACCTAACCCTCCTCGTATTTACCCACCGCCTATCGCTTGTCGTACCTCCCGGACCGCCGCCATCATCGCACGGAGCTTCCCCTGTGCCTCTTCCACCGTTCGGGTCTTCAACCCACAGTCGGGATCCACCCAAAGGGCCTCCGGTTGAATTACCTGCAGTGCTTTTTCAATCCGCTCCTTCACCACCGCCGGTGTCTCAACGACATGGGAATGGACATCCAGTACCCCGAAGGAGAGATCCTTGGTGAAAGGGTCTTTTTCAAACAGACCGATGAGGTCCAACCCGCTATTGGACATCTCGAGGTCGAAGTTGTCCACGGGAAGGTTCAGCATCTGAGGGTAAATGAACTCGAACGCCCCGTAACAAATGTGGGTGAGGAAGTAGGCCGGGATGTTGTCGGTCACGATGTGCATTGCCTCAAGCGCGAAGTCCAGCTCTTCCGGCCGGACCGAGAGGGCAGGTTCATCAATCTGGATGATCCTGGCCCCAGCCTCCACCAGGGCCTCGACCTCCTTTCGAATCACCATCGCGAGGGCAAAACACGCGGCTTTTCGATCCGGGTAAAAGTCGTTGAAGGACCAGTCCATGATCGTGTAAGGGCCCGTGAGCATCCCCTTGACTGGCTTCGTGGTGAGCCCCTGCGCAAACTTCCACCAGCTGACCGTGAGGGGGCTGGACCACGTCACCTCGCCCACAATGATCGGTTTGAAGTAGTACCGGTTCCCATAGGACCGGACCAGCCCTCCGGTTTCGAAGCCGGGCAGGATGTCGGCGAAGTAGGCCACCATGTCCCCTCGATACTGCTCCCCGTCCACCAGGACATCCAAGCCAATCTCTTCCTGCTGCCGGACCCAGAACTCGGTCGCCCGCCGCTCGAGGGCCTCCAGGTCTTTCTGGCTGATTTCCTTCCGCGCAAACTTCCCCCGCCCTTCTAAGACGTAATCCGTCTTCGGGAAGCTCCCAACCGTACTCGTGATGAACAGGGGCAGCTTGAGCCCCAACTTCTCCAGCTTAGCCCGACTCATCTTTTTCCCCTTTGGACAAGCATATCCTTCGACTCTCTCATCAGTTTAAGCTTCGCCACAGCTTTGTCC
The DNA here is from genome assembly GCA_019456075.1 of Candidatus Methylomirabilota bacterium. Classification (GTDB taxonomy): domain Bacteria; phylum Methylomirabilota; class Methylomirabilia; order Methylomirabilales; family CSP1-5; genus CSP1-5. Next base: position 4,048 of record VRUN01000034.1, read on the forward strand.
CGCGGAAGATACTCCAGCCCACAAGAGGGATTCAGGTAGACGACCTCTTCACGCACGTGTGGGAGCACATGGTCCAGGATGCGAACCACGTCTTCGGGGGTCTCCATTCGTGTGTTGCGCCCGTCAATGACCCCCAGGCCGAGGCCTTTCTCCGAGCCCAACGCGGCAATCTTCTCCGGAAGTTTGGGGGCATAGGTGAAGTCGAAGCCCAGGATCTGCACCGGAAGTTTCTGAAGCCCTTCGTAGATCGGGGTCGCGTCACCAAAATAGGTGTACAGGGCTAGCCGGGCGGATCCCCTGGCCTCGCTCAACGGGGTCAGGGCCTTGTGAAGGAGAGGGAGATCGTGCGGATGCTTGAGAATTGCCGGTTCTTCTACCTGGATCACCTCAGCCCCTGCCGCGGCCAGGGCGCTCACTTCTTGGGCCAAGGCCGCGCTGAGATCCATGACCAGCGTGGGCAACTCGCGGTACACGGGCGCCTGTCGGATGAGGAGACCGCCAACGTGTATGGGCCGGTCAGGATCGGCTTGATCGGGCGACGTGAGGTCTTCTGGGCGTACCGAAACTCCTCCACGATCATCGGACCATTCCGGTGGACCTTTTCCCCCATCACTGGCTGCCGAAAGTAGAAGTTGGTATCAAAATAACGGAGCAACCCGTTAATCTCTACGTGGGCGAGCTTTCCAGCCAAGTGCGAAATTGGGTCGTACCAGCGGACCTGGCCGTCCGTGAGGAGTTCGCATCCTGCCTGGGCCTGCTCCTCGATGACCTCCGCCACGACCGAATCCTGGATCTGATTGAAGACCTCTGCGGAGATTTCTCCACGCTCCCGCTGGGCATAGGCACGCCGGAGGCGCTGCTGTTCCCTGCTGGCCCCGATCCTGGGGTAGCTACTATGGTTTGCCAGACACAACTCCATTACCACTCCGTGGTGAGTTCACCGTTCACGGTTCACAGTTCACAGAACGAGCTGCCTCAGTCCGTGAACCGTGAACTGTCAACTGTGAACCAGGGCCCACGGCCCTAGTTGATTTGCTGGACCGCCTGCTTGACCTCTTCGTAATTCGGCTCTTTCGTGGGGTCCTCGGAGACCCACACATAGCGGATCGTTCCCTCGTTGTCCAGGACAAAGACGGCGCGCTTGGCGGCCGTGTACCCCGTGAGGCCTGCCAGGTTGGGGAATTGGACGTTGTACGCCGTGATCACCTCGCGCGTATAGTCACTGAGGAGGGGAAAGTTGATCTGGTGCTGCTCTGCGAAGGCCTTATTCGCAAAAGGCGTATCGACGCTGATCCCGACGACAGCCGCACCGAGGTGACCCACGCTGTCTCGGAACGTACACAACTCTTTGGTGCAGGTACCCGTAAAGGCGGCGGGGTAAAAGGCTAGGATCAGCTTCTTTCCTTTGAACTCCGCGAGACTACGCGGCTTTCGCTCAGTATCCACCAGGGTGAAATCAGGGGCCTGCTGTCCGACGGCAAGGGCCATCGCTCTCTCCTTTCCCGGTGCACTATTCGGGATGTCGATAGGGACAAAACAGACGCCCAGAGAAATTCGGGGCGCCAGCCGGCGTGACGAAATGAAAGGCGTGGTTTTATTTACTCGACCACCCAGGTGTCTCCCCGGTTGAGCATGGCCTCGAGATTCCCCGGGCCGAGTTTCTTCTTGGCGTTATCCATCTGGACATGGGTTCCCTGATCAAAGGTCATCCGTTTCACCGCTCGAAAGATCCCAATCGGGGTGGGGAAGTGAGCACCTAAACGGCTCAGGATATGGCCCATACCGGGTTTGGTTTCATCATGAACGAGAAGCTCAGATTGATCGATCTCGCCACCCAAGGTCACGACCTCTGGCGTCATGTCGCGCCGGAGGCGGATCCCCTTATCCCGGTTCTTTCCAAAGATCAACGGCTTGCGATGCTCGAGAACCAGCGTATTGTCCGCCTTCGTGTTTCGATCGGTGACGGACTCCCAGGCCAGGTCGTTATAGACGTTGCAGTTTTGCAGGATCTCGACAAAGGCCGATCCCTTATGTTCGTGGGCGCGCTTCAGGATCTCTTGCTGATGCTTAACGTCCACATCGATGGTCCGAGCCACAAACGTGGCCTCGGCCCCGAGGGCGATCTCGATGGGATTGATGGGGTAATCGACCGACCCATAGGGAGTAGATTTCGTCACCTTGAAGAGCTCCGACGTGGGTGAGTACTGCCCTTTGGTCAACCCATAGATCCGGTTGTTGAAGAGCAAGATTTTGATAACCACATTACGCCGCAGGGCATGAATGAGGTGATTCCCCCCGATGCTCAGCCCGTCCCCATCCCCCGTGACAACCCACACATGCAGGTCCGGCCGGGAGACCTTCAGACCCGTGGCAATGGCCGGCGCCCGACCGTGGATGGTGTGAAATCCGTAGGTGTTCATGTAATAGGGAAAGCGGCTGGCACAGCCGATGCCAGAAACAAAGACCAAGTTCTCCCGGGGGATGTCCAGCTCGGGGAGAATTTTTTGCATCTGGGCCAGGATAGAGTAATCCCCGCAGCCAGGGCACCACCGGACTTCCTGGTCCGAGGTAAAATCCTTGCGCGTCAGTTTGGCGTCTGGAATCGTCACCTCACTCATCACGAGTCCTCCAAGAACTCTTGCATTTTCTCCATGAGCTCCGACACTCGAAACGGCTGTCCTTGGATCTTGTTGATCCCCTTGGCATCCACAAGATACTCCGCCCGGATGATCTTCACAAGTTGGCCCATGTTCAACTCAGGAACCAGGACCTTCTCGAAGAGGGGGATAATGTTCTTCAGGTCGGCCGGGAGAGGACTCAGGTACCGGAGATGCACATGGGCAATCGACTTCCCTTGGGCTCGCAGGCGCTCGACCGCTTCCAAAATGGCACCGTACGTGCCCCCCCATCCGATCACGAGCAGCTTTCCGGACGAATCCCCACGGACCTCGGTCAGCGGGATATCCATAGCGACCCGTGCCACCTTCTCGGCTCGCAGCCGGACCATCTTTTCATGGTTTGCCGGATCGTAGCTGACATTGCCGGTGATGTCTTCTTTCTCAAGACCACCAATCCGGTGCTCGAGTCCCGGCGTCCCCGGCCGCACCCAGGGGCGGGACAAGGTCTCGGGATCCCGGAGATACGGCTGGAAACCCCGCGGATCGGTCCGGAACTCGGTTTCAATCCTCGGAAGCTCACTGACTTTCGGAATCTTCCAGGGCTCAGCCCCGTTGGCGAGGAAGGTATCAGACACAAAGATCACCGGGACCATGTACTTGAGAGCAATCCGAACCGCCTCAAACGCCATGTAGAAGCAATCTCCGGGAGTGGCTGGCGCCATGACAACCACTGGCGAATCGCTGCTCCGCCCATAGATCGCCATGAGCAAATCGGCCTGCTCTGTCTTGGTCGGCATGCCAGTCGAGGGGCCTGCCCGTTGGATGTCGGCGATGATCAAGGGAAGCTCCGTCATGAGCGCCAGGTTGATCGTTTCTTGCTTCAGCAGCAACCCGGGGCCACTCGTCGCGGTGATCCCGATGCATCCCCCATAGGCCGCCCCGACGGCTGCTCCAACCGCCGCGATTTCATCCTCGGCTTGGAAGGTATACACATTAAAGTGCTTGTAGTTTGCCATCTCGTGGAGGATGTCGCTCGCCGGGGTGATTGGGTAACTCCCCAGAAAGAGCGGCAGACCGGCCCTCTCCGCCGCCGCAAGGAAGCCCAGGGCCGTGGCTGTATTCCCGGTGATGTTCCGATACTTTCCAGGGGCCAACCGGGCCGGCTTCACCTCGTATTGGACGGCGAACATCTCGGCTGTCTCGCCGAAGAAGTACCCCGTCTTCAGCGCACGGAGGTTGGCCTCGACCAACTCCGGGTCTTTCTTGAACCGGTTTTGGATCCAGCGAATCGTCGGCTCAATCGGCCGCGTAAAAAGCCACGAGGTCAGTCCAAGGGCATAGAAGTTTTTGCATCGGGTCGCCACTTTCTGGCTGAGGTTCAGCCCCTCCATCGCCCGCAGGGTCATCGTGGTGATGTCGACCGGAAAGACCTGATATTTGTCGAGGGAGCCGTCCTCGAGGGGATTGGTCTCGTAGCCGGCCTTCCGCAAGTTAGGCTCGGTAAACTCCGCCGTGTCGGCGATGATGATGCCTCCCGCCTTCAGATCCTTGAGATTCACCTTGAGGGCCGCCGGGTTCATCATCACCAAGACATCGGGGTTATCTCCCGGCGTAAAGATTTCATGGCTGCTGAAATTGAGTTGAAAACCGCTCACCCCAAACAGGGTCCCGGCTGGTGCCCGGATTTCCGCGGGGAAATCGGGGAGCGTCGCGACGTCCGTGCCCGCCACAGCGGTCTCGTTGGTGAACTGCATCCCGGCGAGCTGCATGCCATCGCCCGAGTCCCCGGCGAATCGGATCACCACCTCTTCTCGTTCCTCACGGCGCTTGGGCGCCTTTGGACTCGGTGGAGCCTCGGTATGTGCGGTCGCGCCTTTTTCCTCGCTCATGATGCCGTTATTCCTTTCTCGCGTGTCGCGCCGTGTCTCGCCCTTCCACCACCAACCGGATCAGTCCTTGTGGCGACGCCAGGGGAGGCTCAGCAAGTCCTGCGGCCGGTGCCGCTCCTTGGCAATCTTTTCCTGAAGCAACATCACGCCGTGGATCAATTGCTCGGGACGCGGGGGACACCCAGGAACATATACATCCACCGGCACAATCTTGTCCACCCCCTGCACGATGGCGTAGTCGTTAAAGATGCCTCCGCAGGAGGCGCACGCCCCCATCGCGATGACCCACTTGGGCTCGGGCATCTGATCGTAGATCCGCCTGAGCACCGGGGCCATTTTCTTGCTGACCCGGCCGGAGACGATCATTAGATCCGCCTGGCGTGGGGAGGCGCGAAAGACCTCTGCGCCGAATCGGGCCAGATCGAATCTTGAGGCGGCGGCGGCCATCATCTCGATGGCACAGCAGGCGAGCCCAAATGTCACTGGCCAGAGGGAGGAACTGCGGGCCCAGTTCAGCATTTTCTCCAAAGTCGTCAGAAGAAGCCCGCGTTCGACCTCCTGCTCTACGGACTGGTCCCGCTGGTCCCCATCGAGCAGTTCAATTTTCACCGGCATGCCTCCTGTAATGCGTTCGGCACCGGTCTCCCCGACAGTCGCGGTCAGCTCGAAACGTCTTACGCCTGGAATGACTGCCCGCAGCCGCAGGAGCTTTTCGAATTCGGGTTCTTGATGGCGAAACCCGCCCCCGTCAACCCGTCCTGAAAGTCGACCTCTGAGCCGGCGAGGAACAGCAGGCTCTTGGGGTCGATCACCACCTTGACCCCGTCCTGCTCGATCACCTGGTCCCCCTCGCGGGGGGTATCGAAGGCCAGCTGGTACTCGTACCCGGAGCATCCGCCCCCCCTCACCCGGACGCGGAGCCCTTGGCCCTCAATCCCCTCCTTGGCCATCAGATCTTTGAGCTTTGCTACTGCATTCGCTGATACGGTCACCATAGTGGCTTTATCCTCCTGGATGCTGAATGTATTCTGTCGTTCTTCAGGTTCCCCTGGTATGTCCTAGACACTCCTAGTGTGTGTCTTGCCGACCGGCCATGCACCGGACATAGCCCGAAGCCGATCCACCCGGCCCGCCAACTTCTCCGTTGTGTAATCGACTTCTTCCTCAGTGCTCCACCGACCGAGGCCAAATCGAATGCTGGCCTTCGCCAGCTCCTCGCCCACCCCCAAGGCCCGCAGCACGTAGGACGGCTTCATGCTAGTCGAGCTGCAAGCAGAGCCCGACGAGACGGCAACGTCCTTCATGCTGAGGAGCAAAGCCTCCCCCTCGACGTGGGCGAAACTCAGGTTAAGATTCCCGGGAAGGCGCCGGTCCGGATGTCCGTTCAGATACACTCTGTCGACTCGCTGCAAGATTCCTGCCTTCAAGCGCTCCCGCAGTCCCGTCAGCCGTTCCCCCTCCTCGGCCATTACCCGGGACGCCACCTCACAGGCCTTCCCAAAGCCTACAATCGCCGGGACGTTTTGGGTTCCCGAGCGTCGGCCTCGCTCCTGGCCGCCGCCGTCCAAGAGGGGAGTGAGCTTGACCGCCGGCCGGGTCATCCGGACATACAGCGCCCCGATACCCTTGGGCCCGTACAGCTTGTGAGCAGAGAAGGAGAGGAAATCCACATGAATCTCATCCACCCTGAGCGGAATCTTCCCGAGTGCCTGCGCCGCATCGGAGTGGAACAAAACCCCCCGGGCCTTACAGATGCGTCCGATCTCGGTGAGCGGCTGAATCGTGCCTATCTCGTTGTGCGCAGCAATCACGCTCACCAGGATTGTCCGGTCGGTGATCGCCTCCTCCACCTGGAAAGGATCCACCACCCCGGTCCCGTCAACCGGAAGATAGGTGACGTCAAACCCCTCCTTCTCGAGGCGGCCACAGGCATCGAGCACCGCGCGGTGCTCGATGGCCGTCGTGACAATGTGGTTCCCCCGGTCCCGGGAAGCCCAGGCAACCCCCTTGACTGCCAGATTATCCGACTCGCCGGCCCCTGAGGTGAAAACGATCTCCGGCGGCTTGCAGCCGATGAGGTGTCCGAGGTGCTCCCTCGCCGTCTCGACAGCCGATTCGGCGGTCCAGCCAAAGACGTGGGTCCGCGAAGAGGGGTTCCCAAAGTGCTCCCCAAAAAAGGGAAGCATCGCCTCGACGACCTCCGGGTCGACGGGAGTCGTGGCATGGTAATCCATGTAAATCGGCACCGTTACAGCCATCATTGCCTCACGGATATTATCCGGCAGGTCTTTATTGAGACGCTTTTGCTATTATAGGGAAAAAAGCGGGTCATGTCAAGGCAATTGGGTTCACTCATCCCTTATAATTCGAGCAGTTTAGGAAACTTGGTCAGGGTCCGGCACCCGGTTTCGGTCACCACGAGAAGATCCTCGATTCGGACTCCTCCCTCCTCCGGGTAGTACAGGCCGGGCTCAACGGTCACCACATTTCCGCTGCGCAGGACGGCTCCCCGTTTGCCAATCCGCGGGGGTTCATGGATCTCCAGACCCAAGCCATGCCCGGTCCCGTGAAAGAATCCCTGCATCCGTCCATTCGTCTCTCCGGTCGGGAAGCCGAGTTGTTCGAAGATCATCGCCACCTCGTGGTGGACCGCGGCGCCGTCGGCCCCATCCCGGATCAGGGCAACCGCTTTCTCTTGGGCCTGAAGAACCGCCTCGTGCATCTCCTTCACACGCAAGGAGGCCTTTCCTCTGACGACCGTGCGGGTGATGTCGGCAAAGTAGCGGGTCCGGCTTGAGCGTGGAAAGATATCAATCACGATGGGCTGATGGGCCATCAGGGGTCCTATCCCCTCGTGATGTGGGTCACTTCCCTGCTCGCCGCCAGCCACAATGGTGTGTTCAGCAACGCAGTCGCGGTCGAGCAGCGCGTGATGGATCAGCCGTCTCACTCCTTCCGAGGTCAGGGGCTCACCCGCTCGGAAGAGCTCGTTTCCTCGGATCTCAGCCTCGCGGATGGCGTCAGTAGCTATTTCCATCGCTTCTTCCGTGAAATGCAGCGTTTCGGCAATCCACCCGACCTCGATTTCTGACTTCACCAGGCGTTCTTCAAAAAGCATCCCTTCCTTCACCCGGACTTCATACCCCCTGGCGCGCAATTTGTCCGCATACTCGGCAGGGAAGCTTCCCGGGACCAGGAGGTGCTGGATTTCCTGTTCTTTGAGTGCCTCATCGACTGCATCGAGCAGGGTCGGTTGCGCGACGCGGCCTTTTGCCCGGTCCTCATATTTTTGGAGTGGCAGGATGGTCTCGACCGCAGCCTGACGTCTGGCCCGGCCCAGCTCCAAGTCGCTCACCATAATGAACCGTTCCCCTTCCACTTCAAAAAAGGGAAAGGGATCAGGAGCTAAGAACCGGGTGGCGTAGTAGAGATCGGCATCCCGCTCACTGGCTGCAATGATGAACAGCGCCTCTTTCATAACGGTTCACGGTTCACGGTTCATGGTTCACAGTCCGGGGTCCGATGTCGCGAAGAGCGAGGAGGGGGTTCCTTCCGAGGCAGGCGACATCTGGCTTGCGTCGGGTTCCGAAGGCTTTCGGAAAGCGCAGCGCAGGCGGGGGTGGCCCGCATCGGCGAGATACAACGCCCAAGCGCGCGTAACGTTGCCTCTGCGCATCAAGTCCTCGGAGAATAATGGCGCCGCCCAGGAAGGTCCCTCCGGGCTCTTCGCTGGCGGACTTCGGCGAGCTCCCTTCGGGTCTGAGCCTCAGGGTCGAAGACAGTCGAGCCGTCGTCGGTCACTGGTTGTCGGAGTTTACAACTCCGTGCATAGTGATCGGCTCTTGAATCAAATTCCCCTCGTGGAATCTCCGGGGCGAGAGCGGACCGATGTCGATTCCTGTGGTTCGGCCGTTCACGATCAATTCAGCCATCAGCTTTCCTGTCACCGGCCCGTGCATGAAGCCGTGGCCGCTGAAACCGCACGCCAGATAAAATCCTGGTACCTCACTCTCACCCAGGATCGGATGGTTATCGGGAGAGATGTCATACAGACCTGCCCACCCCCGCACGACCTCCGCGTGCGCGAGGGCCGGGAGCCGGTGGACACCCGCCGCATACACCTCCGGTACAATCCCCCAATCTACCGCGGTATTGAAACTTGGCTGCCGATCAGTGGGTGCCGGAATGAGGGCTCCTCCTTCTTCTCGCCGGAAGTACCAATTCCGATGGACGTCAATCGTCACCGGGAGCTCTCGGGCAAGGTCGGGGAAAGGCGCCGTGACGAAGAGCTGACGCCTCCATGGAGTGACCGGGACCTCCACTCCAACCATCTCCCCAACACACCCGGCATAGGGTCCGGCAGCATTGACCACCACCGGCGTAGCGATTGTGCCCTTGCGACTCTCGACCGCCTGGATCCGTCCCCCTGCAACCCTTACCCCCGTGACCTCACATCGCTCACGAATGTCGACCCCAAGGTCGGCCGCTCGCTCGGCATAGCCCCACACCACCTGGAACGGGGACGCGTACCCATCTCCCGCGGTGTAGGTGCCCTCCAAAAGATCATCGACCCGGAGGCACGGGGCAAGGCGTTGGATCTCGGCAGGAGGCAGCACCTCGACGGAGACCCCGAGATGTCTCTGCAGTTCCACCGCGCTCCGAAATCGAGTCCGCTCCTCCTCGGTACTCAGAAGGAACAGATACCCCGTTTCCCGGAAGTCAGGGTCCCACCCGGTTTCCTCCCGGAACGTCTGAAAAATCTTCACGCTTTCGATGGAGAGTTGGATATGAATCTCGGTGAGGAACTGACGCCGAACACCGCCTGCGGATCGGCCCGTGGAGCCACCCCCGAGGTGTCCTTGTTCGAGGAGAACAATCTTGAGACGGGAAATCCGCGCCAGGTGGTAGGCGATACTACAACCAACGACGCCTCCACCGATGATGCAGACGTCTGCCCGCTCTGGCACGCGGCGCCTCTCCCTCACCCCCCGATGTAGGACATCTCGACTTTGTCGAGCCCTACCGTCTCGGCCGTGCGGATCTCTGAGTAGCGGTCGGCGCGCACCCGCCAGATCTGCGTGATGGCGGTCACGAGCTCCTCATCCGAGGCGCCCCCCCGCAGCAGTGCGCGTAGATCGTGGCCCTCCGTCGCGAACAGACACGTGTAGAGCTTCCCATCCGCCGAGAGGCGGGCGCGCGTGCAGTCCCGGCAGAACGCCTGTGTCACCGAGCTGATGACTCCGATCTCGCCCTCCCCATCCCGATACCGCCACCGCTGCGCTACCTCGCCCCAGTACTGGGCCTCGACCGGCTCCAGCGGGAGCTCCGCATGAATCCGGCGAACGATCTCCGCCGCGGGGACGACATCGTCCAACCGCCACCCATTCGTCGTCCCGACGTCCATGTACTCGATGAACCGCAGAATGTGCCCACTCCCCCGAAAGTATCGAGCCATCGGCAGGATGCTCGTGTCATTCATCCCCCGCTTGACCACCATGTTGATCTTCACCGGGGTAAGCCCTGCCGCGGCTGCCGCCGCAATCCCTTCGAGCACCTGCTCCACTCGGAAGCCGACATCGTTCATCGCCTGAAAGACCGCGTTGTCCAACGCATCCAGGCTCACTGTGATCCGCTGCAGCCCGGCCTCCTTTAGCGCCGGAGCCTGCTCGGCCAAGAGCGAGCCATTCGTCGTCAGCGTCAGGTCCAGGCCCGGCAGCCCCGCCAGCATCGCGATCAATCGAGCCAGGGCCCGCCGCAGCAAGGGTTCCCCCCCAGTCAGGCGGACCTTCTCCCCCCCGAGGGCCTGAAAGGTTGCGGCGAGACGGACGATCTCCTCGAAGGTGAGGAGCTCGGCCCGGTCGAGGAACGTGTAGTCGCGGCCAAAGACCTCCTTCGGCATGCAGTAGACGCAGCGGAAATTGCAGCGGTCCGTGACGGAGACCCGCAGATCGCGGCAGGGGCGGCCCAGGGTGTCAGTGATACTCCCGGCTGGCTCATTTGTGTGAAGTGTATTGATCTGCGCTCGGTAAGACACGGGTTTTCCCAAACGGTTCATGGTTCATGGATCGCTAAAGGGTTCCACTTTTCCCCCAGCCTCTGAACTCTGAACGATTTCGCGTTCTAGGAACGCGTGTCAGCCGTCTGTTCTGTGGGTCGTGTCTTCTTCTTGGCAATGGTCTGTCGCTCGATCTTTTCCTGGAGCTTCAGCACGCCATAGATCAGTGCTTCCGGCCGAGGCGGACAGCCGGGGACGTAGACGTCCACCGGAACGATCAGGTCCACGCCTTTGACCACGTGGTATGCATCGTAGTAAAAGGGGCCTCCGGAAATGGCGCAGGCGCCCATGGCAATGACCCATTTGGGCTCGGGCATTTGCTCATAGAGGGTCTTGATCCGGGGTGCCATCTTCTCTGTCACCGTCCCAGCCACGATCATGACGTCCGATTGTCGGGGCGAGGGGCGAAAAACCCCCGCTCCTAGCCGATCCAGATCGAACCGGGAGGCCCCGGTGGCCATCATCTCGATGGCACAGCAGGCCAACCCGAAGGTCATGGGCCAGGGTGAGGACTTTCGGGCCCAGTTGAAGAGCCAGTCTAACGACGTGGTGACCACGCCTGGCTCCATCTTTCCTTCTATGAAACTCATACGTCCCTCCTTGGAGGTAAGCCCTTACAGACCAAAGGAAATCGCCTTGACCTCGAGGAACTCATCAATCCCCTGCCTGCCTCCCTCCCGGCCGAGGCCGCTCTCTTTCACCCCGCCGAATGGGGCTTGAGGGACCGCAGGCACCGCATCATTCACACCGATGATTCCGTACTCCAGCTGCTCCGCCACTCGGAGGCAGCGGCTCATATTCTGGCTGTAGAAGTACGCGGCAAGTCCGGAACGACTGTCGTTGGCGGCCCGGATCACCTCGGTCTCATCCCGAAAAGGAATCACCGGAGCGATAGGGCCGAAGGTCTCCTCCTCGAGAATCCGCATCCCCTTCTGCACATCGGTGAGGACAGTCGGCTCGAAGAAGTGGCCCCCTTCGAAGATGCCATCCGTTCGCGATCTGCCACCGGTGAGAATCTTGGCTCCTTTGGCGACGGCATCCTCGACATGGGCGGAAACCTTCTTGAACCCCTGCTCGTCAATCAAGGGACCGACATGCACCCCTTCCTCGAGGCCGTTTCCCATCTTCAACCGCTTCACGCGTTCCACGAATTTTTCCGTGAAGGACTCGAGGACGGATTCATGGACGTAGATGCGGTTTGCACAGATACAGGTCTGCCCCATGTTCCGAAATTTGGAAGCGATGGCCCCCGCTACCGCCTTGTCCACATCGGCATCCTCAAAGACGATAAAGGGGGCATGTCCTCCCAATTCTAACGAGATGCGCTTCACCTGATCCGCCGAGCCCCGCATCAGGAGCTTCCCGACCTCGGTCGAGCCGGTAAACGCAATCATGGAGACCAGGGGGTTCTCTAGCACTTCCCGTCCCACCTCGGCTGGGTCCAAGGTGGTGATGAGATTGACTGCGCCAGCCGGAAAGCCTACCTCCTCAAAAATCTGGAACAGGCCGATCGCGGTCAGAGGGGTCTGCTCGGCCGGCTTCAACACCACCGTACATCCCACCGCCAGAGCCGGGGCGATCTTCCGCGTCACCATAGCGGCCGGGAAATTCCACGGCGTAATGGCGGCCACGACCCCTACCGGCTGCTTAATGACCAGCAGGCGCTTATGGGCCGCCGACGCGGGAATGGTTTCGCCGTACACCCGTTTCCCTTCCTCGGCGAACCACGTGACAAACCCGGCGGCGTACTCGATTTCTGCCCGTGCCTCGGTCAGTGGCTTACCCTGTTCGGAAGTCAGGGTGTGGGCGAGCGCCTCCTTTCGTTCGAGCATAAGGTCCCTGGCCCTGAGGAGGAGCCTCGCCCGCTCGGGAGCGGCCATCCCCGACCAGCCCGGGAACGCGTGATGGGCCGCCTCGATGGCTCGGGCCGCGTCCTGGCGCCCCGCATCAGGGACCGCGGCCAACTCCTCGCCGGTCGCGGGGTTATGCACCGGAAAGCTCCGCCCCGAAGCGGCGTCGGTCCATTTCCCGCCGATGTAGTTGATGTAGTTTTTGTTCCGGCGCTCAATCCCTGTGGCAGGCATGGGTCCTCCCTGCCCTAATGATGAATTCACTTGAGGGAAGGGAAAGTGTGTAATCTTCGTTAGTTACATACACTATAAGCGTCGGACCCAGGTGTGTCAAGGACTTGTTTGTCCCTGGGGTAAATCCGCGTTACTCTGCCAAGATGATACGGCTCAAGTAGACGGAGATGACCAAGCCGAAAAACCAGATCCAAGGAAAGATCCCGATATAGTACCAGGAAACAAATGGATAGGCCGGAGCTGAGAGGGGGGCCAAGGCAACCGCAAAGAGGGCCCCCATGATCCCGAATATCTCGAGATAGCCCGAGACCATAAACCCGAACACGAGCGTCATGAGGACCACCCAGCTCGTGCCCAGGCAAAACCCCCAGAACTGCGGTCCCCGCTTTCGAGAGGATTCCGTCATGGCAAGCCAAGGTCAGAGGGGCGATTCACCTGCGATCAAGACGCTGGCAGCAGAGTATACAGGGAGACGGTCACCGCGTCAACGGGCCGACCTGGTGGTGCGATCCTCCTCCTGACGCTGCTTGAGCCATACACCCAAGGCCTCCTCAAGACAGGATTCAAGGGTCCGCCCATCCGCGGCAAGAATCCAGCTCACTTTTTTAAGTAAGGGAGCGCTGAGAAAGACCGTGACTCGTTTTCGGGGTCCCGACCGCCGATGTCGCCGGCCCCGCCTCACCTCGCGCTTTGCTCGCGGCTTCGGCACTCTCCTTCGGCCTGGCATCTCTGATATCCCCTCCTCCGCCGAGTCGGTTCGTCTCTACGGAACCTTGGGCCGCCCCAGGAGGGCACACCCCGTGCGGTTCCTGGGCCCGGATCGGCTTACACAGAGGATCAGTCTGCCACAACAACCGAGAGCATCCAAACACAAACCGGTCGTTGGGCCCGTTCGCTCCCCACAGCCTCCAAGTCCTTGACAGGCCTATCTTCTTGGAATATCATAACAACGCGAGTAGTGTGCCTCCTGCCTCGTGAATGTGGCACGGTGTTCAACTTGCCTCAATTGGTCCGAGCCTCGATATGCTGGAGGTACATTATACAACCGTCGGTCTACGCATGATGCTAGCGGAATCGGACTCGTAGTTTATTTCTCCTGTTGGCGCAGCGTTGATGTTCCGGAGGAAAGGGTTCCCGTAGAGAGGATGTACCATGAGACCCGTCGGATTGCCCCCTAAGCAGGGTCTATACGATCCACGATTCGAGCACGACGCGTGCGGTATCGGGTTCGTCGTGAACATCAAAGGCGTCAAGTCGAACCAGATCGTGCGCCAGGCGCTCATCGTGCTTCAGAACCTGACCCATCGGGGTGCCCGCGGCAGCGAGCCCAACACTGGCGACGGCGCAGGCATCCTCCTACAGACTCCGCATGCCTTTCTGCAGCAGGCATGTGCCGAGGCCGGCGTTTCCCTTCCTTCCTTCGGCGAGTATGGCATCGGGATGGTCTTCCTTTCCCCCGATCCTTCCGAGCGGCGACACTGCGAGAAGCGTTTCGAGGAGATCATCACCGAGGAAGGACAGCGCCTTCTCGGATGGCGGACCGTCCCCACACACAATGCCTCACTGGGACACACGGCCCGGTCGTCTGAACCGTTTGTGCGCCAGGTTTTCATCGGACGGAATCCGAAGCTGCAGGACGACATGGCCTTCGAGCGAAAACTCTACGTCATCCGCAGGCGCGCCGAGAACGCCATCCGGCATGCGGGGATCAAGGGCGGGGAATACTTCCACATCCCCAGCCTCTCGTATAAGACGGTCGTGTACAAAGGGATGCTCATATCGGAGCAGCTCGATGAATTCTACCCGGATCTATCGGATCCGGCCATGGAAGCTGCCCTGGCCCTGATCCATTCGCGATTCAGCACGAATACGTTCCCCAGTTGGGAGCGTGCTCATCCGTACCGGTATATAATCCACAACGGGGAGATTAATACGCTGCGTGGGAACGTGAACTGGATGCACGCGCGGCAGGCGATGTTCGCATCCGAACTCTTCGGGGATGATCTGCCCAAGCTCCTTCCCATCATCCAGCCCGACGGAAGCGACTCGGCCATGTTCGATAACTGTCTAGAGTTCCTCGTCCTCGCCGGCCGGTCCCTGCCCCACGCCGTGATGATGATGATCCCGGAACCGTGGTCGAACCACGAAAGTATGAGCGATGAGAAAAAGGCGTTCTACGAGTATCACAGTAGCCTCATGGAACCGTGGGACGGTCCCGCCTCGATCGCCTTCACCGATGGCGCACGGGTCGGGGCGGTGCTCGACCGGAACGGTCTGCGCCCGTCGCGGTACTACGTGACCAAGGACGACCTGGTGATCATGGCCTCCGAGGTCGGTGTCCTCGATGTCCCACCGGACCGCGTGCTCCACAAGGGGCGTCTCCAGCCCGGCCGGATGCTCCTGGTGGATACAGAAGAAGGACGCATCGTAGGGGATGAAGAGTTGAAGCACCGGATGGCGACCGAGCACCCGTACCGCCTGTGGCTGAATGAGCATCTGGTGCCGCTCGACGATCTGCCCAAAGCGCCCGAGGTTCAGAAACCGGCTGCTGGAACGCTGCTCCAGCTTCAGCAGGCGTTCGGCTACACGTTCGAGGAATTGCGCATTATTATGGGCCCGATGGCCAACGATGGCGTTGAGCCAGTCGGATCCATGGGGACGGACACACCGCTCGCGGTGCTATCTGGCAGGCCCCAGCTTGTCTACAATTATTTCAAACAGCTCTTCGCACAGGTCACCAACCCTCCCATCGATTGCATCCGTGAGGAGATCATCACGGCAACGGAAACGACGTTTGGTCCCGAGCAGAACCTCCTTGTGCCGAAACCGGAAAGCTGTCGCCAAATCAAACTGAAAACGCCGATCCTGTCAAATGAGGAACTGGAGAAACTCCGCCACGTCAACATCCCCGGCTTCAAGTCAGTGACGTTGCCGATTCTCTTCAAGGCCCACGAGGGCGGCCCGGGATTGGAGAAGGCCATGGATGCGCTGTGTCGGCAGGCAAGCCACGCCATCGCCGAAGGGGCCAATATCCTCATCCTCTCCGACCGCGGGGTTGACCATGATAACACGCAGATACCGGCCCTCCTGGCCGTATCGGGCCTCCACCACCACCTCATTCGGGAAGGCACACGGATGCAGGTGGGATTGGTGCTCGAGTCCGGGGAACCGAAAGAGGTACACCACTTTTCTCTCTTGATCGGCTACGGTGCTGGCGCAATCAATCCCTACCTCGCGTACGAAACGCTGGAAGACATGATCTCGCAGGGGATGATGACGGACATCACGCCTGACCGGGCCGTGAAGAACTACATCAAGGCGACTGTCAAGGGGGTCGTCAAGGTGATGTCGAAGATGGGCATCTCCACGATCCAAAGTTACCGCGGCGCCCAGATCTTTGAGGCAGTTGGCATTAACCAGACTGTCATCGATAAGTACTTCACATGGACACCTTCTCGGATGGAAGGCGTGGGCATTGACGCGTTTGCCCGGGACGTCCAGATGCGGCACGCACGCGCTTTCCCGGACCGGTCGGTCAACGGCAAGACCCTCGATATCGGTGGTGAGTACCAGTGGCGGCATGACGGAGAATATCACCTCTTCAACCCGACGACGGTGCACAAGCTGCAGTACGCCTGCCGCACCAACAACTACAAAGCCTTTAAGGGGTACTCGGAACTGGTAGACAAACAGGCCGAACATCTCTGCACGCTGCGTGGCCTCCTGCAACTGAAGTTCGTCCCCAATCCCATCCCGCTCGAGGAAGTCGAGCCGGTGGAATCCATCTGCAAACGATTCAAAAGCGGTGCGATGTCGTACGGCTCCATCAGCCTGGAGGTCCACGAATCCCTGGCGATCGCCATGAATCGGATCGGTGGCAAGAGCAACTCGGGCGAAGGCGGAGAGGATGCGGCGCGCTACACCCCCGACCCCAATGGAGACTCACGCTCCAGCGCCATCAAGCAGGTCGCCTCGGGACGGTTCGGCGTCACCAGCGAGTACCTCATCAACGCCGAGGAGCTTCAGATCAAGATGGCCCAGGGGGCGAAACCCGGAGAAGGGGGACAGTTGCCGGGCCGCAAAGTCTATCCCTGGATCGCCAAGGTACGATTCTCGACACCCGGCGTGGGGCTCATCTCGCCTCCCCCCCACCACGACATATACTCCATCGAGGACCTGGCCGAACTGATCCACGACCTCAAGAACGCCAACCACCGCGCTCGGATCAACGTCAAGCTGGTGGCGGAAGTGGGCGTGGGCACCATTGCGGCCGGTGTGGCAAAGGGTCACGCCGACGTGGTGCTGATCAGCGGGTATGACGGA
>VRUN01000095.1 GCA_019456075.1 Candidatus Methylomirabilota bacterium
CACTCCCCAGGGTGACGAACCACCAGCGGAATCCCACGTCTGCCGCGGTGTCATACACCCCACCCGGCGGGTAATTCGGACCCGGCTCAAGCAATGCCTCCAGAGTGATCACATCAGGGCCGTCCGCTTTGACGTTGATAACTCCCACGAAGGGGCTTGCATAGGTGCCGGTCCGCATGACCTCCTCGGCGAAGTCGAGCATCACCGCTGCGCGGCCCGCATCGAGGGTCGCCTGGGCACTGGCCCGCGCCGCGTTATCCCGTAGGTCCACGTACTTGGGGATGGCCAGGGCGGCCAGGATGCCGATCAGGATGACGATGATCACTAGCTCGATCAGGGTAAATCCTTTCTCGTTTTTCAGGATCCGAAACATTGTCCTATCTCCCTCCTTTGCGTGTTGGGGTGTCCGATTTTCGGTCACCCCAATTAGGGTCTAATTTGCTTCCTAGGTAATGTGTGCAAGACTCGGACCACTTTCCACTGGATCTCCGTTGCTCTCCCTCCTCCCTAAGTAGTTATTAATCAATCAATGAGACCATGTTCCAGAGGGGCATAAAGACCGCGAGCGCCAGGACCAGCACCATGCCTGCGACCACGGCCAAGAGGATCGGCTCGATGATGGTGGGCAGGTTCTTAATGGTGTGGTTGGCCTCGTTCTCGTAGTGTTCGGCGATCGCGACAAGCAGCGTGTCCAGTGCCCCGGTTCGCTCGCCGATCGCCACCATCTCGGTAAATAAGGAAGGAAAGATACGGCTTCGGGATAACGGCTCGGCGAGCGAGGCCCCCCCTTCGACCGCCAGCCGGACGCGCACGATCTCCCGTTCCACCACGACATTGCCGATGGCCCGGGCCGTGATGTCGAGGGCCGGAAGAATCGCGATGCCGGTCGACACCATGGTTGCCAGGAGGTGGCCCAGGCGCGACAGGGTGAGCTTGGTGGTGAGGGGGCCGGCTATGGGGAGTTTGAGCTTCCAGGAATCCCAGGTTCGGCGTCCCCTGGGCTGCCGGAGTGCCCACCGGAGTCCAAACGCGATGATGAACGCCCCCCCCACAAGGACCGGCCAGCCGGTACTAACCACGTCCCCGAACGCCAAGACTATCCGGGTCGGCAGCGGGAGGTCTGCGCCAAAGCCGGAGTAGAGCGTGGCAAATCGGGGGATCACGAAGGCCATCAGGATGACGACGCCGATCGCTAATGCGATCACGACGAAGAGGGGATACCGAAAGGCTGCCGAGATCCGGCGCCGCATGTCGAGATCGTTATCCAGCATGGTGGCGAGGCGGGCAAAGGTTTGATCCAGAAAGCCTCCCGCCTCGGCCGCCCGGACGGTATGGATGTAAATCTCGGAAAACGTCCGGGGATGGTGCGCGAAGGCGTCGGAAAGGCTCATCCCCCCCTCGACCCGGCGCTGGATGGCCTCGAGGGTGGTGCGCAGCGCTGGGTTCTGGGTCTGCCGCTGGAGCATATCCAGGGCCTCAGTCAGGGTGACTCCTGCCCGGACCAGGGTTGTCATTTGGCGGGTAAAGAAGATCAGGTCTTCGGGTTTAACCCGCGGCTCCCGTCGCCGCATCGGGATGGCCTTTGCAGGCAGGCGGATGCGTTCCCGGGTGATGGTGATGGGGATGACGCCGCCCTGGCTGAGTCGAATCGCCACGGCTTCGGGAGTGGCCGCCTCCATGGTCCCCTTCACGGGAGCCCCCTGAGCGGTGCGGCCCATGTACGCGTATCGGCTCATCGGAAAAAATCCTTTTCGATGAGGGTGAGGAAGAGGGTCTCCCCGTCCTTCAATATCTCGACGCCCTTCTTGGTAATTCGCACAATGCGGGCCCCATCCACCTGGTCGCCAACCCGTACCACCTGGTCGTTGACCAGGGCCCGATAGCCTTCGGGCCCCCAGACGACTCCCGTGATCTTAAATCCGGAGAACTGGACGACGGCTTTGGGGGTGGCGGGGAGCCGGCTCTCCTGGATGGCAAACGGGTCC
>VRUN01000096.1 GCA_019456075.1 Candidatus Methylomirabilota bacterium
AGTCGGGTCGCCGAGGTCGGCGCCTACCTCGACGCGGGGGTCGATGTGATTAAGCTCCAGGGAAGAAGCCTCCCGCCAGACCTGGTCTTTTCCCTCGTCCGTCGGTTCCGGGTGGCCATTGACCACGTCCGGAATGGTGGTGAGAGCTTTGACTTGCCGCCGTTCGAGCTCCCGGCCTCGTGGGTGGTGGTCGGACGATGAGTGAGCGAGGACCGATGACGGTTCGACAGAGCTCACCGCAGGCCGGCGACCGATGACGGCTCGACTGTCTTCGACCCTGAGGCTCAGACCCGAAGGGAGCTCGCCGAAGTCCGTGGGCATTTCGAATTTGGAAATTCGAATTTCGGATTTGTGGAACCCCCCCCTCGCTCTTGGCGACTTCGGACGTAGGACTTCGGACCTTAAGCCGTGAAGGGTGACCCATGAACCGTGCACTCTTTGAAGTTAATACTGGTATCTCCAACATGAAGGATCTCATGGTCTCGGACCTCGGACCGTATGACGCGATCTACCTCGGGAATCCCTACTGTCGGGACTACGAAGCCAACTTCTTGGAGGAGCTAGACGATCTCCGGGCCGGGATCCGCCACTGCCGGCGAGCGGGCCGCAAGGTCTATCTGACGACCTACGCAGCCCCCCGCAATTACTTCTTGCCGCAGATTCGCAGCGCCATTGGCGTCGCGGCAGAGGAGGGGGTGGACGCCGTTGAGGCGCACAACCTCGGGGTGGTTCGGATCCTTCACCAGGAGTTTCCCTCCCTCGCGATCCACATCGGCGGATTTGCCAATGTCTATACCGATGCGGGCGCCGAGGTCCTCCACGATTACGGCGGGACCCGCGTGACTCCCAACTACGAGCTCTCCCTGGAGGAGATGGAAGGGATGGCGAAAAATACCGGCCTCCCGCTCGAGATCCTGGTCCACGGCAAGATGCCGTTAGGGATCTCCGACTACTGCTTCCTGTTGGAGTTCGAAAAGGCCTGGGGGATGCGGTGTCCGGATCTCTGCCAGCAAGACCTGTTCCTCCGTCAGGGGGAGTGGGCGATGAAGTCGGTAGGGAAGGGAGTACTGAGCGGCCGGGATGTCTGCATGCTGGAGCATCTGCCGCGTCTCGTGACGGCCGGCTTTCGTGTGTTCAGGATCGAGGCGATCTCGGAGGATCCTGCGTACCGTCGAGACGTCGGGATAGTCTACCGGGAGGCCCTTGAGCACGCCTTCAGCGATGCCTACGAGGTTCGTCAGGCATGGTGGCAAAAGATCCAGACCCACGCGAAGGTCGGGCTGTGTAACGGTTTCTACTTTGGTCAATCGGGACAGCTCTATATCGGCGATCAGCAATCAGCCGCCAGCCATCAGCTCAGAGTCATTGGCTGATCGCTGATAGCGGATTGATGAGAGCTTGGTCAAAAGGAGGAGACGATGGTCGAACTACTCGTGCCGGCGGGCAGCGTCGAAATGGTGGAGACGGTCGTACAAAACGGGGCCAACGCCCTCTACGTGGGACCCAAGGGGTGGAGTCGGCGGCGGGATGCCTACGAAGTCACCGATGAGGCCCTGCGGGAGTCTGTCCCGATTGCCCACGCCGCGGAGGTGAAGGTTCGGGCAGCAATCAATACGCATCCCACGTCTGCGGAGATTCCGATGCTTCTGCGACGGTTGGAGGTATGGGTCCGGGACGGGATTGACGGGGTGATTCTCAGCGATGTGGGGGTGATGGCGGCGGTCCACCGGGCGTTTCCCGCCCTGACCATCCATGCGAGCATCGGAGCCAACATCCTGAACGATGAGGACATTCGCCTGTATCGAGAGATCGGGGTTAGCCAGGTCGTGGCCGACACCAAGCTCTCGCTCAAGGAGCTGAGGGTGCGCCGAGAGATCGAGGTGGGGGTCGAAGTCTTGATACACGCCAACAAGTGCTATACGTATCTGGGCAAGTGCTGGATGTCCCCGTATCACCGCCTCGAGCGAGGCCATGATGA
>VRUN01000097.1 GCA_019456075.1 Candidatus Methylomirabilota bacterium
GATCCCTATATCGTCTCTCGCCTGGCGCTGGCCGCACGGCGGGATCCCCAGCCGGTCTTGTCCCGAATCCATATCATCCGCACCTTTACCGTGCACCAGCTCGCTGGCTTGACCTTTCGCCGCCTCGAGCCCTTTATTCGCGAGCGCGCGCCGGGCCTGGTGATCCTTTCCGGGGCGACCTCTCTCTTTGCTGATGCCAATGTCCCTCTCAAAGAGGCAAACTTGCTGCTCCGGGAGATCGCGGCGGAGGTACAGCGGCAAGCCGAGCGAGGGTGCAAGGTCCTGGTGACTGCGGCGGATGCGCCTGTAGAGTCCGGGCGCAAGCACCTTCACCTTCCCTGGCTTCACGTGGCGTCACGAAGCATCCGGGTCGACCCTTCGACAGACTCGGGGCAGGGCCTTGTGTTTCGGCACGAAAAGCCAGGCTCGCATCTTGTCGAGACCATGCCCGCTGATTCCCTCGCTCCATTTTTAAGGTGAGCTATGGGTCGAACCGCCCGCGGTGAGCCGAGTAGGTGAATTGTGGGTCGAACCGTCATGAGCATCGTTCAGGCCTTCCATCACGAGCGCGAGTCCTGGGGAAAGTTTCGTAGGGCGCTTGGGCGCAGTGACCGTGAGGCCTTCGACCGTCTCTTTCAACACGCCAGGCAGCACGCCGCCGAGGCATCGTATGCGGCTCGGCCCACCCCTTTTGAGGCGGTGGTGATGGCCGTCCTGTTGGAACAGGAAAAAGCCTTGCGAGAGATCCGGGACCGTCTCGACAAGCTCGAGGCAGGCCGCCTCGAGCGACTCGAGGCGGCCATAAGTCAGGAGCGGGATGAAGACCCAGGGCTGGCTTTTTGATCTGTACCCTGCCAAAGGCGGGATGGTTCTCTGGTGGATTACCGAGGCGGGGGAGCGGTTGCGCCTGGAGGACCCCTTTGCTCCTGCCTTCTACGCCGAGGGAAAACCGCGGGATCTTCGCCCGCTCATCAGAGAGCTCGAGGGCAAACCCTCGATCGCGGGGCTCGAGTTTATCAAGCGGTGGGATCTCGTCAGCCAAGACAAGGTCGAGGTCCTGAAGATTGCCCTGGCCGATCTGAACCAATACCCCGTGCTCCCCGATCGCCTCTTTCTGGAGCACCCGCGGGTCCACTTCTGGAACTGTGGGATCCACCTGACCCAACTCTATCTCTATGAAAAGCAGCTTTTCCCTCTGGCCTTTTGCCGGATCGAACATAATGGGGGAGTGCTGCGCGGAGTAGAGTGCCTCGACGATCCCTGGGCACTGGAGTATGCCCTTCCTCCGCTTCGGGTCATGGAGATGCGGGGTGTGGGGCCTGTCGGCCGCTTTTCGAAGCGCCTCACGGCGCTCGAGGTCACGGTCGAGGGAGAGACCTATGATCTTTCCCATGGGGGAGAGGCCGAGCTGCTCCAGACCTTCAAGGACCTGCTCGAGCGGGTCGATCCCGACCTCATCCTTACCGTAGAGGGCGACGCCCTTCTCTTTCCTCTTCTGCTCAAGCTGGCGAAGAGACATCAGGTGGACCTTCCTCTCGATCGCGAACCGGTCGCCCGCAAGTTGCCAAGAGAAGGGCGCAGCTACTTTAGCTATGGTCGGGTGATCTACATGACGCCGCCTTTTCCCCTGCACGGCCGCTGGCATATCGATCTGCACAACTCCTTTATCTACAATGAGGCAGAACTCCCCGGCCTGCTCGAGGTCTGTCGGGTCGCCAAGGTCCCCGTGCAGCGGCAGGTCCGCCTCTCTACCGGTGTTGCCATCACTTCGATGCAGATGGATGAGGCCACTCGGCTAGGGGCGCTGATCCCGTGGAAGAAGGCGGAGGTGGAAGAGGCCAAGACGTTGGCAGAGCTCATTACGGTGGACAAGGGAGGGATGGTGTATCTGCCTCCGATGGGGCTACACGAAAACGTGGCAGAGATCGACTTTGCCAGCATGTACCCCTCCCTCATGGTGG
>VRUN01000098.1 GCA_019456075.1 Candidatus Methylomirabilota bacterium
GGGGGCTTCTCGACCAGTTCGATAAGGATGCCGTGGGCTCCTTTCGGGTGGATGAAGGCGACGCGGGTGCCATCCGCCCCCGGTCGGGGGGTCTCGTCGAGGAGCGGGACCCCGGCCTCTCGGAGCTGCCCCAGGGTTGCCTCCAGGTTGGCCACCTCGAGGCAGATGTGGTGAATACCTTCGCCCCGCTTCTCGAGAAACCGCTCGAGGGGATTTCCCTTCTCCGTCCCCTCCACGAGTTCGAGTTCGGTCTCCCCGAGCGGAAAGAAGGCGACCTTCGCCTTCTCCGTCGCCACCACTTCGGTCCGCTCACGGTGGAGGCCGAGCACCTGTTCAAAGAAGCGGGACGCTTCGTCCACGCTCCGCACGGCGATGGCGATGTGCGCCAGCCTCTTAATCATCGTAAAATTGTCCAAAGTCCAACGTCCAATGTCTAAAGCCATCCTCGAAGCAAGGAGACCTTTCCATTAAGCCGGCAGACGATCACGGCGTCCGTCTCGAAGATACCGAATAAATCCGGCCAAGACGTTTTTCACCACCACCGCTTGATCGTACAAACCTTGGAAACGTTCCGGACTGACAAGCTTTCGTCAACTCTTCTCTTCCGACTTTGGACTTTGGGCCTTGGACGTCGGACGTTGGACCCCTTAAACAGTGACAGTTTCCCGGTGCTCGCCGAAGACTCCGCGCAACACGTTGCAGATCTCGCCGATGGTGGCATAGGCCTTGACTGCCGCCAGAATGAGGGGGAGCAGATTGGCGTCGCCTCGAGCCGCGGCATCCAGCGCGGCTAACGACCGTTCCACCGCCCGATTGTCTCGCCGCTGGCGCAGGTCCTGTAGGTAGCCTTGCCGCTCCTCTTCGATGCGCGGATCCACGCGAAAGACGGGCATCCTCACCTGCTCTGCCGTCATATACTCGTTGAGACCCACCACGATCTTCGCCTTACGTTCCACCTGTTCCTGCTCTCGGTAGGCGGCCTCCTGGATCTCTTTCTGGACGTACCCGATTTCGATGGCCCTGAGCATCCCCCCGAGACTGTCGATCCGGGCAAGATACCGACGGGCTTCTTCCTCGAGCTGATCGGTGAGACGCTCGAGGTAGTACGAACCGCCCAGGGGATCGACCACATCGGCGGCCCCGCTCTCGTATCCGATGATCTGCTGGGTCCGCAAGGCAATCCGGGCCGAATCCTCGGTGGGCAGCCCCAGTGCCTCGTCCCGGGAATTCGTGTGCAGCGACTGGGTCCCGCCCAGGACTGCCGCAAGCGCCTGCAGCGCCACGCGAACGATATTGTTCTCCGGCTGCTGGGCCGTGAGGGTGACCCCGGCCGTCTGCGTGTGGAACCGCAGCATCCAGGACTGGGGGTTCTCGGCGCCGAAGCGCTCGCGCATGAGGGAGGCCCAGAGGCGCCGTGCCGCCCGGAATTTCGCGACCTCCTCAAGGAAGTTATTGTGACAGGCAAAGAAAAAGGAGAGCTGCGAGGCAAAGCCATCCACATCGAGGCCGGCCTTGAGGGCCGCCTCGACGTAGGCCACGCCGTCGCCGAGCGTGAAGCTGAGTTCCTGCGCCGCCGTCGCCCCCGCCTCCCGGATGTGGTAGCCGCTAATGCTGATCGGATACCATCGCGGCATCCGCTCGGCGCAGAAGGCGAAAAGATCGGTGATGAGGCGCATAGAAGGGCTGGGCGGGAAGATGTAGGTTCCCCGGGCAATGTATTCCTTCAGGATGTCGTTCTGCACCGTCCCGCCGAGCTTCTCCGGCGGCACTCCCTGCTTTTCCCCGACTGCCACGTACATGCTCAGCAGCACCGCAGCAGTCGCATTGATCGTCATGGAGGTAGTCACCCGGTCCAGGGGGATCCCGTCCAGAAGGCGTTCCATATCCTCGAGCGAATCGATGGCGACCCCGACCTTGCCCACCTCTCCATGCGCCTCGGGCGCGTCGGAGTCATA
>VRUN01000099.1 GCA_019456075.1 Candidatus Methylomirabilota bacterium
CTATTTCGACTTCTGTTATCGGATGAACACGAACCGGTCAACCTGGGCAACCAAGAGGAAGTCACTATCCTGCAGTTCGCACGAGAGGTGATCGAGATCACCGGAAGCCAGAGCGAGATTGTCTTTCGGCCACTGCCTCAGGACGACCCAAAGGTGCGTAGACCCAATATCGGCAGGGCGAAAAACCTCCTCGGGTGGGAGCCGCGCGTGTCGCGACCGGACGGCTTAAAGCGAACCATCCCGTATTTCCAAGCCTCCCTGAATTCTGGGCGATGAACCCAACAAACCCTATGAACCCAATGAACGTGCTCGTGACAGGCTGTGCCGGCTTCATTGGCTGGAAAGTCTGCGAACGTCTGCTCGAAGAGGGGCACACCGTCATCGGGGTGGACGTCCTCAACGATGCCTACGACGTGCGGCTCAAACACTGGCGACTCGAGCAGCTTGAAGCTCATCCGAATTTTTCTTTTCATCGGCTAGACATCTCCGATCGGAAGGCTATCCACGACCTCTCTGCTACGGGCCGGCAGCCACCCTTCGGGGGGGTGATCAATCTCGCAGCCCGGGCGGGGGTGCGGCAGAGCGTGGAAAATCCCTGGGCATACTACGAGACCAACCTCACCGGGACGCTCAATCTTCTCGAGCTCTGCCGAGGAACTGGCATCCAGAAGTTTGTCCTCGCCTCCACGTCCAGCCTTTATGGGGCGAGAAACACCCGCCCCTTTGGCGAAGATGCCGATACCGACGAACCCCTTTCTCCCTACGCCGCCTCCAAGAAGGCTGCAGAGACGCTCTGTTACGCGTATCACCATCTTCATGGGCTTGACGTGACGGTCTTCCGCTACTTCACGGTCTACGGTCCGGCCGGCCGGCCCGACATGAGCATCTTTCGCTTTATTAAGTGGATCGCGGAGAATGAACGCCTGATCCTCTACGGGGACGGTACCCAAGAGCGGGACTTCACCTATGTTGATGACATTGCGCAGGGGACGCTCCTGGGACTCAAGCCCCTGGGGTACGAGATCATCAACCTGGGCAGCGACCGGCCAGTCAAACTCCGGCAAATCATCAAGTCGATCGAACACCTGCTAGGTCAAGATGCCCTGATTCACTCTCGTCCCGTTCATCCCGCCGATGTTCCCGCCACCTGGGCTGACGTCTCCAAGGCACGGAGACTTTTGGACTGGGAGCCCCAAACGGTGTGGGAGGATGGGCTCGAGCGAACAGTCGAGTGGTATCTCAAGAACCGCGAATGGGTAAAGAGTATTGAGGTGAGACCAGAATGAACCCAAAAGGCTCGAAACCCGTGCAGTGTATAGGGGTGATCGGCCTGGGGTACGTTGGGCTGTCGCTAGCCTCTGCATTTGGCAGGGTCAGTCCGACAATCGGATTCGACGTCGATCACGATCGTATTCGGGAGCTTCAAGCAGGGCACGATCGCACTGGAGAGATGGAGCCTGAAGCGCTTAAAGTCCCGCACCTCATGCTTACCGATGATCCCGGAGCCCTCCGACAGGCCGATTTCCTGATTGTCACCGTCCCGACCCCGGTAGATCGAGCGAAACGACCAGACCTCTCGCACCTTATCGCGGCCAGCCACCTCATCGCCCAAATCCTCAAAGCTCGTCGCCGCTCACCAACCACCAGCCACCAGCCACTAACCACTACCCCCCAACCCGATGAACCCAATAAACTCGACGAACTCAACAAACCCATCATCGTATATGAATCGACCGTCTATCCCGGCTGCACGGAGGAGGTGTGTATCCCTGTCCTAGAGAAGGAATCAGGGCTCCGGGCTGGCAGAGACTTCACGGTGGGGTACTCCCCTGAGAGGATCAACCCTGGCGATCCGGACCACACGCTAGAGACGATCGTAAAGGTGATAGCTGCCCAGGATGATAAGACGGCCGAGACGATGGCGGAGGTTTATGGCTTG
>VRUN01000035.1 GCA_019456075.1 Candidatus Methylomirabilota bacterium
CTGAGAGAGGGACGATTCATCCGGCCGCTTCTCGAAGTGGGGCGAGAAGACATCGAGGGTTATGTGAAGGCGCATCAGCTCTCCTTCGTGGAGGACCCCACGAATCAGAGCATTCGCTACCTCCGGAACCGGATCCGCTGGGAATTGCTCCCTTTGCTTCAGCGGGAATATAATCCCGCGATGGCCAGGACGTTGGCCCGCATGGCGGCGTTTGTGGCGGAAGACGAGGGCTACCTTGAGGCGCGCGCTGGTGAGGCCTTCGATGCCCTGGTAGACTTCCAGGGGAGCGGAATTTGCATGAGCCTTGTATCGCTTCGGGGATTGGCCCCGGCGATTCGCCGGCGCATTCTTGACCGGGCGATTCGGAGCGTCGCCCCGGGGGCGTATCTCACTGCCGCCCACTTGGGGGCGGTAGAGAGACTGACGGCCCCCGGGGGCCAGTCGGCTGTTACCCTGCCCCACGGCCAGAAGGCGTGGAGGTCGGGGGGTTTCCTCTATCTGGGGCGACACGGAGGAGAGCGGCGCTCCCCAGTCCGGGAAGAATTGAGCGTACCCGGAGAGATCGTCATTCGTGAGTGGGCTATCAGGGTGGAGGCCGCAATCCTCCCTCGAGCGATGGCAGATGTCCCGGGAAGCGATCCAGATCGGGCATATATCGACTGGAAGCAGGTTTCCCCCCCGCTCGAGGTTCGCAGTTGGAGACCGGGCGACCGTTTTCGCCCCTTGGGGCTTCAGGGGCACAAGAAGCTCCAGGATCTCTTCGTCGATGCGAAGATCCCGCGGGAGGAGCGGGGCCGGGTCCCCGTCGTCTCGGATCAGCGAGGGGTCCTATGGGTTGCGGGATTTCGGATCGATGAGCGGGGGCGGGTTGGGAGAGCGACGGAGCAGGTATTATTTCTCGCCATCCACCGGGAAAGAAATCCCACATTCCCTTGAACCGCCCCATTTGGTGTTGGTATTTGGAGATCGATATGCTATTATTCATAATGGATAAGTGCTTCCATTCTGGAGAGAAGTTATGTTCCCAAAATTGAGTCCGTTCATGAAAAATATGGCGCTCTGGCTGGTGATCGGCCTGAGCATGATCCTCCTTTTCAACATCTTCAACCAAAGCCAGCCGGTCGAGAAGGAGCTGATCTTTAGCGATTTTATCGCCCAGGTGGAACGCGGCGAGGTTGTCGAGGTGACCCTGAAAGGGTCGGACATCCGAGGCCAGCTGACGGACGGCACCCGCTTTCGGACCTATGCTGCTGAGGACCCCGAGCTCGTTCCAGCCTTACGAAAGCAGGGGGTGAGAATTGCCGCCAAGCCCGTGGAACAGAATCCCTGGTACAACGTGCTCCTCTCCTGGCTGCCGATGCTCCTGTTCATCGGGGTCTGGATCTTCTTTATGCGGCAGATGCAGGGAGGGGGCGCCAAGGCCCTCTCCTTTGGAAAGGCGCGGGCCCGGCTACTCACGGAGAAGGACAACCGGATCACCTTCGCTGATGTGGCCGGTGTGGAGGAGGCGAAGGAGGAACTGGAGGAGATCATTGACTTCCTCAAAGACCCCCAGAAGTTCCAAAAACTGGGTGGCCGGATCCCCAAAGGGGTCCTCCTGATGGGGCCTCCGGGGACGGGGAAGACTCTGCTGGCCCGCGCCATTGCCGGTGAAGCCAGTGTCCCCTTCTTTTCGATCTCCGGTTCTGATTTCGTCGAAATGTTTGTGGGGGTTGGGGCGTCTCGGGTCCGCGACCTGTTTGAGCAGGGAAAGAAACATGCCCCCTGCATCATCTTCATGGATGAGATTGACGCGGTAGGTCGGCACCGTGGTGCGGGGCTTGGGGGCGGGCATGACGAGCGGGAACAGACGTTGAACGCGCTCCTGGTAGAGATGGATGGGTTTGAGTCGAATGAAGGGGTGATTCTCATCGCTGCCACGAATCGTCCCGACGTGTTGGACCCGGCGCTGCTGCGCCCCGGACGGTTCGACCGACAGGTAATAGTCATGCGACCCGACATTCGGGGCCGAGAAGAGATCCTCAGGGTCCACGTGAAAAAGATCCCCATGTCCGCTGATGTGGAGCTGGGGGTCTTGGCCCGAGGGACCCCCGGGTTCTCAGGGGCCGACTTAGCCAATCTGGTAAACGAGGCAGCGCTCTTGGCGGCCCGAATGGATAAGACGTTTGTCGAGATGAAGGACTTTGAAAGCGCCAAGGACAAGGTCCTCATGGGGGTGGAACGCAAAAGCCTGGTCTTGACGGAGGAAGAGCGGCGGGCCACGGCCTATCACGAGGCAGGGCATGCCCTGGTGGCCAAGCTCATCCCCGGGACCGATCCAATCCACAAGGTGACGATTATCCCGCGGGGCCGGGCCTTAGGGCTTACACAGCAACTGCCGATTGATGAGAAGCATAACTACCATCGAGAGTTTCTGATGGACAACATCGCCATCCTGATGGGGGGTCGGGTGGCGGAGGAATTAGTGTTGGAGCAGATCAGCACCGGGGCGGGGAACGACCTGGAGCGCGCCACGGAAGTAGCCCGCAAGATGGTGTGCGAGTGGGGGATGAGCGAAAAAATGGGTCCCCTGACCTATGGGAAGAAAGAGGAGATGATCTTTCTGGGGAGGGAGATCGCCCAACATCAGGACTATAGTGAACAGACCGCCCAGGAGATCGATCAGGAAGTCCGCCGCTTTGTCATGGATGCCTATAAGCGCGCCGGGGAGCTGGTCAAATCCCAGATCGCGGTGCTCCACGCCTTGGCTGCTGCCCTACTAGAACGGGAGGTGCTGGAAGGACGGGAGATCGATGTCATCGTCACCGGGGCACTCGCCTGAGGCCTTGGCTCCTTCCGGCACTCGGCTGCCCCCACTCCGGTGCCGGCGGTTCTGCCTTAACCTAACGACTCGGACACAGATCATGGGGGTCCTCAATGTGACCCCCGATTCTTTTTCCGATGGGGGCTTGTATGTGGACGCGGGTCGGGCAGTCGAGTACGCCCATCAGATGATCGAGGAAGGGGCCGATCTTATCGACGTTGGCGGCGAGTCGACTCGACCGGGGGCCGAGCCAGTCTCGGCCGAGGAGGAGCTTCGCCGGATCCTCCCTTCCGTGAAACGCCTGGTCAAAAAGCTTGCCGTGCCCATCTCCGTGGATACCTACAAGGCCGATGTGGCGGCAGTGGTATTGGCGGAAGGCGTAGATCTGATTAATGACGTGAGCGGCCTCAGCTTCGATCCCCGGTTGGCGTCGGTCGTGGCAGAGGCAGGGGCCGGTCTCGTGCTCACGCACATTCAGGGAACACCCCGAATCATGCAGACGGATCCGAAGTACACCGACGTGGTGGCGGAGGTTCGGGAGCATCTCCAGGAACGGGTGCTCGTGGCCGAGACGCGTGGCGTGCACCCCGAGGCCATCGTGGTGGATCCCGGTATCGGATTCGGCAAGCGCGTAGAGCATAATCTCATTCTCTTGAACCGCCTGGCGGAGCTTCACGTGTTGGGAAAGCCCCTCCTGGTCGGGCCGTCCCGGAAGTCCTTCATCGGCACCGTCCTGGACCTTCCCGTGGAAGAGCGATTGGAAGGGAGTGCAGCCGCGGTCGCCGCCGCCATCTGGCAGGGAGTGCATATCGTGCGGGTCCACGATGTCCGGGCCATGGTGCGTGTTGCCCGGATGACGGATGCCATCCGGAAGGCATCGGAATCATGATGGGGTCTTCACCCAATTTCGTCTCATCGATCCGACCGACGTTCCGGGGCGAGAGAGTGTTGGAGGCGCGATAAGCGTCGCCGGCCAGACGACAACAGGAAGGGAGGGAGTTCGTGGGGAAACTCTTTGGGACCGACGGGGTGCGCGGCGTCGCCAACGAAGAACCCATGACCCCGGAGACCGTAGTGAAACTGGGGCGGGCGGCCGCCTATCTCTTCAAGACCAAACCAGGGAGACACAAAATCGTCATCGGGAAAGATACCCGCCTCCACGGCTACATGCTGGAATGCGCCCTCACATCCGGGATTTGCTCGATGGGAGTGGATGTCCTGCTCGTCGGTCCCATGCCCACTCCAGGCATTGCCTTCATTACCCGGAGCCTACGGGCGGATGCCGGCATTGTCATTTCCGCGTCACACAATCCCTTTGAGGACAACGGAATCAAGTTTTTCTCTGGGGAAGGATGCAAACTTCCGGATGAGATGGAGCAGCGGATGGAGGCGTTGATCGTCAACGGGGAGATCGAGAAGCTCCGCCCGCTGGCTGCTGAAATCGGCAAGGCCTATCGGATCAACGACGCGGCGGGACGGTACATCGAGTTTGTCAAGGGGACCGTGCCCAAGGGACTTTCCTTTCACGGCCTCAAGGTCGTGGTAGATTGTGGTCACGGGGCCACGTACAAAATATCCCCCGCGATTCTCAGGGAGCTCGGGGCAGTGGTCATCCCTATGAATATCCAGCCCAATGGGGTGAACATCAACGATCGGTGCGGCTCCCTCTATCCAGAGGTGGTGCAGGCGGCGGTGTTGAAACACAAGGCTGACGTCGGGATCTCCCACGATGGTGACGGCGATCGGGCCATCTTGGTGGACGAGACGGGGGCGGTGCTCGATGGAGATCACATTCTGGCCCTTTGCGCCCTGGATCTCAAAAGCCGGAACCTCCTCCGGTCAAATACGGTCGTCGCGACAGTCATGAGCAATATTGGGCTCGAACTCTGCCTCAAAGAGGCTGAAATTAAACTTGTGCGGACCGCCGTGGGGGACCGCTACGTGTTGGAAGAGATGCTCAGGAACGGATACAATTTGGGCGGTGAACAGTCTGGGCACTGTGTCTTTCTCGATCATAATACGACAGGAGACGGTGTGGTGACCGCTCTTGAAGTTCTCTCCCTGATGGTCAGGCGGCAGGAACCCCTCTCTCAACTTCGGCGGTGTATGACCGTGTGTCCCCAGGTCCTGCTCAACGTCCGGGTCACGGCGAAGCAGGATTTCGGATCCGTCCCTGCCATTCAGGCGGCGATAACGGAGGCTGAGGGACAGCTGAACGGAAGCGGACGGGTCCTGGTGCGCTATTCCGGGACTGAGGCGGTTGCCAGGGTGATGGTGGAGGGGCAAGACGCGGAGCAGGTGGGACGCCTGGCGAAATCGATTGCAGAGGCCATCGAGAAAGAGCTGGGGCACTAAATTTCAGACCAAAGACGGGAGATGGGGAATTCGGAACTGCGGATGAGGAAAGTCGTCTTCTCGACGTGGAGCCTTTGGTCTCCAGTCTCATGTCTCTGGTCTCCTTACGGTCGTCGGTCATCGTAGATTATGAAACCTCGGCTTGCGGTGAATGTTGATCATATTGCGACGATCCGGCAGGCGCGGAGGGGAGTGGAGCCTGATCCGGTCGCTGCGGCTATTCTTGCGGAGGTCGCGGGGGCCTCTGGCATTATTGTTCATCTACGGGAGGACCGGCGCCACATCCAGGATCGGGATCTCCGGCTTCTCCGAGAGGTGGTCAAAACACAGCTTAACCTGGAAATGGCTGCCACGGAAGGAATGGTCAAGATCGCCTTGGACGTGCTTCCCGATGTCTCGACCCTTGTGCCCGAAAGACGTGAGGAGCTGACGACCGAGGGAGGCCTGGATGTGGCTGGGCAGGAGGAGCGAATATCGCGAGTGGTGCGCGTCCTGACCGAGGGGGAGATCAACGTAAGCCTTTTCGTTGATCCTGTCCCTGACCAGGTCAAGGCCTCGAGGCGCACGGGAGTCCCGTTTGTGGAAATCCATACGGGACAGTATGCTGAGGCACGGACGGAGGCTGAACGACAGGTGGCACTCCTCAGGATCATGGAGGCGGCGCGCCTTGGGCGAGATCTGGGTCTTCGGATCGCCGCTGGCCACGGCTTGAATTATCAGAACGTTGCCGCGGTGGCAGCGATCCCGGAGGTGGAGGAACTGAATATCGGTCACAGTATCGTGGCACGGGCAGCGCTGGTGGGACTCAATCGGGCCGTCCGGGAGATGGTCGGCCTTATCCACGGAGCCACACAGTCGTGATCGTCGCTGTCGGCACGGACCTAGTTTCCATTCCGCGGATGCGGAAGGCGTTGGCTCGCTACCGAGATCGACTCTGTGGGCGCCTCTACACGCCTGCGGAGCGGGCCGAGGGTGAGAAGCGTCCCCTCCCGGAGGTACACTTTGCGTCCCGCTTTGCCGCCAAAGAGGCGGTCCTCAAAGCGTTAGGGACGGGTTGGGGTTTGGGTATCACTTGGCGGGAAATTGAGGTCGTTGGTCCGCGGGGAAAGGCGCCGGAGATTCGTTTGTCCGGGCGGGCCCGTCTCGTGGCTGAAGAGCGGGG
Organism: Candidatus Methylomirabilota bacterium; assembly: GCA_019456075.1. Taxonomy (GTDB): domain Bacteria; phylum Methylomirabilota; class Methylomirabilia; order Methylomirabilales; family CSP1-5; genus CSP1-5. Next base: position 6,321 of record VRUN01000035.1, read on the forward strand.
AATTCGTCATCTTCACTTGAGCTTGAGCCACGACGCGGACTATGCGGTCGCCTTTGTCGTCGCTACCGACTGAACCAGCTCATGAGGAGCTGGCACGCGAGGAGGCTGGAAGGCGACGAGCCTGGGAGAGGATGCCAAGATTCGAGCTTTCAAGCATTCCCGCATGCCAGCTAGCTAGCAGCTCACTGCTCAAGGCTGATTGCCGACAGCCGATTGCCGAGGAAGCATGAAGGTTGTAACCGCGAAAGAGATGCAAGAGCTGGATCGCCGGGCCGAGGCGGAATACGGCATCTCTTCGCTGATCCTCATGGAGAACGCCGGGGCGGGGGCCGTGCGCGAGATGGAACGGTACTTCCCCGGTGTGTACAGGTCTCGGGTGGCGGTCGTGTGCGGGAAGGGGAATAACGGCGGTGATGGATTGGTGGTGGCCCGACACCTCGCGAACCGCGGTGTGAAAGTCCATCTCCTGCTTCTGGCCAAGAAGGACGAGCTGAAGGGAGATGCGGCGATCAATTTGAGGATCGCCCAAAACGCGGGGATTTCGGTCGCCGAGGTGGTCACGGCCCGGGACCTTCAAGGACACCAGGTGGCCTTAGCCACCTCCGATGTGATTGTCGATGCCATCTTGGGAACGGGCCTCACCGGACCGGCCAGGGGAATCTCCGCTGAGGCCATTCAGGTCTTGAATAAGCTCGGGCGACCCCTGGTTGCGTTGGATCTCCCTTCCGGTCTTGGCTCGGACGATGGTCGGATCCAAGAGCCCTGCGTTCGGGCGCGGCTCACCCTGACCTTTGCCCTTCCGAAGCGAAGCCTGCTTCTCTATCCTGCGGCTCAATGCGCGGGGGAGGTCCGGGTGGTGGATATCGGTATCCCTCGGGTTCTTCTGACGGATCCCAAGCTGCCGGTGAATGTCACCGACGCCGAGGAGATGAGAGCCGCCCTTCCACCGCGGGACCCTGACACGCACAAGGGGACCTACGGCCATGTCCTCGTCCTCGCTGGATCGCCCGGCATGACAGGGGCAGCGGCCCTCACCAGCCTTGGCGCATTGCGAGCGGGTGCGGGGCTCGTGACGTTGGCTGTCCCCGAGGGGCTCAACGATCTCATGGAGGTTAAGCTGACCGAGGTGATGACTGTAGGGCTCCCCGAGACCGAGGAGCGGACCGTCGCCTTCGAGGCCCGGGATACTCTTCTGGGTCTGATGGAGGGGAAGCGGGTCCTCGCCTTGGGGCCAGGTCTATCTACCCATCCCGAGACCGCCCGGCTGGTGGTTGCCTTGGTCCAATCGGCCAAGATCCCCCTGGTTATTGATGCCGATGGGGTGACGGCCCTGGCCCGTCAGCCAGAGGTCCTCTCGAGGGCCTCGGTTCCAGTGATCCTCACCCCGCACCCGGGAGAATTGAGCCGCTTGCTGATGGTATCTAAGGAAGAAGTCATCGAGAAACGGATCCCGATTGCCCAGAAGGTGACCTCGACCTACAACGTGTATCTCGTCCTCAAGGGGGCCCGGACCCTCATCGCCGACCCCGGTGGCGCCGTTCACGTCAATCCCACGGGGAATCCAGGGATGGCCACTGGAGGGGTCGGTGATGTGCTGACTGGGCTGATCGCTGGACTGCTGAGCCAAGGGCTGGCTCCGGCCCTGGCGGCGGTGGTGGGTGTCTACCTCCACGGGTTGGCGGGAGACCTCGCCTGCGAGCAACTCGGTCCGGAAGCCATGATCGCCACCGACCTCATGGAGAAACTCCCCGAGGCGATCCGTGCCGTCAAGGACGGGAACTCACCGCTCCGCACACCCTTCCCTCATTCCTCTCCTGGGGAGATCGCCCCTTCAATCTGAGGAGCTCTCGAGCGCTCGAGAAGGCCGGGCTTTGGGGCTGCTGCTTCGCTCTCCTGACCTCTGTCTCTTATGTGCCACGAGCGTTCTTTCCATCTCTGGGGAAAAAAGAAGGGGGAAGGTTCTGAGATCTTTTTAGTCGTGTGATCACGAAAGGGACCGCGAAGGCACCCAAGGCCATAGCGGTGAAAGCGAAGCCCCATCCAGTTACCGAGGACCACTCAGCCGCTCCGGAGCCCGCCAGGTCGAGGACGGCGCCGAATACTATCGGAGAGACCGCGGCGGCCAGGAATGCCGAGAAGGAATGGAGAGCCAGGGTCGAGCCGACGAACTGGGGGTCGGCGACTTCGGTGACGGCCGTCGAGAGGGTGGAAGAGTCGAACATGATCGCAATTCCCAGGAAACCGACCAGCCCGAGGACCAGGGGGAAGGGGAGCGGGTACGTCCACCCTAGGAGAAGGGTTAAGGGGCTAGAAACAAGCGAGGCTAGAAGGATAATCCTGCCCCGCCCCCACCGATCTGAACACCATCCGCCCAGCAGGCTTGCTCCGGCCCCGAGCAGTATGACGACGGCGGCGTACCGGGAGGCCAGATCAGTTGCGGAGTCTAAGGGGATTCCGGTTTGCAAGAGGCAGGCACCTAAGAAGGCGACCATCCATGCGCGGAGACCAAAGAGTTCCCAGCTGTGGCCTGAATACGCGGTAATCACCAGGAGAGCCTGTGGATTGCGGAAGACCTGCGCCGGACCAATCCTCGTCGGGGGTGCAGTGGTCGGAGCGTGGTCCTGGATAATCAGGAATCCAATAATGGCCCCGAGCACGGGGCCTGCCGATGTGACGAGAAATGCCGAACGCCACGAAAGATGAAAGGTCAAGATGCCTGTCAGGAAGAGGGAGAGGCTGGCCCCGACACTGAAGCAGCTGGTGTAGATACCCATGGCGAGACCGCGCCTCTCTCCGGGAAATCGCTCGGCGACCATTTTCATCCCGGGGGCATAGGTGCCCGCAAGGCCTATTCCGGTGAGCGTCCGGAGGACGAAGGCGGAAGCAAAGTCCCGGGCCCACCACGTAAAGGCCAGGTTGGCGATCGCCGCCGACAGGGCGGACAGGAAATAAATGCGCTTGGGGCTTACCCGATCGGTGAGCGAGGTAAGAAAGAGGACTGAACCGAGATATCCGACCCAATATGCCGAGAAGATGGCCCCCGCCTGGCTTGCGTTCAGGTGCCACTCCTCCGTCAAGAGAGGGAGGATGGCTGGGTAGTTCATGAAGACCTGCATCGTCCCGATCTCGGCCAGGCAGAGAAGGGTTAGCCAGATATAGGGCCGATCGGATCTCGGCATGGCTCCATTTCTGTGTGGTGTGGCGTCCGTGCCGCCACACTCACCCATTCCGCTTGCGGGAAACCGTGCGGTGCCTTGAAGAAGAATGACAGGCAGACGCTGCCGTGGCGAGCGACATCAGTAGAAGAGGAGGAGGAGGCTATGGAGGAGGCGCTTCATGAGCCCCGCCGCCGGGACGGCACTCATGGCGACAAGCTCCACGCGGGCAAGTTCCTGGCCCTCCGCCGTGATCACGGCCTCTCCCACCTTCTGTCCCGCGGTGATCGGGGCGATGAGCTTCTTTGAAAAGTCATAGGTCAGGGTAGGCTCAGGGGTGCCGTTTTTGATTGCGGCGATCCCAGGGGCGTTGGCGACAACGCCCAGGTGGTCAGTTGTTCCCTTCCACACGGGAAGATTCTTGACCCGATCCCCTTTGCTGAAGAATTGCACATTGTGGAAATTCTTGAATCCGTAGTTGAGCAGGCGGAGCGCGATGTCTTCCCGGGCGCGTTCACTGCGGGCTTTCAGGATGACGGCGATCAGTTGTCGCTCCTCCTCCTTGGCGGTCGCCACGATATGATAGCCGGCCTCCCGTAACCAGCCAGTCTTGAGCCCGTCTACCCGGGAATCTCTCCAGAGGAGCCGATTCCGATTGTGTTGTGTGATCCCATTGTGCTCAAACGTCTTCATGGCGTGAAGCTTGACGGCGGCCGGATGATCCCGGATGAGGTGAAGCGCCAAGCGGCCAACATCGTCGGCCGTGATATATTGGTTCTGGGCCGACAGGCCGTGGGGGTTCTGGAATTGGGTGTTGCTGAGTCCCAACTCATCCGCCTTGGTGTTCATTCGAGCCACGAAGGCGGCCGGAAACCCCGACAGATGTTCGGCAATCGCGATGGTGGCGTCATTCCCGGACGCAATGGCCACCCCTTGAAGCAGACGCCTGAAAGTGATCCGGTCTCCTACCTTGAGGAAGATTTGGGACCCTCCCATCCTGGAGGCTTGTGTGCTGATGGTGACCGGGTCGTGGAGGTGGACGGTCCCGTCCCGGAGGGCGTCGTAGGCCAGGTACACGGTCATGATCTTGGTGAGGCTGGCTGGGGGGATCCGGGTGGTCGCATCCTGCTCGAAGAGGACCTGGCCGGAAGGAACATCTATCAGGATTGCGGCCTTCGCGTCGACTGTGAAGCCGGGGGCCTGCGCCCATGCGTGACTCGAAATCAGGAAACCCGTCACCAACAGTAACACGATGAGCCGGTCTTTCGAGCGCTGCATCGTTGTTCCTCCGTGGGGGTTCCTCCTCCGATTCCCTTCGGGAGAGGGAGTATAGCACACTTCCAGAGGGGATGCCTCGTTCGTGGCGGCGGCTTTCGGGGCGTCGTGTTGGGCGGTGAGAAGGATACCTTGGGGAGAGAATATGGCAGGGGCACATCGGAAGAGTCTCACCCTGGTCTCGACCTCTCCGGCTGAGACGCGGCGGCTCGGGGTCTGGGTGGGGCGGCACCTGAGGCCGGGGGACGCGGTGTGCCTTATGGGAGAGATGGGGACCGGGAAAACCCTTTTCGCTCGTGGGATCGCCGAGGGATTGGGCGTTCCTGGGGGCCGAGGGGTTCGGAGCCCGACGTTTACTCTGGTGCACGAGTATACGGGACGGCACCCGATCTACCATCTTGATCTCTACCGTCTCCAGGGAGAGGAAGAATTAGAGGGGATCGGATGGGAAGAAATGCTCTACGGAGAGGGGGTGACCGTCATCGAGGCAGCCGAGAAGATGGAACAGCAGCTTCCAGAGGAGCGCCTCGACGTCGTGTTGGCGAGAGAAGGAGTTAGGGTGCGGCGTCTCATGCTGGTCGGATACGGCCGCCGCTTCCAGACGCTGGTGCGGACCTTGGCAGCGCGCCGACGCCGATAAGGCTTTTCCGTTGCGTGCGTCTAAATTCCGCGTTATCTTAATCTGGGCGGATTAAAGGGGGAGAGATGAACGCGAGAAGGATGTGTCGAATCTGGGCGGCTGCCGCGGGGGCTGCAATTCTCGCCGGCCTTGTCACGGGTCCCCTGCTGGCTCAGGCCAAGGAGCAATTCTGGCGTGAGGGGTCTCTGCTCGCTGAGCCCAGTTCGGATCTTGTGCGGCTGAACCAGTCCCTTACGCACTTGGTGACTCTCATTCAGCCCGCAGTGGTGCAGATTGGGGTCGAGAAGGGAGCGGAGAACCTTCCCCAGGGCCATCCTCCTGTTCCTAAAGACCGACCAGAGCGCCCTCGAGTGGGTTCAGGATTCATCGTCAGCCAAGACGGCTATATTCTGACCAACAATCATGTCGTCGCAGAGACAGAAGAGGTGGATGTGGAACTGTACGATGGCCGGTCTCTCCTCGCCAAAGTGGTGGGCAAGGATCGGCGGACCGATCTCGCCCTATTAAAGATCGATGCCGAGGATTCCCTCCCGGTCCTCCCCTTAGGGGACTCGGATCAGCTGCGAATCGGAGAGCTGGTCCTGGCCGCCGGGAATCCCTTTGGGTTGGAACACACGGTGACTGTCGGGGTGGTGAGCCGGAAGGGACACGGATTTGGCCGGTTCGGCTTTTTCGATGATTACATCCAGACAGATGCCTTGATTAGCCCGGGGAACAGTGGGGGCCCCCTGGTGAATATTCGGGGAGAAGTGGTGGGGATCAATACCGCGATCATCCCCCGGCAGCGGATCGGGTTTGCCATCCCGATCAACCTCGCCAAGTCGATCCTTCCCCAGCTGCGGGAACGGGGCGAGGTCGCGTGGGGCTTCCTGGGCGTCGGCATTCAAGATCTGAGTGGACCGTTGGCCCAGGCTTTGGGAATGGACAAGCAGAAAGGGGCCCTGGTGACTAATGTTCTCCCCGGACAAGCGGCCGAGAAGGCCGGGGTCAAGCGGGGGGATGTCGTTCTGGAGTATGACGGTACCGCCATTTCCGATGTCCGAAGTCTCCAGCAAAGCGTGGCTCGGACTCCGGTGGGGACGGAGGCGAGGATCAAAGTCCTACGTCAGGGCGAGGTTCAGACCGTGACGGTTGTGGTTGGGGCATTAACGCAGGAGGTGCTCGCGCGTCCCGAGGAGTCTCCGGAGCCACCGCCTCCCAAGGAGATCCTGGGTCTCACGCTCGAGGAGGTGACGCCTGAGAAGGCCAAGAAGTTTAAGCTGAGCGTGCGGAAGGGGGTCGTGGTAACCGAGGTGACCAAGGGGAGCCCTGCTGCCCGCGCTGGGGTGCGTCCGGGGGATTTGTTGGCGGAGGTGGATCACAACCCGGTCAAGAGCATCGGAGAGGTGCGCAATGCCCTGAAAAAATGGACGCGAGCGACCCACCTCCTCTTGATCCTGCGAGGCGATAGCTACTTTTTCGTGGCCATCAAGCAACAGAGCTAGACGTAGGACGTGGATGGCGTCCGAACGAAAAATCACAGGCCCCTGCGCATCCGCGCAGGGGCCTGTAGATTTAAGGGTCCGATCAGCGAACGAATTTTTTGAACCGATCGTTGATGCGGCTCCAATGCAAATTGCCCAGGAAATTGTCGATATACTTCGCGCGCCCGGGGCCATCCTTATGGTAGTACGCATGCTCAAAGACATCGCATGCGATCAGCGGGATCCCACCCCAGATAGCTCCGTACTGGTGCTCGTCGACGAGCACGTTCAAGAGGCGGCGAGACCAGAGGGAATCATAGACCAGCAAGACCCACCCGCTCAACTTCGCCGAAATGCCGGCCGCCTTGAAGTCGGCCTTCCACGCGTCGAAAGAGCCGAATTCCTTTTCAATGGCCTGCAGGACGTCGGAGGCTTTCTTCGGGTCCCCATCCCCCCCCATGACCTCCCAGTAGGTATCGTGCAGAAGGGCCCCGGCGTGGTTCCAAGTGAAGCGTCGCTTGAGCTCGCCGATGGTGCTGTAATTGCCATTGGCGGCGGCGCGATCTGCCGCCTCGAGGCCCTTCTCGATATTGTTCAACCCCGTCACATAGCCCTTATGGTGGGTATTGTAATGCCAATCGGTGGTTTCGGGGCTGATGACGCTGGTGAGCAGCTTCTTTGCGTCCTCATCGGAGTACGGGCGCGGGCCAAACTTCCACTCGTAGGCCATCATTTTTCTCCTTTCCCTGCAGGTTTTCGCTATGCCGTGGGGGACACCCTGCCTTTTGGGCAAGGCGTGAGAGTGTCTCCACTTGGCGGCTGAATGGAAAGAGACCGACGCGGCGTGGCGTTTAGAACTCTGAATTAGTCTATTGGGACATAGGGAAAAGGTCAAGGGGAAACCGGCAGCGAACTTTAGAGCCGGTGGTCAAGGGGATCGAAGAGGCGGTCGTGTCAACGATGGGCCGCTGTCCGGGGGAGGCATGGCATTTACGAGAGAAGCAGCGTGGGAGGTCCTGGCCGAGCATACGCAAAACGAGAATCTGCGCAAGCATGCCCTGGCCGTCGAGGTAGCCATGCGGGCCTATGCCAGAAAACTTGGCGACGATGAGGAGAAATGGGGGATCGTAGGACTCCTCCACGACTCTGACTATGAGCAGTATCCCGATCTCACCGACCATCCCTTTCGGGGGGCTGAGATTTTGCGGGAGCGGGGATGGCCCGAGGAGATCGTCCGGGCCATCCTCTCCCATGGCGACCATACGGGTGTTCCCCGGGAAAGCCGCATGGAAAAGGCCCTCTTTGCCTGCGATGAACTGACTGGCCTCATCACCGCCGCTGCCCTGGTCCGGCCAGATAAGAGCCTGATGAATCTCGAAGTGGCCTCCATCAAAAAGCGGATGAAGGAGAAAGCCTTTGCGCGGACCGTGCGGCGGGAGGATATCATTCGAGGCACCGAGGAGCTCGGCGTCGACCTCAACGAGCACATCGGCTTTGTTCTAAACGCCATGCGCGGGATCGCCGATGTCCTCGGCCTGACCGGATCAACTCCGTAGACCTTCTCCCCTCGCTCGATGGAGTGCGCGGTGGTGGAATTCTCTTGTGGGGGGGGAGCGCGTTTTTGTAAGGTAGGACCGTAATATGTCGATCTGTCTATGGCCCGAATTCTCCAGAAGGGATTGCGATGGATACGGTGACGCATGCCCTGGCAGGCACCTTGATCGCCCACGCCGGGTTTCGGCAGCGGATGGGGTGGGTGGCCACCGTGGCCCTCACGGTGAGCGCCGCTGCACCAGATCTGGATGCGGTTCCTCGCCTCGGGGATACCGCCTACTACCTCTCGCATCATCGGGGAATCACGCACTCCTTCATTGGCGGGGCCATCTTGGCCTTGTTCCTCGCCGCCATCTTCTATCGTTTCAGCACGCATAAACATTATTGGCGACTCGCCGGGCTCTGCTCCCTCGGGGTCTTGAGCCACATCGTGCTGGATTTGTTTACCAGCTATGGGACCCGGATCCTCTTACCCTTCAGTAGTCGGAGGATCGCGTGGGATTCCCTCTTCATCATCGATATATTTGTCTCCGGGATTATCCTTGGCGGGATTCTCTTGGCCTATCGTTTCAAGCCCCATTCGATTCGGATTGGGCGCACAGCGCTTGCGCTTATCGCCAGTTATATCCTCTTAGCGGTGGTAAGCCATGGGATGGCCTTGGCACGGCTCCGTGGGCAGGTCGAGAGGGGGGGCATTGCGGCCATAAGGCTGGCTGCCTTCCCCATGCCCTTTGGTCCGCTTCGCTGGTCTGGCGTGGTGGCTACGGAGGAAGCGACATATCATAACATTTTCTCGCTCCTGGACGCCGAAGATCGGCCGTTTCGAGTCTACCACCCGCCGCGCAACAACCCCTTGCTCACGCGGGCCGAAGAGCACGATGTGGTGGCTCTGTTCCGGTGGTTCGCCCGCTTTCCGATCATCACCGTCCACGAAGATGGGGATGGGACCGTCGTCGAGTACTTTGATCTCCAGTTCGGGCAGATCGAGGGGAGGCGGCCTTTTCTGCTGGAGGTGGTCTTCGATCAACACGGGAAACCTCAATTTGCGAGATTTGCCCGCCGATAAGGTGGCGGAGAGCCCGCACCGTGAGTGAGAAGCTCTGGTCGATGCCGGTCGTCTCGTGGGCTCTCTACGATTTTGCCAACACCATCTTCTCCCTAAATATTGTCTCGCTGTATTTTGCGCTCTGGATCTCCACCGATCTCCAAGGGGGGGAATATCTCTATCCTCCCACCTTTGCTCTCTCGATGCTGGCGGTGGCCCTCGTGGCCCCGTTTTTGGGCCACCTCGCTGATCAGGTAGGACAGAAACCTTTCCTGCTCGCCTCCACAGCCCTGTGTATCACCGCCACAGCTCTTCTCGCGTGGACCAGGCAAACGGGGTCAGCCTTGATCGTGTTTGCCCTCGCCAATTTCTCGTACCAGGTGAGTCTCGTCTTTTATAACGCCCTGCTCCCTGCGGTGAGCGGCGAGAGAAATTGGGGTCGGGTCTCGGGATTGGGAGTCGCGCTGGGCTATGTGGGAGCGATCCTGGGGATGTACCTTGTCCTCCCGTTTGTCGATCCCGCCGCGTACGGCTGGCTTCCCTCCCCGCTCAAAGGGGTGGTCGATTTTTTCAGCGTGGAAGCGCTCGAGGGAACAGGTCCGGTCCGGGTAAATGCCTTCCTCCCGACGGCGGTGCTCTTTCTGCTCTTCTCCCTCCCGGTATTTTTCTGGGTCTCTGAACCCCGTGGCCTCCGGAGAACAGGAGTGGGGCATGGAGCCGTCCGGGAAGTCCTCCAGACTCTCCGTTCCCTTCCCGCCCATCGCGATCTCTTGAAGTTTCTCGTGGCCAACTTCCTCTACGCAGATGTGATGCACACGATGATCTTGGTGATGGCCATCTATGCAGAACGGGCCGTCGGGTTTTCGACCCAGGCGGCCATCACTCTCCTCATTGCGGTCTCGGCGGTCGCCGCCATCGTTGGCTCATACCTCTTTGGGTGGCTTGCAGATCGGAGACCGGTCAAATCGGTCATGATCCTTGTCCTCTCCCTGTGGGTTGTCACCCTTGTCTCCGCCTTCCTGGTCAGATCTCCGGGCCTTTTCTATGGGGTGGGGATGTTAGCGGGCGCGGGGTTGGGGGGAGTCTGGGTGGTCGCCCGCGTCTGTTTGCTGCTCCTGGCTCCTCGGGAGAAGGTCGGAGAGTTTTTCGGCCTGTATGGGGTTACGGGAAAGGCCGCTGCGGTGGTCGGTCCTCTCCTGTGGGCAGGGACGCTTTTTCTATTCCGTGACTACGGTCCGGAAAAATACCGCTTCGGGGTGATCACGCTTCTTTGTCTCCTGCTGGCGGCGATCGGCGTTTTCGCCACCGTCCGTTTTCCGTCCCAGCAGAGGACCAGGTAGCGGGGGAAGGGGGCTGCTTGCGACATTGATACAGGGGTGCTAATATCGCGTAATTAAAGGATGCAGTGATGAAGAGCAGGGGGGCATCGTGATCGTCTTGGGAATCGAGAGTGCCAGCATACAGGGGGGGGTTGCCCTCGTAGGGGCTGAAGGGGTCATCGCCGAGTATGTGCTGAACGTGGAAGCAACCTATGCCGAACGTCTCATGCCAGCCGTCGATCAGGTCCTTCGCGATGCTCGGATTACCATCCCCGAGGTGGAGGGGCTGGCAATCTCTATCGGGCCCGGCTCTTTCACCGGGCTTCGGATAGGCCTGAGCACGGTAAAAGGACTTGCACTCGCCACGGGGAAACCGGTGGTGGGGGTCCCCACGCTCCACGCTTTGGCCTGGAGTATCCCCTATTGCCGGTATCCCGTGTGCGCCATTTTGGGCGCGCGGAAAAAGGAGGTCTACTGTGCCCTCTTCGAGTACCGGGGCGCTGAGCTGGTCTGCCTGATGGAGGACGCAGCACTCACGCCCGAGGCTGTGGTAGAGCAGATTAACCAGCCCACCCTCTTCGTTGGTGATGGATGGCGGGTGCACGGGGCGTATTTGCAGGAGGCGCTTGGGGGACTGGCCATTCCACCCCCCACCTCGCGGGGGGCGTGTCCTGCGGCCGTGGCGGATCTGGGAAGACGGAGGTTGCTCCGAGGAGAGAAGGACTCGGTGGAGGAGTTAGTTCCCCGATACATCCGTCCCACGGAGGCGGAGCTCAAGCGACGGAAGAGGAATTGAGGGTGCCGGGGGAGGATTTCAGGATCCAGGAAATGCAGCTGGAGGATCTCGAGTCGGTCCTCCGTATCGAGGCGTCCTCCTTTACGGAACCGTGGAGCCGGGAGATGTTTCAGGAAGAGCTGGCTCCCGATATCTCTCTCGTCTTGGTGGCGCGGACCGAGGAGGCTACGATCCTGGGCTATCTCTGTGGATCGATCGCGGAGGGGGCGTTCCACATCAGCAATGTCGCGGTGGACCTGGGCGTGCGCCGCCTGGGTGTGGGAAGGGAGCTTGTTCGCTCCGCCCTCGCTCAGGCCTGCCGACGAGGGGCCGTGACGGCCACGCTCGAGGTTCGGGCGTCGAATCTGACGGCCCAGGCGCTGTACCGCGACTTCGGTTTCATCGTGGTGGGGCGCAGACGTCGCTACTATACCAAGCCGGTCGAAGACGGCTTAATCATGTGCCTCGATCAACTGGACGAAACCATCAACGCGTGGTCGGAGGGCGAAAAGGCTTGACAATGCAGTGTCTTTCGCCCTTTTATGGAGCGGATTTTCGTCCGGTCGGCGGATTGTAGTCTGCTGGAGGTCGTGGTGGGGAAGAGAAATCCTCTTTGTCTGATCGTGATCGCCCCGGTGTTAGCTGGCGCCCTCCTTCCTAGCTTCGGTTGGGCTCAAGGGAAGCCGCCTATCAAGGTCGGAGCCCTATTCCAGCTCGCGGGTCCAAAATCGGAATACGGCAGGCATGGCTCTCAGGGTGTGAAGATGGCCGTAAAGGAGATCAACGAACGGGGGGGGATCCTGGGACGAACGCTTCAAGTGTTCGTGACTCACGAGGGGACCGCCACGACTGGCGCACAGGAGGCCCGCAGGTACATCCTCGAGGACAAGGTCGATTTCTTGGTGGGGGGGGATTCTTCGAGTGTTGCCTTGGCGGTGAGCGCGGAGGCGAAAAAACATCGCAAAATCGTCCTCTTTACGCACGCCGGCGCCGACCAGCTGACAGGAAAGGCCTGTCACCGTTACGCGTTTCGGGTCGTGGACAACGCCGGAATGAACGCCCGTGCAGCGGCGTTTGTGATGAGGAACAAGATGGCCAAGCGATGGTATAGCATCGGGCCAGACTCCGAGTTCGGCCGCAGTGCCTGGGAAGAATTTCGGTTGGCGATCCTCAAGGTCAATCCAGATGCGCTGTTCGTTGGGGAGTCCTGGCTGAAACCCTGGACGTCCGATTATACAAATGTCCTTGACGCCGCGGTGACGGCGAAGCCGGATGCCGTCTGGTCCACCTTGGAGGGTAACGACCTGGTGACATTCGTCAGGCAGGCCCAGTCCTTTGGTTTCTTCGAACGGGTGAAGTTTTTCGTCAATCCGGCGGGGGCGTCTTTAGCCGTGTTGGGCCCCCTGGGGGACAAGATGCCCGGCGGGCTCTGGGTCTCGACACGATATTGGTTCCTCTATCCGGATGGGGTGGAGAACCAAGTTTTTGTGAAGGCCTATCAAGCCCTGTACGGCGAGTATCCAGCCGATGTGGCCCTCTCCAGCTATTCGGCCATTCAGCTGCTGAAGCGGGTCATCGAGGAGGTGGGCTCTTTAGATACCGAAAAGATCGTCGCGCGATTAGAGGGCATCACCTACCGTGATCCAGAGGGAGTCAAGACCATCCGGAGCGAGGACCACCAGGTCATCAAAGATGTGGTGTGGGGGCGGACGACCAAGTCGAGCGAGTACCCCTTCCGAATCCTAGACGACCTGGTGGTGATCCCCGGAGAAGAACTCGTCAGGTCAGTGGACGAGACCGGATGCCAGATGTAGGGGGAAGGGCACGGCTATACTGATGTGACGGGAGGAGGAGAGATGATCGACAAGGAGTTTTTAGAGATCTTGGCCTGTCCTGCCTGCAAGGGCGAGGTCCGGCTCGATGAGCCGGACGAGCGAATCGTCTGCCAGGCGTGCGGTCGTCGGTATCCTGTTCGGGATGGGATTCCGGTCATGCTGATCGACGAGGCAGAAGGCAAGTGAAGGTGTTAGGTATTAGGTGTTGGGTGCCTGGGAGAGATAGCCTGCCGAAGGCGCTCCACGTAATCCAGGGGGAGACGGATTTGGCCCAGGCGGATCTCCCCCTTCGCAAGGCCATGACAATCGGAGCCGCCTGTGATGAGCAGGCCGTGTTCCGTGGCCACGCGGCTGAGGCGGACGACCGCCTCGGTAGCGTGTGACGGATGGAAGACTTCAATCCCCTGAAGACCGGCTTCAACGAGATCGGGCAGGCGGGTCAGGGCGCTGTGGTCCGGATGGGCCAGGACGGCAATCCCCTCCGCGTGCCGGATGGCCGTGATCGCTTGATGGGCGGTGAATCCGGTCCGTTCTACATACGCCGGCCGCCCCTGGGCAAGAAAACGGGCAAAGGCCTCCTCCAGCGTGCCCACGGCCCGTCGCCCAAGGAGAGCCCGGGCCACGTGAAGCCTTCCGACTGTTCCCTTTCCGGCGATCTGGAGGACCTCGGCCAGGGGAAGCGGGACCC
>VRUN01000036.1 GCA_019456075.1 Candidatus Methylomirabilota bacterium
GATCTTCTTCATCGTGAGCGTCTACATCATTATTTTGTAGACTGCGACCGTTGGAGCCGGAGGAAGAGTCTCCATGAGCGGAACGACATTTCCAGTCCTGAGCATCGTGACCTTTCTTCCCTTGGCAGGGGCCATTCTCCTCTTGTTCATCCGTCGGGACAAGGAAGGCCTTATCCGGCGGGTGAGCCTTGTCGTTACGGGGGTGACCCTCCTCATCTCATTGGCGCTGCCACTCTCTTTCGATTTCGGGAGCGCCGAATTCCAGTTCGTGGAGAGGGTCTCCTGGATCCCAACGATCGGGGTGAGCTATATCATGGGGATAGACGGGATCAGCCTCTGGTTGGTGTGTCTCACTGCCCTGATCTCACCCATCGCGGTGCTCTGCTCGTGGGAGGCGATCACCGAGCGGGTGAAGGAGTATCACTTCTTTCTCCTCCTCATGCATACAGGGATGATGGGTGTCTTCCTCGCGTTAGACTTCTTCCTCTTCTATGTCTTCTGGGAAGTGGTGCTGGTCCCCATGTACTTCCTCATCGGCATCTGGGGGCATCCAGCTCGCCGCCTGTACGCGGCCATCAAATTCTTCCTCTACACCCTCTTCGGCAGCGTGGTGATGCTGCTCGGCATCCTGGCGGTCTACTTCTATGCCGGAGCGCAGACCGGCACGCACACCTTTGATATCCTGGAGCTGATGAAGGTTTCTTATCCGTGGTCTCCCAGCCTCCTTTCCTTCCAGAACCTCGTCTGGCTGGCCTTCTTCCTCTCCTTTGCCATCAAGGTCCCCATGTTCCCCTTCCACACATGGCTGCCGGATGCGCACACCGAAGCCCCCACCGCCGGCTCGCTCATCCTGGCGGCTGTCTTGCTGAAGATGGGGACCTACGGCTTCGTCCGGTTCAGCCTGCCGATGTTTCCCGAGGCCACACTCTACTTTGTCCCCTTTATGGTGACCTTGAGTATTTTCGCTATCATCTACGGGGCGATGGTCTGTCTGGTCCAGCAGGACATGAAGCGGCTCATTGCCTTCAGCTCGGTAAGCCACATGGGCTTTGTGATGCTGGGCATGTTCGCGCTGAACATGCAGGGGCTTCAGGGGAGCATCTTGCAGATGGTCAATCATGGCCTCTCCACCGGGGCCCTGTTCTTGATCGTTGGCCTCATCTACGACCGGATCCACTCGCGGATGATTGCCGATATGGGAGGCCTGTCCACCGTTATGCCGATCTATGGGACCCTTTTTGCGATTACCATGTTTTCGTCCATCGGCCTCCCTGGTCTGAATGGGTTCATCGGCGAGTTCCTCATCTTGGTGGGGGCGTTTAAGGTGAGCTGGCTGTGGGCGCTGTTCGCCGTTTCCGGAATTGTCCTGGGGGCGGCCTATATGCTCTGGTTGTTTCAGCGCACGATGTTCGGCAAGGTGATCCATGAGAGGAACAAGGGACTGCTCGACCTGAACCTCCGCGAAGTCATGACCCTCATCCCGCTGGTGATCATGTTCTTCTGGATCGGGCTCTATCCCGCTCCCTTTTTGAAGGCGATGGAACCCTCGGTGCAGAAGGTGGTGAAGCGGCTCGATCAGGCCCGGAAGGTGGTGGAGGCGCCCACCCCCACACCGGTCGCCCGGAACTGGGCGCGGGACCGTCACGAGGAATGACCATGCCAGGAACCTACAATCCTGCAGATGTTCTTCAGGCTTTGCCGGAGGTCTTTCTCGCGAGTGTGGCGCTCATCGTCTTGGTCCTCTCTTTTGCCGCGCCGGCCCGGCGGGGATGGATGGAGACCCTGAGCATTGGGGGCGTGGTGGGAACGGGGGTTTTGCTGGTCTGGGCTGCGGTCCCGTTGTTCCAACCGGGAGGAAGTCCGGTCTCCGTCTTCAGCGGGTCATACCTGGTCGACAAGTTCGCCATCTTCTTCAAGGTGGTCTTCCTGATTGCCACGCTGCTGGTCATCCTGATGTCGATCGATTACCTCCCCTTGGTCGGCGTTCCCGTCGGGGAGTTTTACGCGATCCTGCTCTTTTCGACCGTGGGAATGATGTTCATCGCCTCGGGCGGGAATCTCCTTACTCTGTACATTGGCCTCGAGACAATGTCTATCAGTATCTATATCCTTTGCGGCTTTCTCAAGCGGGACCAAAAGTCGAATGAGGCGGCCCTGAAATACCTCCTCATGGGGGCATTCTCCTCTGGGGTGATCCTCTATGGCATCTCCCTCCTCTATGGACTGACCGGGGCCTTGGGCTTCGAGGAAATCGCTGCCACGCTCGCCACGATCGATCTCTCCAATCCTGCCCTCCTCCTCGCCATGGTGATGCTCACGGCCGGATTCGGATTCAAGATCGCCATCGTCCCCTTCCATATGTATCTGCCGGACGTCTACGAGGGGGCGCCCACCGCGGTGACCGCCTTCCTGGCGGTTGCCTCCGAGGCGGCTGGCGTGGCGGCGCTCCTCCGGGTCTTCCTGGGGGCCATGCCGCATATTCAGGTTGACTGGACCGTTCTCTTCTGGATCCTCGCCGCCCTGACCATGACGATCGGGAATGTCGTGGCCATGGCCCAGCGGAACATCAAGCGCATGCTGGCGTATTCGAGCATCGCCCACATCGGATATGTCTTGATCGGCTTTGTGGCGGGAGCGAAGTTGGGCATCTCCGCCGTCCTGTTTTACGTGCTCGTATATGCCTTCATGACGGCAGGGGCATTTGCGATGGTGATCCTCCTCCAGACCGAAACGGTGAAGGGGGACCTCATTGAGGACTTTGCCGGGCTGGGCCAGGTGAAACCGATCGCGGCCGCGGCTATGGTGATCTTTCTTCTTTCGTTGACCGGGATCCCCCCCACGGCCGGTTTCGTGGGAAAGTTTTATCTCTTCAGTGCCGCGATCAGCGCCGGGTATGTGTGGTTGACCTTGATCGCCGTGATCAACACCGCCATCTCCCTCTTTTATTACATGCGCGTCGCCATGGTCATGTACATGGGGGAGGCCCCCGAGGGTCTGGCCCTGAGTTCCTCCCGCCCCTTGCATGCGGCGGTGGCCTTTGCGGTGCTGGGGACACTGGGCATTGGGATCTTTCCGCAATGGTTTCTGAAGATTGCGCAGGCATCGGTCTTCGGCCTGCTGCCATAGGCGGCTTGACACTGGGAACCGTCGGGGGTATAAAGACCCAGTTCTGTCCCGTGAGGTGAGCGGTGGAAGCGATTGAGACACCCCCTCTGATCAGGATTCCAAATTTTATCCCCTGGATCCCCGGGCCGTTCATTCCAGATCATGTGGTCATGACTTGGATCGTCATGGCCTTCTTGATTGTCGTGTCGTACCTGGCGACCCGGCATCTGACCGAGGTGCCGGGGCCGATTCAAAATGTGCTCGAGCAGGTGATTGAGGCCTTCACCGGGATCCTGGACAGCATCATCGGGCATGAAGGAAGGCGGTATCTTGCCTTGATCGGCACTGCGGGGTTGCTCATCTTTTTTAGCAACATCCTGATCCTGATTCCGGGTCTCCGGAGCCCGACGGCCAACTTGAACACGACGGCATCCTTGGCCATCGCAATCTTCGTTTCGTACCATTACTTCGGCGTCCGAAAGCAGGGCCTGCTTACCTATTTGAAGCACTTCCTTGGACCGGTGGGTGAATTCCCCAAATTTCTCCTGATCGCCATGGGGTGGATCCTCGTGCCGGCCTTCATCTTGGTGGAGGTGATCAGCCATCTGGCCCGTGCCCTCTCCCTCTCGATCCGGCTCTTCGGCAATATCTTTGGGGAAGATACGGTGTTTCTGTTTATCCTGTTCCTGACCTCCATCATGTGGCCTATCTATGCCCTGGCTCCCTTGATCTCAGTGCTTGTCATTTTCACTGGATTGGTCCAGGCGCTGATTTTTGTGATGCTATCGACCATGTATATTGCGGGAGCAGTAGAGACCCACCATGCAGAGCATTGAGGCGGAAGGTCTAGAGGCATTCGAGTGGCAAGAAATGTCCCGCTCGGTAGAACCAACTTGAGTCTCGGGAAGGAGGGGCGTGCATGCGATCGAAGTTGACGGGCATTGTGACAGCGGTATTGGCGGCGTTGGGCTCGACCACATTCGTGTGGGCTGCAGAGGCAGGCGCACCGCTCGACCAGACTTATTTCTGGGTAACGGTCTTGACCGCAGGGTTCGGGATGGCTATTGCCTCGGCCATGGCCGCCTTGGCTCAGTCGCGGGCGATTTCTGCTGCCCTGGAGGGGATCGCCCGGCAACCGAATGCCGCGGGACGCATCCAAACCGCGATGATCATCGGGTTAGCCCTAATTGAATCTCTGGCCATCTACGTGTTGTTGATTGCCATGATCCTCCTCTTTGCTGACCCCTTTAGCGGGATCATTGTGGGGGCGCCATAGACCAGGGGCCCCGGAAATCCGGGGCCTCTCATTTTTGGGAGAGTAAGTACAAATATTCACATGCTCATCGAGTATCTTCTTGGTGGCGTTGGTAGCCGGCACGAGCCGAGGCTTTTCCAGCATCCTTTTCTACCTCGTCGTCTACGCCTTTATGAACCTGGGGGCCTTCGCCGTGATCATCGCCCTTGCCCGGCAGGGGGAGGAGAGACCAACCCTTTCCACTTATGCCGGCTTGAGTTCTCGCCATCCCGCCATGGCCTTCGCCATGGCGGTGTTTATGTTTTCACTGGCAGGTCTCCCCCCCACAGGGGGATTCATGGGGAAGTTTTATATCTTCAGTGCTGCGGTGGAGGCCGACTATGTGGGGCTCACGGTGATCGCGGTTATCTGTAGTCTCATCTCCGTCTTCTTTTATCTCCGGGTCGTGGTCGTGATGTACATGGAGGAACCCCAGGAAGGACATCCGAGTCCGGTCGTTTCCCCCGCCATCCTCATCACACTTTTACTCGCGACGGCGGCCACACTGCAGTTGGGGATTATGCCGGCTGGGGTGTGGGATCTGGCGGTTCGGTCGATCCGAGTCTTTTGGGGGTAGGGGGTATGAGGCGCGAGAAGTCGGACGGGTCGACCAGGCATCGGATCCCTGAAAGGACGATCGCCCGCCTGAGTATCTACCTCAGGTGTCTGGAGGAGGTTGTCGCCGATGGGACAGTTGCGGTCTCTTCCCAGCAGTTGGCCAAGCGCTTCGGGTTGAACTCTGCCCAGGTCCGCAAAGATTTAGCGTACTTTGGCCAGTTCGGGGTTCGGGGGCTCGGCTACTATACCGAGGAGCTGAAGCAGAACCTGGAGCGGATCCTGGGACTCGACCAGGAGTGGGACGTGGCCCTGGTAGGTCTCGGAAACCTGGGCTCCGCCCTCTTGAGGTACCGGGGCTTTCAGCAGCGCGGGTTTCGGATATCGGTGGTCTTCGACAATGATCCCAGCAAAGTGGGCCGGCGGATTGGCAAAGTCCCGGTCCGCCCCGTTGAGAAGATCGTCCCCGTCCTCAGGCGTCGCAGGATGAAGATGGCCGTCATCGCCGTCCCCGCGAGTGCGGCCCAGGCGGTCACCGACCGGTTGGTCGCTGCGGGGGTGAATGCCATCCTGAATTTCGCCCCGACGCAGCTCTTCGTTCCCAAGGGGGTCAAGGTGCAGAACGTGGACCTCTCCGTTATGCTCAAGACCTTGAGCTTCTATACGACCCGGTCCGCCCGCGACACCCGAGTCTCTGACCGATGACCGATGAGAACAGCTGTCAGCTAACAGCCCTGGCTCGATTTCGGATTGCCAATTTCGAATTTCGAATTGAAAGCCAACTCCATACTTAGAAAATCCGACATCCGCAATTCCCAATCCGAAATGTTGGAAGCTGACTGCTGACAGCCGACTGCTGACTGCTTAAGGCGGGCGCCTACAAGATGCCGTACAGACTCTTCCCCTTCCTGGCTAATGCGTCCACCTTTTTGGTCACCTCGGGGTCCTCGATAAGCGGGGGGGCATGATGGGACTTCAGCCGCGCATCGATGATCAGGGACTTCCGGCACCCCCAGTGCTTGTGCTCGATGAAGCTTCCGACCCCATGGACGTCATTGGAAGGATTCGATCGGGTAAAGGTCACCCAAAGGAAGTTTCTCAAGTTCCTCGCGGTGAATTCGGCATCATCCACAAGGACGATGAGGGTGATGCCTTCGAGGTTACACCGCTCGTCGAGAAAGCTCGCGAACGCGTGCATTTCCATTTCGGCCTCGTCGTAATCGGAGAATGGCGGTCCTTGGACAACGACGATCCCGGGCATGGCGAGGGCACACTTGGAATACCCCCCTGGCAGCGTGAAATTCTCCGGGATTTTTCTCGCCAGCTCCCGCTTCTTGTTGCCCGCCGCAGCGATGACGAGTTTGGATCCGGCATTCAGTCCTGTTCCCGAGTAGTCGAGCGTATCGATGGTCGTACGCGTCTGGAAGTGAAGGTCCCGCGTCCAGTCAACCCGCTCCAAGGCGTGCCCGAGGAACTGTTCGATCTGGTGGACATCGAGGTCGGGGTTGTCTTCCCCTGCAACGATGAAAAGGTACTTCGCGAGGGAGCACTGGCCAAAACCGAGCAGGGCGTTCGCGATGGTCAGGATTTCCTGGGGAATCCGCTCGCCATAAGGGACATACCGCTCGCTGCCGATCGCGAGAAGAAGGGGGTGGACACCGGCGGCGTCCACCGCGTGGATGGCCTTGACGCCCGGGAGTTCTACGGGAACCATTGGTTGTGTGATCTCATGGATGAGCTGCCCGAAGGAGGTGTCCTCCTGGGGTGGACGGCCGACAACGGTGAAGGGCCAGATGGCGTCCTTGCGATGATGGACCTTCTGAACCTCGAGGACGGGAAAATCGTGAGCGAGGCTGTAGTATCCCAGGTGATCGCCAAAGGGTCCCTCCGGGAGCGTTTTCTTGGGATCGATGGTCCCGGTGATGCAGAAGTCCGCATCCGTCGAGATGACAAAACCATCCCGCAGCGTGTAACGAAATCGGCGGCCACCGAGCATGCCGGCGAAAAGCAGCTCTGTGAGACCCTCAGGAAGAGGCATGACCGCGGCAAAGGTATGAGCCGGCGGTCCACCCACAGAAATGCTTGCCTTCAGGGATTCACCCCGGCGAATAGCTGCTGCATGGTGGACGCCAATTCCGCGGTGAGTCTGGTAGTGGAGCCCGACCTCCTTTCCCACCTGGTACTGGTTCCCGGCGAGCTGCACGCGGTAGATACCTAGGTTGGAGTTCATCACGCCCCCCTTGTCGGGGTGTTCGGTGTACACCTGGCCTAACGTGATAAAGGGACCTCCGTCGTCGGGCCAATTCTGGATCTGGGGGAGCTGGTCGATGGTGGTGCTCCCCTCGAGGATTGGCCCTTCCGATACCCGTCGAGGCAAGGACTGGAGTCCAGTGAAGGGGACTGTGGCGAAGCTGAACGGCGTACGCCAAAAGTTCGAGGGGTCGGCCTTTAGCCGGACGATTTTCTTCACTCGCTCGAGGCTGTCCCGGAAGATAAATCGGCAGCGCTCGATGGTCCCAAAGAGGTTACAGACGGCGGGAAATCGGCAGCCCTTGACGTTCTCGAAGTAGATCGCCGGGCCTTTCACCGCATATACGCGCCTCTGGATCTCCGCCATCTCGAGGTAGGGATCAACTTCTTCGGTCACGCGCACCAGGTGACCGTTTCGCTCGAGATCGAGGACACATTCTCTCAGGCTTCTATATCCCATCGGCCAACACGTCCGTCCTATCCGGGGATGCGACGTATCAGTATATATCTGTGGACGACAGGTGGGACAAGGGAATTTTCCTCCCCGACGACGCGGGCATTCCCATGACGGAATTCCCCGCCTGTAGGTCACATATCCCCCCATGTCCCTTCGGGCTCCGGAAATGTCCTTGACCCCTTTCGGGGCGGACCGTATACTGGGCTAAAACTCCCGATTTAAGGAGGGGAAATGGTGTGTCCGCCAGGCCAGAACGACGTCGGAGTCTCCCTGCTCACCGGAGAACGAGCGGACCGACTTGCTCTTGCCTTGGAGGGGTTTTTTGGCAGCATCAACCTGCCGAGAATCTTTGCCGGAGAGCGCGACGGGATGGGGGAGCGGCAGCAGCTCCTCCGGCTCCTCCGGGACTTTGTGGAGGCGGAGCGGCGGGCCATCTGGAAGCAGCACCGGCAGGGCGCTCGCGGCATGGAGGTGGTACAGGGACTGACAGACCTGGCGGACGTCGTGATCAGTCAGCTCTACCACCGCAGCGCAGAGGTCTGTCGCGAAGCATTTCACGTCTATCCCCCCTGTGCCTTGCTGGCCCTGGGGGGGTATGGCCGTCGAGAGCTGAACCCTGCCTCGGACATCGATCTCATGTTCCTCCACCCGACCCCGATCAGCCCATCGGTCCATGCCCTCATCCATTTCCTCATACCTCTTCTGTGGGACGTAGGTTTTCACATTGGCCACAGTGTCCGATCCCTCAAGGACTGTGTCCGCATGGCCGCGGAGGACCTCAGTTCGCACACCGCGATGCTGGAGGCTCATCTGCTGGCTGGCGATAAGAGCCTCTACGATCGGATGGAGGCTGTCCTCCACGGTGGTCTTAGGCGAAGACGGGGGGATGGCTACACCCAGGCAAAGCTTCACGAGCGGGCAGCGCGGTATGAGAGGTTTGGTGGCTCGGTGTACATGCAGGAGCCTCACGTCAAAGACGGGGCCGGGGGTCTCCGAGATGTGCATACGGCGGTCTGGATCGCCCGGGTTCGTCACCAAGTGAGGCGCCTGGAGGATCTGGGGGGCTCCGGTCTCCTCAGCCGGGAGGAGCTGCAGTCTTTACGCCAGGCGGCCGATTTTGTTCATCGGATGCGCAATGAGCTGCACTATCTCTCGGGCCGCAAGAACGACCTCCTGCTGTTCCATCTGCAGGAGCCGGCTGCAGCGCACCTCGGTTTCGGGGACGACCGGGCGGCGCGGGGGGTGGAGCGGTGCATGCAGCACTACTATCTCCAGGCACGGCACGTCTTTGGTCTCTCGGAGCGGGTCATCGAGCGATGCACACAGGTGCGGAGCTCGAAGGAGAGCATCCTGAGACGGATGCGGGCGAGGGATCTGGGAGACGGCCTGACCGAGATCAATCGCGAGATCCAGATCCTGCCCCGGAACCGACGGCTCTTTGAGAACGACCCAGTCCGCCTCCTGAAAATCTTCTGGTACGCCCTCCAGACCGGCTATCCCTTAAGCTCGGCAACCCAAGAGCTCATCCGGGAGCACCTGTTCCTGATCGATGACAAGTTCCGCCAGTCCAGCCGAGCCCTCAACTTCTTTTTGGCCATCCTTCGAGAGCCCAAGGGAGTGGCAGCCACGCTCCGACTCATGCACGAGCTGGGGGTTCTGGGTGCCTACATTCCGGAGTTTGCTGAGCTCACGTGTCTCGTGCAGTATGATCTCTATCACAAGTACACGGTGGACGTGCACACCTTGCTGGCACTTGAGCACCTGGAATCCTTGGATCAGGCGCCCACCCATTACGCTGAGGAATTCCGGGCGATTGTCGCCGAGATCAAGCGGCCGGAGATCCTCAAACTGGGGGTCCTCTTCCACGACATCGGCAAAGGGGAAGGCCGTGGACACGTGGTGCGGGGGGCCGAGATGGCTCAGCGGATCCTGGCCAGGATGGAGCTCCCCGAAGCCGAAGTCGCCGAGGTCCGGTTCTTGGTGGAGCATCACCTTACTATGGCCCATATCTCCCAGCGCCGGGACCTCGATGACGAGCCCATGCTCATCGAATTTGCCCGCAACGTCCGGGACATTGAGCGCCTAAAGATGCTTTACCTCCTCACATACCTGGATATTCGCGCGGTGGCTCCGGAGGTGTGGACCGCGTGGAAGGACACGCTTCTCTGGGAGCTCTACATCCGCACGCACACCCTCCTCACCCGAGGGATTTCTGAGGGGGTTGACGAGCTGGCCCGGGCGGCCGACATCAAGGAGCGCCTAACAGAAGAGCTTCGAGAGGAACTGCCGCTACCGGTTGTTCAGGACCATCTGGAACAAGTCCCTGTCCGCTACCTCCTGACCGTGCCGTCGGCAAAGGTGGTGGCCCACCTTCGCATGGTCGAACGGCTGACTCGAGGCGAGGAGGTGGCGGTAGAGTGGACTTCATATCCCGTAGTAGGCCACTCGGAGGTGACCGTCTGCGCCTTCGGCCGTCCGGGTCGTTTTGCGCAGATTGTTGGTACCCTCACGGCCAACCGACTGAACATCCTCGGTGCCCAAATCTTTACCCGTCGGGATGGGCTGGTCCTCCGGACGTTTCAAGTGGATGACGGAAAAGGGGGAGCCATTACCGATGGGGAGGTCTGGCGAAGGTTTGAGATGGACCTCGATCGGGTGCTTGGCGGTCAGGCGGATGTAGAGCAGCTCATCTTGAGCCGGCAGCGGGAGATCTTGAGCCGGCCCGCCCGGAAGGGAGCGACCGACCCCCTCACCCGGGTAGAGTTCGACAACTACGTCTCTGAGACCCACACGGTGATCGATGTGCGCACACACGACCGCCTGGGCCTTCTCTACACAATCTCCAGAGTCATCAGGGAACTCGACCTCGACATTCGGCTGGCGAAAATCACCACCGATGTTGAACAGGTAGTGGATGTCTTCTATGTCACCGACCGGGACGGGGGCAAGGTGCGGGATGAGGGACGGATGGAAGAGATCCGCGAGCGTTTGGAGGCCGCCATTGGTCAAGGCCTCGTACACGAGTCCCGGATTGTCGGGTGACAACGGCCTCCCTCCGGTGCAATGTCCATAACGGGTAAAACCACGGTTTGTGGCATCTTAGGGTACCCGGTAGCCCACAGCGTCTCCCCCCGCATGCAGAATGCTGCCTTCGCCGCGCTCGGGCTCGATTGGGTCTATATTCCGTGGGCGGTGCGGCCCGGGGCGTTCCCGAGAGCCCTCGAGGCCCTCCGCGGGATCGAGAACTTCGGCGGGGCAAATGTGACCATTCCGCATAAGGAGGCAGCCTTGGAGGCTGTGGATGAGATCAGCCCCGAGGCCCGCTCCATCGGCGCGGTGAACACGATTGTTCGACGGGAAGGGATTCTCGTCGGGCACAATACGGATGGGGAGGGGTTTCTGACTTCTCTCCGGGAGGAGGTCGGGGAAGACCCCAGAGGAAAGCGGGTGGGTCTTCTCGGTGCAGGAGGGGGAGCCAAGGCGGTAGCCTACGCCCTAGCGGAGGCAAAAGTGGCCGAGGTCACCGTCTTCGGTCGGAGCCAGGAGCGGGCTCGATCCCTGGTGAGCCATCTTCGCAAATTGTATCGAAATATCGAACTTTTGGCATTAGGCTTGCAGGATTTGCACGCCGGTATACTGGGTCAACTGGATATTCTTATCAATGCAACTCCAGTGGGGATGAAGCCCTCAGACCCGCCTTTATTCGATTACGGGATGTTGCGCGAAGATCTATTAGTTTGTGATCTAATCTACCGGCCCGCCGAGACCCCGCTTTTGGCCTCGGCCCGCCTCCGGGGGTGCCGACTTCTGAACGGCTGCGGTATGCTTCTCTACCAGGGGGCGCGGGCTTTTGAACTCTGGACGGGGCAAAAGGCCCCGGTCCCTATCATGCGACAGGCCCTGGCTGAGGGAGAAAATGGGGCTTGACAGCATCCGGAATTTGGCGAGTATGATGAGGTTCCTTTCCATCGCTCTGCGCGCCGTGAAGAGGAGGGTGCCATGACCGTAGGGTCCAGTCGCCTCGGCGAAATGCTGGTCAGGGCGAAGCTGCTCACCGAGGACCAGCTCAGGAAAGCCCTCGCGCAACAGTCGTCCGGCGGAGGACGTCTGGGGAGCAATCTGGTCAAACTCGGGTACCTGACCGAGGATGACATCACGAGCTTTCTGAGCAAGCAATACGGTGTTCCCTCCATTAACCTCGCACACTTCGAGATCGATCAGGCCGTCACTAAACTGGTCCCGGCCGAGATCGCTCAAAAGCATGGGGTGATCCCCATTAACCGCAAGGGGAACGTCCTCACCGTGGCGATGGCCGACCCGAGCAATATCTTTGCCATCGACGACATCAAATTCTTATCTGGCTTCAAGGTGGAGCCGGTCGTGGCTGCCGAGAGCTCGATCAAGAATGCCATTAATAAGCATTACGACTCTGCCGGACTCGTTCAGGACATCATGAAAGGGTTCGACGACCGGGAGATTAGTTCGGTCGACGAAGTCGACGAGGGGCCCGAAGTTGGCGATCTGCAGCGGGCCACCGAGGATGCTCCGGTGGTCAAGCTGGTGAATCTGCTCTTGAGTGACGCCATAAAAAAGGGAGCCTCGGATATCCACATCGAGCCATACGAGAAATCCTTCCGCATCCGGTACCGCATCGATGGGGTCCTCTATGACGTCATGCAGCCCCCCATGAAACTGCGGGCGGCCGTTATCTCCCGAGTCAAGATCATGGCGCAGCTCGACATCGCCGAGCGGCGTCTCCCGCAGGATGGACGCATCAAGATCAAGATGGGGCAGAAGGAGATCGACTTCCGGGTCGCCACCCTTCCGACGCTCTTCGGCGAAAAGGTGGTCCTGCGTCTCCTCGACAAATCCAATCTGGCGTTGGAATTGGCTGCGCTAGGGTTTGAGCCCCAAACGCAACAGATCTTCGAGAAAGCCATCATGTCGCCGTACGGGATGGTCTTGGTGACCGGCCCGACCGGAAGCGGGAAGACGACCACGTTGTATACAGCCCTGCACCGCCTGAACACGACCGAAACCAACATTATGACCGCAGAGGACCCGGTGGAATTTAACCTGCCTGGGATCAACCAGGTCCAGATGAAGGCAGAGATCGGGCTGAACTTTGCGGCCGCCCTCCGGTCCTTCCTCCGGCAGGACCCAGACATCATCATGGTGGGGGAGATCCGAGATTACGAGACGGCGGAGATTGCCATTAAGGCGGCCCTGACCGGACACCTCGTTCTTTCCACCCTGCATACCAACGATGCTCCCTCGACCGTGAGTCGAATGATCAATATGGGGGTGGAGCCGTTTCTCGTGGCGGCCTCGACGAACATGGTCGTGGCCCAACGGCTTGCCCGGAAGATCTGTAACAGTTGCAAAGAAGAGATCACGGTCCCTCGCCAGGCCCTGGTCGACGTGGGCCTCACACCCGAGGAAGTCAAGACCCTGACCTGCTATCAGGGGAAAGGGTGTATGGAGTGTAACGATACCGGGTACCGGGGACGGATAGCCTTGTACGAGGTCATGCCCATCACCGATGATACCAAGAATGCCATCCTGCAAGGGGCCTCGGCAAGCGAGCTGAAGGAGTTGGCCCGGAAGGACGGGATGAGAACTCTTCGGGAGGCAGGCCTGCAAAAGATTCGGGAAGGGATGACCACCATTCCCGAGGTCATGCGGGTGACCGGTCAAAGCTAGGGAGAGATCCAAATGCATATGGGCGAGGTTTGGCGCCTCGCACTTCATGGTTCTAGCGGGAGGATACATGACAAATCTGGATCAGATGTTGAAGGAATTGGTAGCAAGAGGGGCCTCGGATCTCCACATCACGACTGGGATCCCGCCCATGATCCGCCTTCACGGCCAGCTCAAACCTTTGGCGGAAACCGCCCTCACGCCGGCGATGACCAAGCAGCTCGCCTATAGCATCCTGACCGATGTCCAAAAACAAAAGTTCGAGGAGCAGAAAGAGCTCGACTTCTCCTTCGGTGTAAAGGGGCTTGGCCGGTTCCGGGCTAACGTCTACCTGCAACGGGGGGCAGTGGGAGTCGCCATCCGGACCATTCCGTATAAGATTTTCACCTTTCAGGAGCTGGGGCTGCCCAGGGTGGTGGAAGAGCTTTGTGGCAAACCCTCGGGACTTGTCTTGGTCACGGGACCAACCGGTTCTGGAAAATCCACCACGCTGGTCACCATGATCGACAAGATCAACACCGAGCGCACGGAACACATCGTCACCATCGAGGATCCCATCGAGTTCGTTCATTCGCACAAGAAGTGCATCGTGAATCAGCGTGAGGTCCATGCGGATACGTACTCTTTTAAGAATGCGCTCAGAGCCGCCCTCCGCCAGGACCCGGACAAGGTCTTGATCGGGGAGATGCGAGACCTGGAGACCGTCGAGTCGGCCCTCACCATTGCCGAGACAGGGCATCTGACCTTTGCCACCCTGCACACCAATTCGGCGGTCCAGACCATCAACCGAATCATCGATGTGTTTCCGGCCCATCAGCAACCGCAGATTCGTGCGCAACTCTCCTTCGTCCTCGAGGGGGTCATCTGCCAGCTCCTCCTTCCGAGGGCGGATGGCCAGGGGCGGGTGCTGGCCATGGAAATCATGGTCCCGAACCCGGCCATCCGGAATCTGATGCGGGAGGACAAGGTCCATCAGATCTATTCGACGATGCAGGCCGGCCAGGAAAAATCTGGAATGCAGACGATGAACCAATCGCTCGTGGACTCTTATACGAGACGCTTGATCACCAAGGAGACGGCCCTCGGGGCCTCCTCGAACCACGAAGAACTCATACAGATGATGCAACGAGCCCAGTCCCCCGGAACCGGGGCTGGAGCGAAGATGCCCGCGGCCGGTGGCCAGTGGGGAAGGAGATAGACGATGGCAGTTTTTGCTTTCAGCGGGAGAACACGCACAGGACAGACCATCAGCGGTGAGATGGACGCCCCCAACCGGGAGGCGGTGGTCGCGCAGCTCAGGCGACAACAGGTCATGGCGACCTCGGTCAAGCCCAAGGCGAGCGACATCCAAATACGGATTCCCGGCTTTGGCGGGAAGGTCAATGAGCGGGATCTGGCCGTCGTTACCCGGCAACTGGCCACCATGATTGATGCCGGGCTCCCACTCGTCCAATGTCTGGAAATCCTCGCCTCGCAGCAGGATAACAAGCTCCTCAAAAAGGTTCTCCACGATATTCGACAGGATGTCGAAGGAGGGGCCACCTTCTCCTCCGCCTTGAAGCGGCATCCGAAAATTTTCGGCGCCTTGTACACTAACATGGTGGAGGCCGGGGAGGCCGGAGGAATCCTCGATACGATCCTGAACCGCCTGGCTGCCTATATTGAGAAGGCGATGATCTTAAAGAGGCGAGTCAAAACTGCCATGTTCTATCCGGCGACCATCATCTCGGTGGCGGTCGTGGTGGTCATCTTCCTCCTGCTTTATGTTATTCCCACCTTCCAGCAGATGTTCGCGAACTTCGGGGCCACCCTGCCTCTCCCCACGTTGATTGTCCTTGCGCTGAGCAATTTTGTCCGCGCGTATATCCTGTTCATCATTGTGGGAATCGTGGGCATAGTGGTGGGGATCAGGGTGTTTCACGGGACCGAAGGGGGAAAGAAAACCATTGATCGTATACTGCTCAGGCTTCCCGTCTTTGGCCCCCTGATCCGAAAGGTGGCGGTGGCGAAGTTTAGCCGGACCTTGGGGACTTTGGTCTCGAGCGGCGTGTCTATATTGGAAGGACTCGACATCACGGCCCGGACGGCGGGGAACAAGATAGTGGAAGAAGCGGTCTTTAGGGCGCGCACGGTCATTGCGCAGGGGAAGACGATCGCCGAGCCGCTGGAGGAGTCGGGAGTCTTTCCGCGTATGGTGACGCAAATGATTGGCGTCGGGGAGCAGACTGGTGCCCTGGATCGCATGTTGAACAAGATCGCTGACTTTTACGATGAAGAGGTGGATGTGGCAGTCGCCGGTCTGACCTCCCTGTTAGAACCGCTCTTGGTCATCTTCCTGGGGGTGATCATCGGTGGCGTGGTCATCGCCATGTATCTCCCCATCTTCAAGCTGATCTCGGTGATGTAGCCTACCGGGGGTGCAGGGCCCGAGGCTCATTTTCCCAGCCAGCGAGGCACAGCGATGTCGGATGGCAAGGAAGGAGTGGCCGAGCAGACAGGCTGGGAAAAGCGGCTTAAATGGGTCATAGGCATCCGCCTATTGGTCGCCATTCTCTTCCTCGGTTCGGCGGCCGCCATTCAGCTCACAGAGGAGCTCCCCTACCCAACGGGCCCCCTCTTTTCCCTCTTGGCCCTGACCTTTACCCTCAGTGCCCTCTATCTCCTCCTCCTCCCCCGGGTCAAGCGTCTGGACGCGTTTGTCGGCGCGCAATTCGCCGCCGATCTCGTGCTGATCACCGGGTTGGTCCATTTCACCGGGGGGATTGAGAGTCCCCTCACTTTCATCTACATCTTTCCCATCTTTGGCAGCGGGACCCTGTTGGGGCGGCGAGAGGCCCTCTTGGTGGCCTCCCTTGGCAGTATTCTCTTTGGGCTGCTTATTGATTTGGAGTTTTACCGGCTCATCCCCCCCGTCGGCTTTGCCGCCACCACCTACCTCTCGTCCACCTCCGTCTTTTTCCGGGTCTTCATCAACATCGTGGCTTTTTTCCTCGTGGCACTCTTGAGCAGCCATCTGGCCGAGCGGCTGCGTGAGACCGGGAAAGAACTCGAGGCCCAGCGGATCGACCTCCGGAACCTCAAGACCCTTTACCAGGACGTGATTGCCAACATCCCGAGCGGGATCATGACCCTTGATCTCGAGGGGCGCATTGTCTCCTTCAATGCCACAGCGGAGCGTATCACGGGCCTCCACGCGCCCGAGGTGATCGGGAATTCCTACGCTGAGATGGGACTGGCGGAGTTCCCGGGCCTAAAGACCTTTTCCGCTCGCGAGGAGAGTCCCGTGCCTCTCAAGGCCTTCGAGGCGCCTTTTACCCGACGGGATGGAACGGTGCTCCCCATCGGCGTTACCTATTCTTCTCTGCGGGACGCAGAGGAAAGGCTCCTTGGGGCCGTGGCCATTTTTCAGGATCTGACCGACCGGAAGCAGATAGAGGAACACCTCAGGCATGCGGACCGCCTGGCAGCGGTGGGGCAGCTGGCCGCCAGCATTGCCCACGAGGTCCGGAACCCCTTGGCGGCCATTAGCGGCTCCATCCAGCTCCTCGACGAGGAGCTGAAGGGCCATGGGCATGAGCGGCTCTTGGGGGTGATTTTGCGCGAGGCGGATCGCCTGAAGTTGATCACCGGCCAGTTTCTCGATCAGGTGCGGATGCCGAGATCTCCAGGAACCGGATGCGACCTGGTAGCCTCCCTGGAAGAGACGCTGTTCCTCCTCCAACAGAGCGAGGATTGCCGTCAGGGGATCCAGCTCCACTTCGAAAAGAGGGTGGAAGGACTCCCGGTCTTGGCCGACCGGGACCGCTTAAAGCAGATCTTTTGGAACCTCGGATTGAACGCCTTGGAGGCGATGGCGGAGGGCGGGACGCTCACGGTCGTCGTCGGGGCAGAGGACGGGTTCGGGGTCGTCGAATTTCGCGATTCCGGTGAAGGGATCCCCGCCGAACAGCTCCTCAAGATTTTTGAGCCGTTTTATACCACCAAGGGCAGGGGGACCGGCCTCGGGCTCTCTATTGCCAAGCGGCTGGTGGAGGATCTCGGCGGACGGATTGAGGTGAGGAGCTGGCCGGGAGGCGGCACGACGTTTCAGATCTTCCTTCGCCGGCTCGCAGACGTGGGGTCCGATGGGCCGAGCTCCTCGTTCCTTTCTCCGGCCGGAGATTCGCGATGACCCGAATCTTAATCGTCGATGATGAAGCCGGCATGCGGGATTTTCTGAGCATCCTCCTCGAGCGGGAGGGTTTTCAGGTGGCGTGTGCGCAGGACGGGCAGGAGGCCCTACAGGCGGTCGAAAAGGGTCGCTTCGATCTGATCATCTCTGATCTCAGAATGCCGACGATAGATGGCATCCGTCTTTTGGAAGGTCTTCAGAAATTTCGGCCGGACCTCCCCGTCATCCTGGTGACGGCCTACGCGTCAGCCGAGACGGCCATCGAGGCCATGAAACTCGGCGCGTACGACTACCTCACCAAGCCCTTTCGGGTGGAAGACATCAAGCAGGTCATCGCCAGGGCCCTGGAGGCCAAGGCATCTCACGTGGCGGGGGTCTTTCCCTGGTCGGGGGAGGCCTTCCCGCGGCCGGTCAAGGGGCTCATCGGCCGAAGCCCCAAGATGGTCGATCTCTACAAGCTGATCAGCAAGGTCGCGACGGTTTCCGGCACGGTCTTGATTACCGGTGAGAGCGGGACCGGAAAGGAACTGGTGGCTCGAACCATCCACACGAACAGCGCGCACGCCAGCAAGCCGTTTCTGGCCATCAGCTGCGGGGCGATCCCGGAATCGCTTCTCGAGAGCGAGCTCTTTGGCCACGTGAAGGGTGCCTTTACGGGGGCGGTGACGGCCAAGGTTGGTCTCTTTGAGGTGGCCGATGAGGGGACGGTTTTCCTGGACGAGATCGGGGAGACGAGCTCCGCCATTCAAGTCAAGCTGCTTCGGGTCCTGCAGGAACGCGTCTTTCGGCGGGTGGGCGGGACGGACGATATCGAGGTCGACGTCCGGGTCATCGCCGCCACCCATCAGGACCTGGAGGAACTGATCCACAAGGGGCGGTTTCGTGAAGACCTCTATTACCGTCTCAATGTCATTCCCCTTCATCTTCCCCCCCTCCGAGAGCGTCGGGAGGATATCCCCCTCCTGGCCATGAATTTCCTCGCCAAGTACAGCGAGGAGACTAAACGGTCCATCCGGGGGATCGCCCCCGAGGCCATGGAGCTTCTGTTGCGCTACCATTGGCGCGGAAACGTTCGAGAGCTCGAGAACGCCATCGAGCACGCCGTGGCCTTGGGCACAGCGGCCGTGTTGACCCCAGAGAGCCTTCCCGACCACATAAAAGCCGAGAGTCCAGAGACCGCAGACCGTAGACCGCACACCGCGGACCCCAGACCTCAGGCGGAAGGACTTGGTCTGATGTCTGAGGTCTCGGGTCTCAAGTCTCCAGTCGATCTCGATGAGGTGGTCTCCCGGGTCGAGCGGGACTTGATTTTGGAGGCGCTCAGGCAGGCCGGCGGCGTACAGAAGAGGGCGGCCCAGGCGCTGGGGCTGAGTTTCGAATCCTTCCGGTACCGGATGAAGAAACACGGGATCGACCCGGGCGGCAAGACATCAGACCCCAGACATGAGACTTCAGACCCGACTCCAGACAACAGACAACAGACGTCAGACCCCAAGGACGATTAAGGGTCTGTGGTCTGCAGCCTGTGGTCTCAAGGGGGCGGGGTTTTTCAACGCCAAGTGGTGAGATCCCCCAATTCCGCTGAGAGATAGAGGGGGGAGAGCCGAAAGCGAGATACTACCGACCCCTTTAATTACAACAAGTTATGTAGATGACGGCCATATGCCCCTCCCTTGGCACGCGATCTGCACTCATCTTGAAGAGCTCGAAGAAACCTTAAACTCACCAAGGAGGAGAAACATGTTGAGTCGGTATTTCAAGAAGGACGAGAAGGGGTTCACGTTGATTGAGCTCCTGATCGTCGTGGCTATCATCGGGATCCTGGCCGCCATTGCCATCCCGAACCTGATCACGGCCCAGCGGCGGGCTCGCTACTCCCGGGCGGCAGGGGACACGAAGACGATCATGACCCAGGCCATGGTGCTTACCAGCGATAACAACCAGACGCCGACCCAGTTGACGCTGACGATGCCTCAGGCCCTGTGGGATACCACCGCGCCCACCAACATTGTATACATGGCTAAAGTGGGGGACCCATGGGCGCCGGCGGCCACGGCGGGGGGCGGGCTCGTGGCGGCGACGACCAATTTCTATGAATTTAACGAGGTATTAGCGACTGGTTGTACTGTCCTCGGACCGGGCTGCGTGGTGTTTTCGGCCCGGACCGTGGGTGCTGACGCGAACAAACCTGGTACAGCATGGACTGGGTTGACCGGCACAACCCCGTCTGATGACGATCTTGGCAACTCGTCAGTTGTGGGATGTGCCTTCGGACCAACCG
>VRUN01000037.1 GCA_019456075.1 Candidatus Methylomirabilota bacterium
AAGTCAGGGGATGCCTGACCGGTTCCTGGGAGACACGCGAGGCTTTACTTTGATGGAGGTCCTGATCGCCCTTGCCACGTTTGTCGTCGTCATGTTTGCCATCTACATGAGCTTCGAGGGGAGCCGCGCGACGTATG
Source organism: Candidatus Methylomirabilota bacterium (assembly GCA_019456075.1). Lineage (GTDB taxonomy): Bacteria > Methylomirabilota > Methylomirabilia > Methylomirabilales > CSP1-5 > CSP1-5. The sequence goes on from VRUN01000037.1 coordinate 138, forward strand.
CAGCGGGCGAGCAGAAGGCTGACATTCAGCAGAATGCCAGGATCGCAATGGAGCTGATGGGGGCGGATCTCCGGCTTACCGGATTCGGTCATCCAGCGACGGGGCTCACTTGGGATTCGACGGTGTCCTGTTTACCGGGGCAGGAAGTTGCAATTCCAAGCGCCATCACAAATGCCACTGCGACCTCACTTACCTTCTGGGCCGACATTCTGAATTCTTCGACGACCGTATTGAATGTCGACGTGAATCCGGGGGACACGACCATCAACGTAGTGGACTCCTCCGGCATTCAGGCCGGAGACACGATCTATCTCATCAATGGGGGGCAGTCGGACCGGCTGACCGTCCAATCGGTGAATACGGGGGTCAACCCCAATACGATCACCACCGCGGCTGGGCCTTGCATTGTCTATCCCTGGGGGTCCCAGGTTGGAAGGCCAGCGTCTGTCACGTATTTGTGGGCTGGGAACACGATCTCAAAAGACGACGGCGAGGGGGGTGGGTTACAGCCCCTGGCCGATACAATTCAGAATTTCCAGCTGCAATATTTCGATGCGAATGATGCCGTGACGGCAACTCTAGCTAACATCCGGCGGATTACGATTACCGTAGGGGTTCAGTCGCCACAGGGAGCGTGGAGACAGCAGAATTTCAATATTGTCTCGGATGTCCGTCCGAGAAACCTCTGATCGGTGCGAAGGAAGTTGCGTGCTGAACGGGCGAAGCAAGTATAAAGTTATAGAGCAGCGAGGGTCTCTTCTGGTCATATCGGTGCTGCTGATGGCTGCCATGCTCGTGCTGGGGCTCGCCTTCATGATGACGGCGCGCACCGAGGACACCATTGCGGCCAACTACCGGAATCACACCGCCGCCTTCTATGCGGCCGAAGCCGGGCTCGAGTCCGGGGTGTCAAGCCTCAAGAGCATCTTGGGCGGCGGTCTTCCGACCACGGCCCAGCTAGCCGCCATTACCCCCGCAGCCCTGAGTGATCCCGGCTACACCTTTGACACCTTTCAGGTGCGCCAGGTCAGAACGACACCCTACAACACCACGATTAACAGCGGCCCGTACGTGGGCCTCAGCGCCCAGTCCACGCCCTTTGAGGTCACAGCGTCGGTGACCGGGCCACGGGGAAGTCGCGCGCGGGTCAGCCAGACCATCAACTACCTGCAAATTCCCCTCTTTCAGTTCGGGGTCTTCTACGGGAGGGGGGTCGACCTGGAGATCAGTGCAGGCCCGGAGATGATATTTACCGGCCGGATCCATGCGAACAGCAACCTCTACCTGAAAGCCAACAAGGGCTTAAAGATCGACTCGTACGCGACGACCACCGGGGAGATCTATCGCTACGCCAAGAAGGATCCCTCGGACCGCGGGAACAACCCGGAGATCAAGGACGCCAGCGGGACCTATCAGGCTCTCAACTTCGACTACGAGTACGATTACGATTTCACCAATGCGTGGTCGTCTGACAACTGGAAGAACGCGGCGCTCAGCGCCTTCGGCGGCCGGGTCCAGGATAGCGCCATGGGCGTCCAGGAGATCATTCCGCCTATCCCGGACGTGCTGTACGATCCGAACAATGCAGATGTCTCGTCCCATCTGATGATCGAGAAGGGGAGTGCCGGCGACTCCCCCGAGCTCAAAGCCGCCAAGATGTACTACAAGGCGGAGCTGATCATCGAAGGTGAGAAGGCCTACGATCAAGCCGGGAACGAGGTAAAGCTCAACACGTGTAAGGACGCCAAGGGCAAGAAGGCGGTTCGCAAAGAGAAGTTCTACGACGAAAGAGAGAAGATGGACGTGGAAGTCACCCAGATCGACGTCGGGGCCTTGACGGCCTGTGGGGTGATGCCTACCAACGGCATCCTGTACGCGACGGCAAAGAAGGGCGGGGGCCCCAAGCAAGGGGAAGGCGTTCGCCTGGTTAACGGCTCTGAGCTGCCGAGCCAGGGGCTCACCGTGATCTCTGAGAACCCGGTCTACGTCCAGGGGGATTACAACACCGCGAACAAGGTCCCGGCCGCAGTGCTCGCCGATGCCGTCACCGTCCTCTCCAAGGCCTGGGGAGCGAACGACTACGATAAGAAAGGCAAAGACGTGACCTCGCAGCGGCCAGCCGCTGACACCACGGTAAACGCCGCCTTTGCCATGGGGCCGAGCGCCGAATCCACGGTGGGGCAGGGGAATGGCCAGCTCGAGAACGTCATCCGATTCCTGGAGGATTGGAACGGAGTAGACTTCAACTACAACGGCTCGCTCGTCGCCCTCTGGCACAGCCAGCAGGCCACCGAGGCGTGGCGCTGCTGCGGGGATTCGGGGGATAACTACTACCGCCCGCCGAATCGAAACTGGGCCTATGACACACTCTTTAACACGAATCCCCCGCCCGGGACGCCGATGGGGATCATCATGACGCGCGGGCAGTGGTCTGAAGGATAAAAGAGGTAGAATGCGAGCAGTGCGAAATCATCAAGGGTTCACCCTCGTCGAGGTGATGGTGGCGGCGGTGATTTTGGCCGTCGGTCTTTTGGCCCTCGTGGCCGTCTTCCCTGTCGGCTACGTCGATGTCAACACCAGCGGGGGCCAGTCGAAGGCCACGGCCTATGCCCAGCAGATGCTGGAGCAGTTAAAAAATCAGCCGTTTGATCCCGGCCCCACTAACGGGAACGACGTCCCTGAGGCCAACCACACGAGGGCGTGGTCGATCACCCAGGAGCCAGGGACTAACGTGCCGAACCGTCTGGCCCGAATCCAGGTGACGGTGAACTGGACGGGAGGAGGACGACCGCAGACGGTCATACTCGAGACGATGCGCGCGGAGTGACCGCCGAGGTGAATTGCCGATTTTCCTCAGCCCATACACGCCGAGGGGAGAATCACCCGCCTCTGGCCGTCTGTGACTCTTCCGCCGATCCGAGTCCGTTCATACAGCCTGTTCCCCGACGTGGTCTCTCGAGCGACTCACACGGAAAGAATTTCTCGAGGACGAGCGCGGGTTGAGTACCCTCACCTGGCAGACAAGAACATCCCCCAACGAAAGGGTGAAATAGTGGAAATAATTCAAGGGGGACAAGGCCATGGAGCGGTTGCTCCGTTCGGGCAATTCGCCAGACCCCTTCGTTTCTTCCCGCGCTTGAGGACGCCTATAAGCGGTGTTTTCGCAGTAAAGAGGGACCGAGGAGGAGTTGGCCCATTTTTTGCTTGACAAATGTGTAGCCCGAGATTATTAGCGTAAGAATGTTGATGAACGGTTTCAAGGGATAGACATCATCTATGGATGAGGAAAGGGTTTTGTGATGTTGGGTCGTTTCCAGCGCGGCGGCAAGGCTCTTCTGGGAGTCGACATCGGGACCAGTTCGGTGAAGACGGTCCAGCTCAAGCAGTCCGGAAAGAAGTACGAGCTGGTGCATCTCGGCATCTCGCCCCTGCCACCAGAGGCAATCGTGGATGGGGCGATCATGGACGGCGGGGCGGTGATCGCTGCGCTCCAGCAGATTTTTGACGAACACAAGATTGCCGTCAAGGATGTCGCGGTCGGGGTTTCCGGGCATTCGGTCATCATTAAACCGATTAAGATGCCTATGATGAAGCCACAGGAACTGGCGGAGTCGATCCAGTGGGAAGCCGAGCAGCACATCCCCTTTGCGATTGAGGATGTGAACCTGGATTACGAAATTCTGCGGAGCCCCCCGGGAACGGTGGAAATGGATGTGCTTCTCGTTGCGGTGAAAAAAGACATCATCAGTGAGTACCTCACCGTAGCCTCCTCGGCGGGCCTCAATGTGGCCATTGTGGACGTGGATGCCTTCGCCGTGGCGAATGCCTACGAGGCGGCGTACGACGTCACCCCGGAGGAGGTGGTCGCCCTCCTGCATGTCGGGGCGGCGGTGACGACGGTCAGTATTCTTCGGGGAGGGATCCTCCTCTTCACCCGGGACAGCGTCCTTGGGGGGAACCGATATAACGAATCAATCCAAAAGATGCTCGGTGTGAGCTATGAGCAGGCAGAGACATTGAAGCTCGGGGGCCAGGTGGAGGGATACACTGCGGCGGATGCTCAGCCAGCCGTCGATCTCGTCAATGCCGAGCTGGCCGGTGACGTCCGGCGCTCGATCGATTTCTTCCGCTCCGCTGCTCCGTCGGGTATCATCCACCGGATGGTGGTGAGCGGGGGGGTCGCGCGCCTGCCTCGTTTCATCCCGTTCCTGAGCGAATCGTTGGACCTGCGAGTGGAAATCTCCAATCCGCTGCGTCACGTGAAGGCGGACTCCAAACGGTTTGATCCGGAGTATCTGGAACATATTGGCCCCCAACTGTCCGTCGGGGTTGGGCTTGCCTTACGGGAGGCAGGAGACAAATGATCAGGGTAAACCTCCTCCCCAAAGTTGGCCGCCGGACGAAGACCCGCGACTGGCAATCGGTCGCGGGTGGGGCAGTCGCGCTGCTCGTTTTTGGGGGAATGTTGTTTATGTGGTGGAACGTCAAGAGCCAAGCAGGCACCCTCCAAGGGCGGATCGTTACAATGCAGGCTGAGGTTAAAAAGCTAGAGTTCGTGGCGAAGAAGGTCGATAAGTTCAAGGCGGACAAGAAGGTGCTGGAGGAGCGGATCAAGGTGATCAAGACGCTCCTCGCGGCCCAGAAGGTTCCGGTACACTTGCTCCAGGCGCTCAACGATCAACTCCCGGAAGAGGTGTGGCTCCACGGGATCACCAAGACCGGGGGAAGGCTCGTGATTCGCGGGTATTCTTTCACCGATTTTGGCATTGCCAATTTTTTGACTCGCCTGGGCCAAACTGCTCCCCTTATCCGAAACGTCGAGCTGGTGGTCTCGGAGCAGACCGAGGTCCAAAAAGTCCCCTTGAAGAAGTTCGAAATTATCTGCACGGTACCCGGCTAATCTGGTTAGGGGGAAGGCCATGGACATCAAAGGACTTTTTTCCAACACGCCGAAACGGCAGGTATATCTGTTGCTGGGGATGGTTGGAATAGGCGTGACGGCCGCGTGGTGGTTTTATCTTTATACACCGGCCCGCGGGAGGCGGGATCAGCTTCTTGGGCAAGTGGCGAAGCTCCAGCAGGACTTGTTTCAGAAGAAGCGGATCAGCCAGGAGCTTCCTAAGCTGGAGGCCGCCCGGGCGGTGCTCCAGAAGGATCTCGACGAGGCCTTACGCCGCCTTCCAGAAAAGAAGGAAATCCCCAGGCTTCTCACCCAGATCAACCGCCTCGGGCAAGATGCAGGCCTTACCTTTAGCCTCTTTAAGCCTGGGAAGCCGAGCGAAGATGAGTTTTATACGCGGGTCCCCATCCAAATCAGGGCAGCCGGGACCTACCACGCTTTGGGGCGCTTCTTCGAGGAAATCGGACGGATGGAGCGCATTGTCAACATAACCGACCTCAAGCTTGACCAGGCGTCAAAGCAGCGTGGGGGTCGGGGTCAGGCAACACCAGACGGCGCCACGATCGCCGGAGAATTTACCGCCATGACCTTCACCTTTGGGGGATCGGCGGATAAGAGCCCAGAGGAGAAGGGTAAGGAAAAGGGGAGACGTAAAGGGTCGAAAAGATGAGACGTCTTGCCGGTGGTTGCTTACTCCTCACCCTGGTGTGGGTAGGTTGCTCTTCGGAGGCCCCGTCCCCGCCGCGACCCGCGCGCCAGTCACCCCGGCAGAAGGTGGCCAAGGCACCGGGCCCCGGGCAGAAGGCTGGGGCACCCGAGCGGGCCCCGGTCACTCTCGGACCCGCAAAGTATGATCCAGAAGGACGACGAGATCCTTTTCACCCCCTCGTGGAACCCCCGAAGGAAGAGACGGCCTTGGACGTCGCCGGCTACAAGCTGTCGGGGATCGTCTGGCAACGGAAGCAGTATTTTGCCCTCCTCGAGACGCCCGACGGCCTCGGGCACATTTTAAGGGTGAACGATAAGTTGGGCCCCAATGCGCGCGTGAAGGCGATCACCAAGGATGCGGTCCTCATCGAGATGACGGAAACGGGAGCGATGAAAGGAAAGGTCCGGACGATTCGACTGGAGCTGCAGAAAAAGGAGGAGGGGAGATGATGGAGCGGGCAACGACGTGCCTGATCCCGCGGTGGGCGGTAGGGGTTTTGGCGGGGGTGATGACGATCTCTTGGATTGCGTTGCCGACCGTTTCGGTCCCGGCCGCGAGAGCGGCAGAGGATGGCTTCCTGGCAGGCACGAGTGTCCCTGTGTTTTCACCTGCTTCCACTCTTCCCGATGGTATTCCAGCCCCCTTCCTGTCGCCAGCGGCGGCACCACCGGCCGTTGCCGCCACCCCAGCTGGGGAGGCCAATCGAGTGACTGGTATTGAGCTCGCCGACGTCGGCCCGATGTCGGTCACCGTTCTTATCAAGACAGACCGTGCCGTGGAAAGCTATGAGTCGTTCTCCCTGCCGGATCCCCCACGATTGGTGATCGACATCCCCAATGCGGTTCATGCGGCCCCCAAATCGTTCGAAGCTCAGGGACCCATCACGGAGATTCGGACGTCTCAGTATAAGACGCGTCCCGTCAAGGTGGTTCGGATTGTCCTCGATCTCAGTTCCGCATTACCCCATCAGGTGCAGGCAGGGCCTGGTCCCTTTCAGGTCTTCATCGGTGAGGCCGCGGCCATGGCGCTGAAGACCGAGGCGCCGATGGTGGCGGAAGCCCCAACCGAGGCCCCGACCCAAGCGCCGCCTCCATCGCCAGAACCTGCCGCACCGCTACCGCAAGCCGAGGGGCGGGTGAAAGGCGTCGATTACCAACCCCAGGACGGTCAGGCGGGAATTCTCGTTCGGACCAGCGGACAGGTCACCTATAGCGTTTCGGAAGTTGCCACCCCACCCGGCCTCATCCTGGACGTTGCCGGTGCGGTGATCGACCCAGAGGCGGCCAAGGTTCTTGATGTCAGGCAGTTGCCAGGTCCGGTCCTGCGAATCCGGGCGGCCCAGCATCGCCTGGAGCCCGACAAGGTGGTTCGGATCGTGGCCGATCTCAAAGGGCAGGTCAGCTATAACGCCGTCCAGAGCCCGCAGGGCATTCGTGTCGCACTCAAGGGGGCGCCTGTCGTCGCTGCCGCTCCTCCGGCAGCGCCGCCGGAACCCAAACCGGAGGAGAAACCCGCGCCGCCTCCGGCTCCGCCAGTAGCTGCCCCTGCAGCGCCGGAGGTTTTAGCACCGGAGCCTCCCGCGGAGGAACCCGTGCCTCGTCTCTCGATGGACTTCAAGGATGTCGACATCAATAATCTTCTGCGGATTATTGCGGAGGTGAGTGGGCAGAATATTGTGTCGGGTGAGCAGGTCAAGGGAAAGGTGACCGTCCGTCTCGTGGACGTCCCCTGGGACGTTGCGCTCGACAATATCCTCCGGATTAACGGGTTTGGGTACGTCCAAGTGGACAACATCATTCGCGTGGCAAAAATGGATGCCATTCGAAGAGAGCGGGAACAACGTCGTAAAGAACAAATCCTTATAGAGGAGGGAACGACCGAGCCCCTCGCCTTTGACATCATCCCCGTGAGTTACGCCGATCCCGGTCAGGTGGTGGAGAATCTCAACAAGGTGAAGAGCAAGCGAGGATCCATCTCGGTGGATGAACGGACCTCGCAGCTCCTCATTTACGATACCGCGTCCAACATTCAGAAAATGCAGGAGATCCTGAGGCGGCTGGACAAGCCGACTCCCCAAGTGATGATCGAGGGCCGGATCGTGACCGTCGTGTCAAACCACTCCCGGGCACTCGGCATCCAGTGGGGCTTCCAAAAGTCGTCCACAAGTACCCAGGCCAGCAAGTTCATTGTCTCGGACTTTTTCGGCACTTCGGGAGGGCCCGCCATCCCCGGCCCGACCGGTACGGTGGGACCCCTCGGCGCCCTCGGTGCTATCCCGGCCGCGGTCAATCTGCCAATCACCGGGCCCGCCGGGGGCATCGGGATCATTTTTGGCAGCCTGGCCGATCAGTTGAAACTGAATGCCTCGCTGACTGCGCTCGAGAACCAGTCGCTGGCCCGCACCCTCTCCACGCCGCGGATCGTGGCCCTCGATAATCAAGAGGCAGAGATCAAGCAAGGGGAAGACGTCCCCTTTACCACCGTCGACTCCTCGGGCCGGACAACCGTGACGTTCGAGGAGGCAGTCCTGAGCCTCAGGGTCACGCCCCACGTCACTGCTGACCGGCGGATCCAGCTAAAGATTAGAGCCACGGATGATACCAGAGGAGAGCGGATCGATTTCGCGGGGGGCTTCGCCTTCCCCTTTAATCGGAATGAAGCGACGAGTAGCGTGTTGGTCGACAACGGCGCGACGATTGTGATCGGCGGGGTGAGGAAGAAGACGGAGAGCGTCTCAGAAGACAGGGTGCCATTCCTCGGCACGATTCCGGTGTTGGGGTGGCTCTTCAAGCGGCGGACGGAAAATCTCGAGCCCGAATCTACGGAGCTGTTGATTTTTGTCACCCCGACGATCATCGAGGAGACCATTCGAACCGAGCGCTAGCGAGCACGCGATTCTTCGAGTTAAGAAACGCACCCGCGCAGGGTGCGTTTCTGCTTTTCCTGGCGCGAATTTTCCGCTACCATACGGTCATGGAGGTGTGACAAATGGGGCGATTCAGTACGGTCCGAGTGGTTCTAGCGGTGTTCCTCGGCTTCAGCCTGTGGGTGTACCCGGGGGCAGCCGACGCGTCCAAGCTCATCCTGGCGCTGGGGGATGCTTCGTATATCTCCCCTGCGTCGGCGAAGGCCTGGACGGGGGCTGAGATCGAGAGAGTCCTCGGAGAATATGAGCTTGAGGAGTTCGCGGTGGTTATCCTCTCAAACGTCCCCTACAGCGGGCTGCCGGGGCCCGTACGGGAGGACCTGTCCAATTTCCTCGGCCGCGGGGGGTCACTCTTGATCACCGGCGGGCCAAACTCGTACGGGAGCGGTGGATACCAAGCTATCGCGGATGTCATCCCGTTCGAGATCCGAGCCGAGCAGGACTGGCGAGCCCGCCCGTTCAAACCGGTGATCCCCATTCAACCGGGGAGTCCGATCCTTGAGGGGGTAACCTTTCAGACCGTGGGGAACTTTAATGATCTCAACCCAAAGGCCGGCGCGGTCGAAATTGCCCGGTACGCTGGGGGGCGGGTTGTCGGGGGGCTCGGTGGAGGAGCGGTGTTCCAGTCCCCCCTGATCGCTGAACAGGTGGTCGGAGCCGGAACGGTGGTCGGGATTGCCTTTGACCTCGGTCAGGAGGTTCGGGGTGGCTGGGCGGACGGCGGCCGTTTTCTCCAGAACCTCCTGGGCTACCTGGTGGCGCGTTCCCCTCTAGAGCCCAAACCCAAGGAGGAAGAGAGAGGGGGACAAAGGTAGGAGACTGTATGTTACGGTATCTTACGGCAGGTGAGTCCCACGGGCCCTCCCTGACGACGATTCTCGAGGGGATCCCCGCCCGTCTGCCGCTGAGCCCGAAGGATATCGACGCCGAACTCAGCCGCCGCCAAATGGGATACGGCCGTGGGGGGCGGATGAAGATCGAACAGGACCGGGTCCAGATCACCGCAGGGGTCCGCCACGGTTTCACCTTGGGCTCTCCTATTGCCCTCATCATCACCAATCGGGACTTCGCGAATTGGCAAGAGACGATGGGGCTCGAGCCAGAGGCGAAGGCCAGAGATACCCGACCCCCGGTCACGCGGCCGCGGCCCGGTCATGCGGATCTGGCGGGTGCTATCAAGTATGGCCATCGGGATGTTCGGAACGTTCTGGAGCGGGCCAGTGCCAGGGAAACCACAGCGCGGGTGGCCGTGGGTGCGGTTTGTAAGGCCCTCCTTCGGGAATTCGGCATCTCGGTCCTGAGCCATGTGGTCGAAATCGGCGAGGTCCAGGCAAAGGTGAACGATCTCTCCCCCGAGCAGATGCGGGCGGCAGCCGAAGCGTCCCCCGTCCGATGCATCGATCCGGAGGCCGCCGAGGCGATGGTAGCGAGTATCGACGAAGCGCGGCGGCGCAAGACGACCTTGGGGGGGATTTTCGAGGTCATCGTCGAGGACGTTCCGGTCGGCTTGGGGAGCTTTATGCAGTGGGACCACAAGCTCGATGGCCGGCTGGCGAAGGCGTTGATGAGCATCCAGGCCATGAAAGGGGTGGAAGTGGGCCTTGGCTTTACGGTAGCGAGACGCTTCGGATTTGAGGCCCACGATGAAATTTTTTACGATCCCGGCCGGGAGGGACCGCACGGGCTGAAGTTTTACCGGAAGACCAATTACGCTGGTGGGTTAGAGGGGGGGGTGACGAACGGTGAGCCGATTCTCCTCCGAGCAGCCATGAAACCCCTGTCCACCCAGTACGCCCCCCTCCGCTCCGTCGACTTGGAAACCAAAGAGCCGTTCGAAGCCAGCGTAGAGCGTTCCGACGTCTGCGCCGTCCCGGCAGCCGGGGTCATTGGAGAGGCGGTGGTGGCCTACGAGGTGGCAGCCGCCTTGTGCGAGAAGTTCGGCGGCGACAGTCTCGACGAGATGAGACGGAACTTTGACGCGTACGTACGCTATGTCCGGGAACTGTGAGGGAGTCGGGATTGTGGAGCCGCCCGGGATGGGAAATATCGTGCTCACCGGCATGATGGGGACAGGGAAGACGGCGGTAGGGCGCTACCTGGCGGAACAGTTCAAGGTCCCGTTTTACGATCTTGATGAATTGATCGAACAGGAATCTGGCCTGAACATCCCCACGATTTTTCGGGAGCAAGGGGAGACGGTCTTTCGGACGCTCGAGCGGGAAGTCGTGTCGCGTCTCTGCGAGCTCCAGGGATGTATCATCGCAACGGGTGGCGGGACAATCGTGAATCCTGCAAACCTGCGCCGCCTCCAAAAGCATGGGGAGATCCTCTGTCTTACCGCGGCACCCGAGCGGATCCTGGAGCGGGTCGAGGGAATGGAACACCGTCCCCTGCTGTGGCACGCGGACAAACTGGGACAGATCCGGGAAGTGATGCAGGGGCGTGCGGCCGTTTACGCCCAGGTCGGGGAGGCGATTGACACCACCGATCTGAGTGTTGAGGAAGTGGCTGCCAGAGTCCTGGCGCGGATCAATATCCATGAAGTTCTTAAAGGGTAGGCGATGGAGACGGTAACGGTCAGCCTCGGAGACCGGAGCTATCCGATCTACATCGGGGCGGAAGTCCTTCCAGAGGTCGGGGGCCTGAGTCGATCCTTCAGCCTTTCGGGGCGGGGCGTCCTGATCACCAACCCGGTGGTTGGCCCCCTGTATAGTCAGCGGGTGCTCTCGTCTTTTGAACAAACGGGCATCGCCCTGACACCCCTCGAAGTACCGGATGGGGAAGAGTTCAAAAGCTTGCAGGCGGCGGCAGCGCTCTACGACAGAATCCTCCCTTTGGGGCTGGATCGCCGCTCTCCTATCGTCGCACTCGGCGGAGGAGTGATTGGTGATCTGGCTGGATTCGTCGCTGCCACCTTTATGAGAGGCCTCCCCCTGATTCAAATTCCCACGAGTCTGCTGGCACAGGTAGATAGCAGCGTGGGGGGTAAAGTGGGAGTCAACCTTCCCCAGGCCAAAAATATGGTGGGGGCTTTCTACCAGCCCTGTCTCGTCTTGAGCGACGTCCGGTGCCTTCGAACCTTGCCGCCACGGGAATTTCGGGCCGGATTGGCCGAGATCGTCAAGTACGGGGTCATCGCGGACAAGGCATTCTTTGAATGGCTGGAGGCCAATGCGGCTGCGATTCTGAGCGGAGACCAAGGGGCGGTGATTCACAGCGTGGAAACCTCCTGCCGGATCAAGGCAGCCGTGGTTGAGCGAGATGAACGAGACGAGGGGATGCGCGCCGTGTTGAACTTCGGTCATACGGTCGGGCACGCCCTCGAGGCGGCCACGGGGTACAGCGAGCTGAGCCACGGGGAGGCTATTGCTATTGGCATGGTGGTGGCAGCACGTATCTCGTGTCAGATGGGACTCTGCAGCGAAGAGGTCCCGTTCAGGCTGGAGCGTCTCCTACAACAGATCGGTCTTCCGACCGGGCTTCCTGTTGACCCGGAAAACATTGTGAACGCAATGGGATACGATAAGAAGCTAAGGGACAACATGAATTATTTCGTCTTGACAAAAGACTTGGGGGCTGTTACGGTGGCGCCGATTTTGGACCCGCTGCAGGCCCTCCAAAGTCTGCGTTAGCCTACTCTTTCTGCGATGGCACGGCGCGTCCTGTCATTACCCGAAAAGATTGAGCGATGCCAGGCTAAGCTGGCGGCTGATCCCCATTCTCTGGCCTTCGCCCAGTTGGCCGATGCGCACCGCAGGCAGGGAAGGCTCGACGAAGCCATCCAAATCTGTCAGGAAGGGCTGAACCGCACTTCGAACTATGCCAGCGCTTATATGGTCCTCGGCCGGGCGCAACAGGAAAAGGGGGACCTCCTGGCAGCCCGAGAAGCCTTTCAGTGGGTCCTGCAAATTGATCCTGAGAGTGCGCAGGCTCTCAAATTCCTAGGCCAGATCGCAGAGGCACGGAATGAGACCCCGGACGGTTTGGCCTCCTACCGGATGGCGTTAATCTTTTATCCGTTCGACAAGGAACTCCGCACCGCCGTCGAACGACTTGAGGGGCGGCCCGCCGCGGAGGTGGAGGCAACCGCACCCAAGCTTGTGGAGGCATACCGAGAGCCCTCTCCCCCTGAGGCAGAACCCCTCACGATGGCGGTGGAGACAACCTCGCCGGAGGTTGGGGAGGTACGGGGGGAGCTCCCTGAAGCCGAGGCGGAGCCCCTCGCGACGGAGACAATGGCGGGGCTGTATGCGGCGCAGGGGCTTCACGATCGGGCGGCCGATATATACGCACGTCTTCTAGCTGAGGCCCCGGATCGGGAGGATCTTGCCGAAAAGTATCAGGAAGCCCTGGCGCACGTTGAGGAGAGGGCAGGAGGGCAGATCCCCCTTTCTCTTAACACGGCGGACGCAGTCCAGCTCCTCGAGGCCTGGCGTGATGTCTTCCGCCAACTGCGCCACAAACAGAAAGTACCGGTTGGGCTCTTTGAAGCCTGGCGCGAGGCCTTCCGACGGCTACGGCCCAAACAGAGAGGGCCGGCGGATTTGCTTGAAGCGTGGCGCGACGCCTTCCGGCGGCTCAAAGCCGCCAAGTGAGAGAGGACGAGCCGGAGGGGCGCGACCAATCCGTGTCGATCTGAGGTGACGATGAGACTCCTTGTGCTGAACGGTCCCAATCTGAATCTCCTAGGCCTGAGAGAGCCAGAGGTCTACGGAAGCATGGGCCTCAGTGAGCTCGAGGAAGAAATACGGCGGGCAGCGGAGACGCGGGGCGTCGAGGTCCACTTCTTCCAGTCCAACCAGGAAGGGGTCCTCATTGACCGACTTCACCAAGCGCGGGGCTGGGCCGATGCGATTTTGCTCAATGCCGGAGGGCTGACCCACACGAGCGTGAGCCTTCGAGACGCCGTAGTCGCTGTCGGCATTCCGGTTATCGAGATTCACCTCTCGAATATCCACGCGCGAGAGACGTTTCGACGTCGCTCCCTACTTGCACCCGTAGCTGTAGGTCAGATCGGCGGCTTTGGACCTTTGAGCTACCTTCTTGGCCTCGAGGCAGCGATTCATGTGGTCAAGCAACAAAGGCGAGAACCCTGATCTCGACTCGAGGAGTGCAATTCCATGATTTTGTCGAACGCTCTCCGTGCGGGAACTAAGATCGAGCTTGATGGCACGCCCTACTTGGTGATCGAGTATCAACATCACAAGCCGGGGAAGGGTGGAGCCATGGTCCGTACAAAACTGAGGAACCTGCGAAGTGGCGCGCTGATCGACCGGACGTTTCGCCCCGACGAAAAACTTGTCCCCGCTCCTCTCGAAGAACGGAGTGCGCAATTTCTCTACCGCCAGGGAGACGAATACACCTTTATGGACCTCGAGTCGTATGAGCAGTTTGGGGTGACGGCGAAGCAGTTAGGGGAGGCCGGGGTCTTCCTCAAAGAAGAGATGGAAGTGGCGATCCTCTTCTATCACGAGGAGGTCATCGGCGTGGATTTACCCATCGCCGTAGAGCTCACGGTGGTGGAGACAGAGCCCGGATTGCGGGGGGATACCGTCTCGGGGGGCTCTAAGCCTGCCAAGCTAGAGACAGGAGCACTCATTCACGTTCCCCTCTTTGTCGACGTGGGGACCCGGGTTCGTGTGGACACCCGGACGGGGACCTACATGGGTCGAGCCTAGAAGGTCTCCATTCATTTCTCGAGCGCCAAGGTGATATTTTCCCCTCGGAGTGGGCAGCGGTTTCCTCGCGTCAAACGATGGCCTTCTCATATCCTCTGTGCGTGATTACCGACGAGAAGCTCTCGGGTCTTCGGCACCGTGAGGTGGCGGAGCAAGCCCTTCAGGGCGGGACCCCGATGATCCAACTGCGGGACAAGGAGGGAGATCTTCGGTACCTCTCCGAAGAGGCTTCGGTCATTCGGCATCTCTGTCGTCGCCAAGGAGCTCTTTTCATCGTGAACGACCGCCTCGACCTCGCCTTGGCGGTCGAGGCGGATGGGATACATCTCGGACAGGAGGACCTTCCGGCGCGCCTGGCTCGCCCCCTCCTGAGACCCGGAATGTTCCTGGGAATCTCCACCCACTCGGTTGAGGAAGCTCGGGAAGCCGAAGCGGCAGGGGCCGACTACATCGGGTTTGGCCCTGTGTTCCCGACTGGCACGAAGACCGGAACCCGCCCCGAGGTGACGTTGGACGGAATCCGGATGGTCAGGGCGGCTGTGCGCATCCCGGTGGTCGCCATCGGGGGAATTACCCTTGAGCGGGTTCCGGAAGTGATCGGGGCCGGGGCAGATGGGGTGGCGGTCATTTCCGCCATCGTGGAAGCTGGGGACATAACGGCCACCTGCCGTCAGTTCCTCTCCCGAATCCATGAGGCCCGTGGGGAGGAAGGGCGTTGACACGAAGAGTAAACAGATCCTATAGAACAGAACGCCCGTAGGGTAAGCAAGACTCCCAAAGGTATGGTGCGGATGCCTCGCATTCTTTCGGTAGACCCACTGCGTCCCGACCCCGGAGTGGTGCGGGAGGTCGTTGACCTCCTGAGGGCTGAGCGACTGGTGGTCTTACCCACGGACACCCTTTACGGATTAGCTGCTGATATCTCTAGCGAAGCAGCCCTAGAGCGGGTTGTGACTCTGAAGGCGCGCCCCCACGACAAACCCATTCCCATCTTTATTTCCCACATTGAGGTTCTTGAAACGGTAGCAGCGGAGGTGCCCGAAGCGGCTCGGCGATTGGCGCAACATTTCTGGCCCGGCCCCCTCACACTGATCCTGGATGCCTCCCCAAACATCCCGGAAACGATCACCGCCGGGACCGGGACGGTCGGGGTCCGCATCCCACAACTGCCATTGGTCGAAGCAATCCTCGGGGTATTAGAGCGTCCCCTCACCGGGACGAGTGCCAACCGAGGTGGCGGGATCAATCCGGTGACGGTTAAGGATGTCTTAAGGGCCCTTGGTGGCCAAGTCGACCTGCTCGTGGACGGGGGGAAGGTGCCTGGGGGGGTTGCCTCGACGGTCCTCGATTGCACGCAATCGCCATTCCGCATCATTAGGGAGGGGGCCATCAAAGGCGAGGCGATTGCTGCTCTGCTGTAGCAAATGGAGCGAGGCTCGTCCTGAAATCAAATTTGGAAGCGCGCTGGGATTATGGTAACTTATTGATTTAGAGGACACCAGGAGGCGACAGGATCGGAAGAATGGAGACCAAGGGACTCAAAGAGCTCGTTGACGCCATTCAGTCCTATAACCCTGAGGGGGACGTTGACGTCCTGCGCAGGGCCCACGAGTTCGCCGCGTCTATCCACGGGGGACAGGCGCGGCGCTCGGGCGATCCTTATCTTTCGCACCCCATGGAGGTGGCGGCAATTCTGACCGAGCTCAGAATGGACGAGCGCGCCATCGCTGCAGGGCTCCTTCACGATGCCATCGAGGATACCCAGACCACCATCGGCGAGATTCGGACACTTTTTGGAGACGAGATCGCCGATCTCGTGGACGGCGTAACGAAGCTGTCCAAGCTCCCCTTTTCGACGCGAGAGGACCGCCAGGCCGAGAGTTTTCGGAAGATGGTCTTGGCCATGGCGAAGGATATCCGGGTGATCGTGATTAAGCTGGCTGACCGCCTGCACAATATGCGAACGCTGGACCCTCTGCCCGAAGCCAAGCGCTGCCTCATCGCCAAGGAAACTCTTGAGATCTATGCTCCATTGGCTCATCGCCTCGGGATGGCCAAGATCAAGCAGGAGCTCGAGGACTTGAGTCTTCGACACTCAGACCCCGAGGCCTACCGCGACTTAGCGGTCCAGATCGCCAAGAAACGAGAGGAGCGAGAGGCCCAGATCAACGAGGTGATCACAATCCTCAAGCGGAAACTGACCGAGGTCGATATCCCTTGTGAGATCACGGGGCGCCCCAAGCACTTCTACTCGATCCACCGAAAGATGCGCGAGCAGGAGAAGACCCTCGATGAGATTTACGACCTCACCGCTGTGCGTGTCATTGCGAGCACCCTCAAGGATTGTTATGGGGCCTTAGGCATTATCCATAGTCTTTGGAAGCCTATTCCGGGCCGCTTCAAGGACTTCATTGCGGTCCCAAAATCCAACATGTACCAATCACTCCATACGACCGTGATCGGCCCGAAGGGGGAACCAGCCGAGATCCAGATCCGAACCGAGGAGATGCATCGAACGGCGGAGGAGGGTATTGCCGTCCATTGGGCCTATAAGGAGGGAAAGGCCACTCTCGATGAGACGGAAAAAAACTTCCTCTGGCTGCGGCAGATGCTCGATTGGGGGAGGGACCTCAAAGACAGTCGGGAGTTTCTCGATGCAGTTCGCATCGATCTCTTCCCGGAGGAGGTGTATGTCTTTACCCCCAAGGGGGATGTGAAGGCGCTCCCCCGGGGGGCCACGCCGATCGACTTTGCCTTCACCATTCATACCGACATCGGGCTTCATTGTGCAGGGGCCCGGATCAACGGCCGGATTGTTCCCCTCCGATACGAACTGCGCAATGGCGACATTGTCGAGATCTTGAGGTCGGAGACGCAACACCCGAGTCGGGACTGGCTTAGATTCGTCAAGACGTCTCGAGCCCGTGGCCGTATCCGAGGATGGATCAAGAACCAGGAGTGGGTCCGGTCCATCGTATTGGGGAAAGAGCTCTTAGACCGCGAAATTCGCAAACTGGGGAAAAAGAGTTCCGCCCTCGTAAGGCTCGAGACGCTCCCCCAAGTCTTGGAGCACTACAGGGTGGGGAGTGAAGAGGCGCTTCATGCGGCCATTGGCTACGGGAAGATCTCGCCTCGTCAGGCGGTGCTCAAACTGTTGCCGGCCGAGCAGGCCCAGGCGATCGCGGAGGAAGAGAGCAGGCAGCGGAAACCGCGGCCCAAGGCGGCGGTGGAAGGAATTAAGATCGAAGGAGTGGATGACATACTGGTTCACTTTGCCAAGTGCTGCCATCCTCTCCCGGGAGATGAGGTTATCGGCTTCATCACCCGCGGACGCGGGGTGAGCATCCACATCGCCGATTGTCCGAACATGGGGGTTTTTCGATACGATCCCGAGCGACAGACCCGAGTCTACTGGGACGAGCGGGTTAAAATCTCCCATCAGGTGAAGATCCGGGTGATCGTTGCTGAGGACCGCCCCGGGCTCTTGGCAGAGATCAGTGCTGCCATCTCTTCCGCGAACGCGAATATCACCCAGGCAGAGATTAAGGTGACCGAAGACAAGCGAGGACTAAATACATTTGTCTTGGAGGTCCTCGATCTGAAGCAGCTTCAGGAAGCCATGCAGGCGATCCGCCGGGTCAGGGGTGTGATGAGAGTGGAGCGCATCCGCAGCCACTGAGGGGTTCATGGTTCTGAACTATGAACCGGGCCGCGGGTGGCCCTTAGCTGGCCTTTTGAACCTTCCCGGAGCGGAGGCAGCGGGTACAGACGTGGATATAGCGGGGAGCTCCCTTGATGAGGACGTGGACTCGTTGAGTGTTCGGGAATTGTCTGCGCTTGCTCACATTGTGGGCGTGGCTAATCTGGTTGGCTACCTTTGGGCCCTTGTCACAGATCTCACACCGACGCTTGTTCCTGGCCATCCAGGCCTCCTCCCGATTTCCGGCGTTGCCGGTCCTTGGGCGCAAGAGATACTACTGAAAGTCCCATGAGAAGGCAAGGAATATCTCCAGAACCGCCGGCTCCAAATCTCGGTATGCCGGTTCAATATCTCAAGGGGGTAGGACCAAAGAGGGCGCAGGCGCTCTCGCGTCTTGGCGTCCGGACTATTGCGGACGCCCTCTACCTGCGTCCTCTTCGGCACGAGGATCGAAGGCACCTTCGACCGATCCGGGATCTGCGGCCCGGTGTTCAAGCAACGATAGTGGGAGAGGTTAAAGGGGCACGCGTCAGCCGCACCCGTCGCGGATTCAGGATTCTCTCGGTCATTATCAAGGATGGGACAGGCACGCTCGTCGCCAAATGGTTTCATCAACCCTACCTCAAGCACCGGTTTCCTCGCGGTCAACGTGTCATCGTGTCGGGGAAGGTGACTTGGGGTCCGGGTCTCGAGATGGTCAACCCGGACTACGAAGAATGGGAAGAAGGAGCCCACACCCACACAGGTCGCATTGTTCCGATCTATCCCCTGACGGAAGGGCTGTTTCAACGGTGGCTCCGGACCCTCATGAGCGGTCTGATCACAGAAGGGGCCCACGCTGTCCACGACTTTCTCCCCCAAGGAATCCGCCATCGTCATGGTCTCGTCGGGCTTGCGGAAGCACTTCGGGCAATCCACTTCCCCGAACGGATGGAAGACGTCGAGGCAGGAAAGAAACGGCTCACCTTCGATGATCTGCTGCTCCTGAGCCTCGGTGTGGCCCGTATGCGTCAAGCGGTGGAGAAGGAAGTGGGGGAAGCCATGGTGGGGGATCCAGACGTGGAGCACACGGTACGGGCACGCCTCGGATTTTCCTTGACCCCTGGCCAGGAACGGGTCCTGGAAGAGATCAAGGCCGACATGGCACGGTCCCGACCGATGACCCGCCTCTTGCAAGGGGATGTGGGATCCGGGAAAACCGCGGTGGCGCTCTTAGCGATGGCCCACGCGGTGGGAAGCGGTTATCAGGGGGCGATCATGGCCCCAACCGAGATCCTAGCGGAGCAGCACCACGCGAAGGCACACGCCCTGTTACAACCGCTGGGAGTTCGGGTAGGCCTGCTGAGCGGGGGGACGACGGGAAGAGAGCGAGAGCAACTTCGGCAATCCATCGCGGTTGGCGAGGTGCAGGTGGTGATTGGAACACATGCCCTCCTGCAGGAGGCGGTTACCTTTCACCGTCTGGGCTTTGTCATCGTGGACGAACAACACCGCTTTGGAGTCAAGCAGCGGGCAGACCTCACCGCCAAGGGCTCTCGCCCCCACACGTTGGTGATGACCGCCACCCCCATCCCACGAACCTTGGCCCTCACGCTCTACGGTGACCTCGACCTCTCCATCATCGATGGGTTACCGCCGGGCCGACAGCCAGTGAAGAC
>VRUN01000038.1 GCA_019456075.1 Candidatus Methylomirabilota bacterium
GGAGGGAGAGGACCTGTAATATGGCGTCATGGATGTGGGGGTTCGAGGCGACGATCTCTGGCCGATAGATATCGAGTGGCCCTCCACGAAAATCGCTGACCATCCCTCCCGCCTCGGCGACCAACAGGGCCCCAGCCGCCACATCCCACGGCTTCAGCTTGAGCTCCCAGAAACCGTCGAGTCGCCCCGTCGCCACATACGCCAGGTCCAACGCCGCAGACCCGGGACGCCTCACGGCCCGGGCCCGCATGCTGAAATTCGAAAAGTGATTCAGGTTATTCTCGGCAGACTCTTTCATATCATACGGAAAGCCCGTACAGAGCAGCGCCTCTTCCAGCTTGTCGGCATCCGAGACGTGAATCGACTCCCCATTGAGGGATGCCCCATCGCCATGAGCGGCCGCGAACCACTCCTCCCTGAGGGGATCGTAGACGACTCCGCAGCGCAGCATCCCCTTTTGCTCGAGGGCGATCGAGACAGAAAAAAAGGGGAACCCGTGGGCATAGTTCGTGGTGCCATCTAAGGGATCGACAATCCAACAGGCCTCACCCTTTCCCTCGTGCCCCTGACCTTCTTCGGTGAGGATGGTGTAATCAGAGAAGCGGCGGCTCAGAAACGTCACAATGGCGGCCTCGGACTGGCGGTCGCGGTCGGTGACCAGATTGATCCGCCCTTTGTAATAGACGCGGGGACGGTGACCGAATCCCTCCATCAAGATTCGCCCCGCCTCCTTTGCCGCGGCCCGCGCCGCCTCGATATGTTCCTGGTTCTCCGGAGTCACTTTTCCCTCCTCCGCGGCCGACTGTACCACAGCGAAAGAGCATCCTCAAGGTGGCGCGGGGAGTGTTGCCCGGCATCGACAGAGATGATATCTTCGATGTATGAGTGAAACGAGTCCCGAAAAAGCCTCTCAGCGGCAATTCGGACGTCAGGCCTCTTGCTATGCGGCCAGCCGCCCCCATGCCACCGGGACGAGCCTGGGTGTGATGGTGGATTGGGCAAAGCCGACGCCTGCGGACCGGGTACTGGACGTCGCCAGCGGAACCGGCTTCATCGCTTTTGCCTTTGCCGAAGTTGCGGCCGAGGTGGTGGCCACTGACATCACGATGAACATGGTTCAAGAGGCCCGACGCTTGGGGGTCGAGCGAGGATTCCGAAACATTCGGTTTCTCCAGGTCCCTGCAGAAGCCCTCCCCTTCCGGGACGCAAGCTTTGACATTGCCACCTGTCGGATCGCCCCCCACCATTTCGCCTCGGTCCCCGCCTTCCTCCGCGAGATCCGTCGGATCCTCCGTCCCACGGGGCGATTTATCCTCACCGACACCTCGAGCTCGGAGGAGCCGGATCTTAACACCTGGCACCAGGAGCTGGAACGGATCCGTGACCCCTCCCATGTGCGGAATTACACCCCTGCACAGTGGCAAAGACTGATCGAGGATGCGGGGTTCACGCTGGAGGAGTTGGCCACGTCCCATCGCACCGAGCTGGTCTTTTCGGACTGGGTCCGGACCTCGGGTTCCCCGCCCGAGGTGGTGGCCGAAGTCCACCGGCGATTCAGCGAGGCCTCGCCGGCGGTCCGGGACGCCTTCGAAATCCGCGAGGTCGACGGCGACTTTCACTTCTCGTGGATGCTCGTCATCCTCCTCGCCCGCCCCGCCTAACAAGGCCGGTTTTCCGCAGACTTCGACGAGCGGTTCGGCCGAGCTCACCGTCGAGGCCTCAGTCGAGCCGTCAGCGGTCAGCGAGAGTGCCGAGAGCCAGGGACGATGCTGCCGGAGTGGCAGAATCGATCGTAGCGCTGGTCCTGATAAGGATTAAAGGATTAGAGGGTCTAGCTCAGGCAGGTCTGCCTTACTTGTCGTGGGCTCGCAGCAAATTTGATGACGGGAGCGGTACGGGCTAGCCAATTCCAATGGCAAAAACGCCCAGTGCGCTTTTGGAGAGAATGACGATGGCGTACCCGAACAGAAAACAGAGTGCGGCTGCTCCAAGTCCGATTACGAGTGCTTCCGCAATCTCGCTTTCGCCCACCACTTGCAGGGCTCTCTCCATCCGGCCCGCGAGGGTCTCCGCGTCCCCCCGGCCGATCGCGACGCCAGATTCTCCAACTTTCGCCATGGTGCCCGCCTCCCTCCTTTCGTGTCTTGGGGCCCTGCCTCCGTCAACCACGCTGATCCAGCATGAGGTACTGCAAACCATATGCCAGAGAGGCGAGGAACGACAGGGGTCTCGGGTCTCAAAAAACAGTCACTTGGAGGCTAGGTATGCCATGCCCATCATCCACAGAAAGCCCTTGATTTCTTAGGTGGTCTCCGAATGCCGGCCAGTCTTCCCTGACGGGCGAAGGCAATCAATGGCATGCTGTTGTGGACATACGAAGAGAGGAATGTGAGGACCCGTGGGAACGACTGTGGATTTCTGAGAAAGGACGTGGCCGAAGAATTTTAGGGGCTGACGATCTTGTCCCGCCAGAGGTAGGTGCGGGGGACGCGCTTACTGATATTACACAGGACCTCATAGGTGATCGTGTCCAGGTGCGCTGCCCAGGTATCAGCAAAAAGCGTTTCGTCTCCCTGCCGTCCGAGGAGGACCGCTTCCTCACCCTCGCGAACCCCGCTCACATCCGTCACGTCAACCATAATCATATCCATGCACACCTGGCCGATCACCGGTGCCCGCTGGCCTCGGATGAGCACCTCCCCTCGGTTGGAGAGGAGGCGATTGTACCCGTCCGCATATCCCACGGGCAGTGTAGCGACGTGGACATCCCGCGGCGCTTCGTAGGTGCAGCCGTAGCTCACCGTTCCGCCCTTCGGGAGCTCTTTGATCTGGGCGATGCAGGTCTTGAAGGTCAGGGCAGGTTCCCAGGGATCCTCGTGGGAGATGGAGGGGGACGGAGGATACCCGTAGAGGGCAATACCCGGCCGCACCATGTCCAGATGGGTCTCGGGAAGGTCGAGGATGGCCGCGCTATTGGCGGCATGGCGAAGAGGGATGGCAATCCCCGCTGCCTCTATCTCGCGGATCGCTTCGAGAAACCGCCCAAGTTGCCCCACCGCATGGTCCTTATCACGAGCATCGGCGGCGGCGAAGTGGGTCATCACTCCTCCGAATTCCAATCCCGGCATTTGGACAATCGCCTTCGCAGCGGCCACAGCGTCGGGGGGGTGGATTCCCAATCGCCCCATCCCGGTGTCGATCTTGAGATGAACCCCCACGCGCGCTCCGGAGCCATTGGCGCTGTCCGAGATGGCCCGGGCATGAAGAGGATGGTAGACCATCTGATCAAGGCGGTAATCGAAAAGCACTGAAGCGTGATCGGGAGGAGTCGGACCCATAACCAAGATGGGGACCTGAACGCCCTGCTCTCTCAGTTGAATCCCTTCTTCAGGCAGGGCAACGCCCAACCAACCTGCACCGGCTTCGACGAGAGTTCGGGCTACAGGCAAGGCGCCGTGGCCATAGGCATCTGCCTTGACCACCGCCATGATCGGGATATGCGCCCCGACGCGATCCCGGACGCGGCCAATATTCCGGGCAATAGCATCGAGGGAGACCACGGCTTGCGTTCCTTTGTGCGTCACGGGCCTCCTTCCCGTTTTGTGCCATCATATCAGGACAGCTTCCCGACTGCAACGACCTCTGGGATCGTCAAAAAAGCGAGAAAAACACCGATTGTAGTCGAAATTAAGAATAAAAACTACCTAAGACCATTCTACATGGCTTCACAGGCCTAAACTTGATAGAATCAATGCATAGCACGCCTTGCAAAGAATACGACTGTGGAATAATTTACACATATTAGCACTCACCCAAGGTGAGTGCTAATAGCGCTTGTGGGGGGTACGGACCGCAAGGCTCACGAGACGATGGGGGCACGCCGCAGGGGAAACGACAACCACGTTCGCTCAAGGGAGGTTGAGAAGGTATGGCAGTGAAGGTCCAACCACTACACGATAACATCCTGGTCAAGCGACTCGAAGAGAAGGAGAGCAAGAAGGGTGGAATTATCATCCCCGACACGGCGAAAGAGAAACCGCAAGAAGGGGAAGTGGTCGCCGTCGGTCCCGGGAAGCTGACCGAGGACGGCAAACGACTCGCGATGGACGTGAAGGTGGGAAACAAAATCCTTTTCAGCAAGTATTCGTGGAACGAAGTGCGTCTCGATGATGAAGAATACCTCATCATGAAGGAAAGCGAGGTACTCGGCATTATCAAGTAGACGGGGCCACGGATCGCGGGACCCGCTCACCGAGTTTGAGACCCTGTTGAGGAGAAGCTGACAGGCTTCGAAGAAGGAGGGAGTGATCGATGCCAGCAAAACAGCTCAAGTATGATGAGGACGCACGACGGGCCACCCTCAGAGGCATAGACCAGTTGGCGAGGGCGGTGAAGGTGACCCTGGGCCCCAAGGGGCGTAACGTCGTCCTGGATAAGAAGTGGGGGGCGCCCACTATCACCAAGGACGGAGTCACCGTGGCCAAGGAGATCGAGCTGGAGGACCCCTTTGAAAACATGGGGGCCATGATGGTCAGAGAGGTGGCGTCCAAGACCTCCGACGTGGCGGGTGACGGCACCACGACCGCCACGGTGCTCGCCGAGGCCATCTATCGGGAGGGGCAGAAAAATGTGACCGCCGGGGCAAATCCCATGGCTCTGAAGCGGGGCATTGACAAGGCGGTCGAGAGAGTCGTGGCTGAGCTCAAGAAGCTCAGCACCCCGACCAAGGGAAAGAAAGAGATCTCGCAGGTGGCCACCATCTCGGCGAATAACGATCCCACCATCGGCAACCTGATCGCCGAGGCCATGGAGAAGGTCGGCAAGGACGGGGTAATCACCGTCGAAGAGGCCAAGGGGATGGAGACCAACCTAGACGTAGTGGAGGGAATGCAGTTCGACCGGGGTTACCTCAGCCCGTACTTCGTCACCGACCCGGAGCGCATGGAGGTCGTCCTCGAAAATCCCTACCTCCTGATTAATGAGAAGAAGGTCTCCAACATGCGGGACATCCTCCCGGTCCTCGAGCAGATCGCCAAGTTGGGGAGGCCCCTCTTGATCGTCTCCGAGGATGTGGAAGGAGAGGCCCTAGCGACTCTGGTCGTCAATAAGCTCCGCGGAACACTGAATGCCGCGGCAGTGAAGGCCCCGGGCTTTGGCGATCGCCGGAAGGAGATGCTCAATGACGTTGCCATCTTGACCGGTGGCGCGGTGATTTCCGAAGAGACGGGCACCAAGCTCGAGAACATCCGCCTCGAGGATCTCGGCAAGTGCAAGAAGGTGGTCATCGACAAGGAGACCACCACCATCATCGAGGGGGCCGGCGACAACAAGGTGATCCAGGGGCGGATTAAGCAGATCCGGACCCAGATCGAAGACACCACCTCGGACTACGACAAGGAGAAGCTGCAAGAGCGGTTGGCCAAGCTGGCCGGCGGCGTGGCCGTGATCAAGGTCGGGGCGGCCACCGAGGTGGAAATGAAAGATAGGAAGGCTCGCGTCGAGGATGCCCTGAACGCCACGCGCGCGGCGGTCGAGGAAGGCATCGTCGCCGGTGGCGGCGTCGCCTACCTGAGGGCCGTGAAGGGGTTAGACGCCCTCAAGCTCGGCGGGGATGAGAAGATTGGGTCCGACATCATCCGACGGGCCCTAGAGGAGCCCATTCGCCAGATTGCCATAAACGCCGGGGCGGAAGGCTCGATTGTGGTGCAGAAGGTCCTCGGAAAGACCGGCAACTTCGGCTTCAATGCCGAGACCGAGGAATATGAGGACCTCATGGAGGCCGGGATCATTGATCCCACGAAGGTCACCAGGATTGCGCTGCAGAACGCCTCGAGCATTGCGTCGTTGATGGTGACGACGGAGGCACTGGTCACTGAGATCCCGGAAAAGAAGGACAAGATGCCGATGCCACCGGGCGGCGGCGGTGGGATGGGGATGGGAGACATGTACTAACAGGCATTGCCAAGGGGCGGATGCCTCACAAAAACCCCCGGGATCACCCCGGGGGTTTTTGTTTTGCCGACTATCGGATCCGGGCGTGCGCGCGGACCTTCCGCCGTTCCCGAAGCGCTCCCACGACCATCAGGCCCACGAGCGACCACGGGAAGAGCAGAAGCCCCAAGACCACGCTATTGTAGTAGAAATTCCCCATATGCTTCCTCCGAACCTGTTTGGGGACCAGAGCACCTACACCTTCATCCGCATATCCCTCGCAAGGAACGTGCCACACCATTGGGCCTCGAAAATAAACACGTTGCGGAACGAGAGAATAGAAGGGAACACGAAAAGAAGACAGCTGACCGAAAAGGCTACGCGGCGTGGCTGGACACCGGGAACATTTCCGTTGACAGTAGAGGGAGGATTGTTAGTGTAAGACCCGAGGAGAAGAACACGTGACCGAAGAGATCCGAACTCTCGAGTGGCTTCCCGATGGAGGAGTGCGCATCCTCGATCAGACGCGCCTCCCCGGGGACGAGGTGTATGTGGAGTGTCGGGACGCAGAGGCCGTGGCGGAGGCGATCAGGAATCTACGCATCCGGGGTGCCCCCGCACTCGGCGTGACTGCCGCCATGGGACTTGCCCTGGGAGCCCAGAGACTCCAGGCGAGCGATGCGACCTCCTTCCTCCGAGACCTCAAAGGGATAGCCGATATGTTGGCCCGGACGCGGCCGACAGCGAGAAACCTCTTTTGGGGGTTGGAGCGGATTTTGACCGTGGCAGAGAAGCACCGGGACCTCTCACTTCCCACTCTCAAGGAGCGCCTCGCCGAGGAAGCGGTGAAGATGCACGAGGAAGACCTGGCGTGCAACCGCGCCATGGGGGAGCATGGGCAGCGCTTGATCGAAAGTGGCGACACCATCCTCACCCACTGCAACACGGGCGCGTTGGCCACAGTCGGATACGGGACCGGCCTGGGAGTCATCCGGGCGGCCTGGGAGCGGGGGAAGCAGATTCGGGTCCTGGTGGGTGAAACCCGGCCAGTCCTGCAGGGGGCCCGGCTGACCGCCTGGGAACTCGACCGGTTGGGAATCCCTTCCTGCCTGATCACCGACAGCATGGCAGGGGATTTCATGCGGCGCGGTGAGGTCCAAGCGGTGATCGTCGGAGCTGATCGGATCGCTCTCAATGGGGATGTGGCAAACAAGATCGGGACGTATACGCTGGCGGTCCTCTGCCGGCACCACAACCTCCCGTTTTACGTCGCAGCCCCCTTCTCCACCGTGGACCCCGCGCTGGCCGCGGGCACCGAGATTCCGATCGAAGAGCGGGCCCCTCAGGAGATCACCTCGATCGCAGGGATTTCCATTGCCCCCCGCGGCTTCCCGGCGGCCAACCCAGCCTTCGATGTGACGCCGGCAGAGCTGGTGACTGCCCTCATTACGGACCAAGGGGTCCTCTATCCCCCCTTCGCCGAGGCCATCCAGACGCTTGCTGGATCCTCATCCGCCACCCAATAGCACCGAGCCATGACGCAGAGATGGCCACAGTGGCGAGGCAGCCGGACGGCACGGCCTGTGCTCGTCGTCCTCTTCCTGGGGTGCGCGCAAGCCCTCGCCAGTGATCTTTCGGAGCCCTTTGACCAAGCCCTCGTGGCCCTGGAAACCAACGACTGCCCGGCGGCGCTCAGCGCACTTCAAGGAATCCCCCAGCCGCCGCCCGAACCGATCCGGAAACGCACCATTTTTCTTACCGGCTACTGCCTTTTAAAGACAGACCGGCCGGCCGACGCGCTCCCTTTCCTCGAGCAGGCAGCAACCGAATACGAGCTCTTGGGTGATTACGCCATGGCGTATGCCGCCCAGGCGGCCCTCGCCCTCGAGGACCAGCGCAAGGCGACTGAACTGCTCTCCCGCCTGTTGGCGCGCTACCCGAATACCCCCCTCGCGGAGGAGGCCCACTTCCGCCTCGCCACGACGTACTTGGAAATGGAGCAGCGCGAGAATGCGGAAAAGGCCTTGCGTGACTTTCTGAGGCGCTATCCGGCATCAGACCTGGCCCCTGAGGCCTCCCTCATCCTTGCGAAATCCCTCCTCGCCGTGGGACGAGACCAGGAGGCAGCACCCACACTCAAGCGCCTGTATATCCGCTTCCCGACAGACCCCTCGGCCGCCGAGGCAGAGCGCCTCCTCCGGGAGACGAAGCTTCTCACGACCCTCACTCCGCACGAGCACTTCGTTCGAGCGAAGGCCCTCTATGACGAGGGGAAGTACCGTGAGGCAGCCACTGCTCTCACCCCCGTGCTCCACACTGATCCTGACAAGGAAGAGGTCCGGCTCCTCCTGGGGCGCAGTCTGTTCGCCATGAAAAAATACTCGAAGGCCATCGCCACCCTCCGTCCCCTGACTGATCGCACCGTGCCCGCTTCCTTCCGGATGAAGGCCCTCTATCTTCTCGGAAGGGCCTCGCACCGATCGGGGAGGTACTCGCAGGCCATAACCTATCTCAAGCGGATCCCCGCATTATTTCCTCGGAGCCGCCTGGCCGATGATGCCTTTTACATCATGGGCTTGAGCCAAGAGGACCGAGGGAACGTTGCGGCGGCCCTCGAGGTCTATACTCGCCTCCTCCAAGCCTATCCCCGTGGAGGCCTGGGGGACAGCGCGCGATGGCGGCGAGCCTGGTTGCTTTACCGCCAGAAAAAGCTCCAGCCAGCAAATCATGAGTTGGAACACCTTTTAGAGGATTATCCCCACTCGTCCCACAGGGGGCAGGCCCTGTACTGGCGTGGGCGCCTCTGGGAGGAGCTCGGGAAAGAGGATCTGGCCATCCGGACATACCAGCGCCTGCTCAAGGAGGAAGCGTACAATCCGTATTACTTCCAGGCGGCGCGGCAGCGCCTCGGACTCAAGCCCAGCCGGCTCTCCCCAGGACCACTCCCCTCGCAACACAGCCCGAACCCTCCGGGCATGGCCAGGGCCCGAGAACTGTTCTTTTTGAGGCTCTGGGAAGAGGCTGCCGCCGAGTATTGGGAGATCGCCGCAGCCCATCCCCGGCGCGTCCCGCTCCAATGGGAGGCCTGCGAGGCCCTGACCCGGGCAGACCAGTTCGACCGTGTGTACACGCTTGCCCAGCGCACCAAGTTCACTCTGTTCAGGACGGGCAAGCACGAGGAGCTCCTCCCCTCCTTTTGGACATTTCTGTACCCTCGGGCCTTCTGGTCGTCGGTTGATCATTATGCGAGGGAGACCCATCTCGATCCGTATCTGGTGGCTGCGCTGATCCGCGAAGAGAGTGCCTTCTCCCCCACGGCCGTTTCGAGGGCAGGGGCCCGGGGACTCATGCAGCTCATGCCGGCAACCGCGGCGCGCGTAGCGACCAGGGCGGGCGTCCCCAACCCTCCGGACCTCGACACCCCCGGTGTCAATATCGCGCTGGGCACGTGGTACCTCGCCCGGCTGTACGAGCAGTTCGACGGAAACGTGGTCCTCACACTGGCCGCCTATAATGCCGGGCCCCATGCTGTTCGACGCTGGCTC
Organism: Candidatus Methylomirabilota bacterium; assembly: GCA_019456075.1. GTDB lineage: Bacteria > Methylomirabilota > Methylomirabilia > Methylomirabilales > CSP1-5 > CSP1-5. Next base: position 9,477 of record VRUN01000038.1, read on the forward strand.
AAGGACCAGCACCCCCTCCGGGACCCCGAAACCTTCATCGAAGAGATCCCATATCCTGAGACCCAGCGCTATGTGAAACGGGTCCTCGGAAGTTACGACCGTTATCGCACCCTTTACGCCCGCCCGGGATAAGCCACGACCCGGATGGAAGGCTTGCGTGAGGCGGAGACGTCGGGCATAATGGTGCCGGCATTACAGGAGAGACGCGATGCAACGGGCCTTGACCATCGCCGGCTCCGATTCCGGTGGGGGGGCAGGAATCCAAGCGGACCTCAAGACCTTCAGTGCCTTCGAGGTGTATGGCCTGTCCGTCCTGACCGCCGTGACCGCGCAGAACACCCTGGGGGTCCAAGGCGCTCACGTCCTCCCTCCCGACTTTATCGCGCTCCAGATCCGCTCTGTCCTCTCGGATATCGGCGCCGATGCGGCGAAGACGGGAATGCTCGCCACGAAGGCGATTGTCGCGGCGGTCGCGGGGGAAGTGGGAGCATTTCGCCTCCGGAATCTGGTGGTGGACCCGGTCATGGTGTCGGCCACCGGCCATCGCCTCCTCGACGAGGATGCGGTGGAAGCGATGCGGACCCTCCTCTTTCCCCTGGCGAGCGTCGTGACACCAAATCTCGATGAAGCAACGATCCTCTGGGGAGAGAAGACCGATGACCTGAACGGGATGAAGGAAGCTGCACGGGCCATCAAAGCGATGGGGCCGCAGCATGTGCTCGTGAAGGGAGGGCACCTCTCTGGACCACGAGTCTTCGATGTCCTGTACGACGGAAAACACTTTGAGGTCTGGGAGTCCCCCAAGATTCCCACCGAGAATACCCATGGAAGCGGCTGCACCCTGTCCGCGGCCATCGCGGCGGGACTGGCCAAGGGGGACGAGGTAAAAGAGGCGGTCGCAACGGCCCACCGATACATCCGTGCGGCAATCCAGGCGGCGGTCACGATCGGAAAGGGGAAGGGGCCGGTCAATCACCTCGTGAAGGTCTGAGGCCCGAGGACTTGGGTCCGATGTCCGACGTTCGACGTCCGAGGTCCGTGAAAAAGATCGGGGAAGGAATTTCGGCGTGAAAGGGAGCTTGGAAGGGAAAGAAATTATCCTGGGGGTCTCCGGGAGCATTGCCGCGTACAAGGCGGTGGAGATCCTCAGGGAGCTCACCGGGCGAGGTGCGGCCGTCACCGTGGTGATGACCGAAGGTGCGCAGCGGTTCGTCGCCCCACTCACCTTCGAGACCCTCTCCCGACGTCCCGTCCTCACCGACCTCTTTACCCTCGATTACGACAAGCATATCGGCCATGTGGCCACTGGCGAGCGGGCCAATCTTCTCGTTGTCGCCCCGGCGACGGCTAATACCATCGCCAAGTTTGCCCATGGCCTGGCGGACGACTTTTTATCCAACCTGTATCTCAGTAGCCCCTGTCCCGTCCTGCTCGCTCCCGCCATGGACCGTGAGATGTACGCCCACTCTGCGGTCCAGGAAAACCTCACCCACCTGAAGGCCCGAGGCGTGCACGTACTGGAACCGGAATATGGAGAACTCGCCTCGGGGTTGATCGGCCGCGGCAGGCTCCCCGAACTGTCTACCATTCTCCAAAAAATAGACGATCTCCTCCGTCATCAGGGGGATCTCACCGGCGAGACAGTCCTGGTCACGGCGGGTCCCACCCAGGAACTGCTGGACCCCGTCCGATACATCTCCAACCGCTCCACAGGGAAGATGGGCTTCGCCTTGGCCCAGGCGGCCCAGGACCGGGGAGCCCATGTCACGCTGGTAAGCGGCCCCACGTCGCTGCCCACCCCTCCAGGGATCATGCGGACGGACGTGACGACCGCCGAAGAGATGTACCAGGCAGTGTTGGATCGACTCGACACCACGACCATCCTCATCATGGCCGCCGCGGTTGCCGACTACCGTCCGAGCTCCAGCGCGTCGCAAAAAATGAAGAAGCAAGAGACCCTCACGGTCGAATTCGTGCGCAATCCGGACATCCTAGCCGAAGCGGGCCGGCACAAGGGATCGCGCATCCTGGTGGGCTTTGCCGCGGAAACGGAAGATCTGCTCGAGAACGCCCGAGAGAAGCTGCGGAAGAAGCACCTGGACCTGATCGTGGCCAATGACATCCGGGTGGGCTTCGGGGGCGAGACCACGCGTGTCACGATCCTCGATCGCCACGGGGGGGTTCAAGAACTCCCGGAGCGTTCGAAGCGGGAGGTCGCCCATCAAATTTTGGACCGGGTTGTGGCCCTCCGCAGCGGGGAGCGTGCCTGATCTCTCGGCGCGGGTCCCGTATTCCTGAAAGGCATGGTGAGAATGTGACCGCGGACGATGTCCGCCGCGAGGCGGCGGAGATTGTGAAACAAACGCGGGATTTCCTCGAGGCCCAGCAGCAGTTGGGAGTCGATTTCGTCCCGGGCGCTCCAGAGGTCGCCAAGCAAGACAGACCACAGTCGGAGCGCGAGCTACTCCTTTCCGGGACCCTCAACCTCGGCGAGATTAGACAGGTCCTGGGGGAATGCACTCGGTGTAAGCTCCACCCCCATCGGACCCAGATCGTCTTTGGGGTCGGCCACTCGCAGGCGGATCTGGTCTTCGTTGGGGAGGCCCCAGGGGCCGACGAAGATGCGAAGGGCGAGCCCTTCGTCGGCCGGGCAGGCCAGCTCCTCACGCGAATGATCGAGGCGATGGGCCTGCGACGTGAAGAGGTCTACATCTGTAACGTCCTCAAGTCCCGACCGCCGAGTAACCGCACCCCTGAATCGGACGAGATCGCCTCGTGCGAGCCGTTCCTGATCGCTCAGCTCAAGGCGATCAAGCCCAAGCTGATCTGCGCGCTCGGCGGCATCGCAGTATCGGCCCTCCTGAAGACCAAGACACCGCTCTCCAAGTTGCGCGGGCGGTTTCACGACTACCAGGGCATTCCCCTGCTGGTCACGTACCACCCCGCCTATCTGCTGCGAAACCCGAACGAAAAGAAGAGCGCCTGGCAGGACCTCCAGCTCCTACAGAAGGAATACATCCGCCTCACCGGCCGCCCTTTGCGTTGAGGATGCGGACTTGCGCGGCCACCCTATGACCTACGATGTGATTGTCATCGGACTAGGGGGCATGGGGAGCGCCGCCGTTTATCATCTGGCACGCCGAGGCCGGAAGGTTTTGGGCCTCGAACGGTTCGATATTCCACACGACCGTGGCTCATCACACGGCGTAACACGGATTATCCGGCTTGCGTACGCAGAACATGCGAATTATGTGCCCCTTCTTCGTAGGGCCTATCAGCTCTGGCGTGAAATTGAGTCTGAAGCCGACGAACGTTTGCTATTCATAACAGGGGGGATTGATGCAGGCGAAGAGGGCAGTAGTACCATAACTGGTTCTTTGCGCTCTTGTAAGATTCACAACATACCCCACGAAATAATGGACGCCCATTCCCTTCGGACGCGGTTTCCTGGATATAATCTTCCACACGAGATGGTAGCGGTATTTCATCCCGACGGCGGTTTTGTCCTGTCGGAACGTGCTATTGTAGCGTACGTGATGGCAGCCCAGGCGTTAGGGGCAACCGTGCAGGCCCGGGAGCGCGTATTGGATTGGAAAGCCGATGGCGGCGGCTTGCGGGTGCGAACAGATAGAGACTCATACAGCACGAGCAGACTCATAGTGACCGCTGGGCCGTGGACTTCGGGCCTCGTTCCAACCGTCGCACCTCACCTCACCCCAGAGAGACAGGTCTTAATCTGGTCGCAGCCCCTATACCCTGACAAGTTCCATCTGGAGGTCTTTCCGGTATTCAATATGGAAGCGCCGGAAGGACGGTTTTATGGCTTTCCGATTTATGGAGTTCCCGGGTTTAAACTTGGAAAGTACAATCACCTCCGTCAACAGACTAACCCCGATCACATGGACCGGGAGTGCCATCCCGAGGATGAGGAGGTACTGCGCGTTGCGATTCGTCGTTACTTTCCGGATGCCAATGGTCCGACCATAGCGTTGAAGACATGTCTCTTCACTAATACGCGCGATGAACACTTTTTGATCGACTTCCATCCGGGGCTTCCGCAGGTCTGCATTGCAGCTGGCTTTTCCGGTCACGGATTCAAGTTCTGCAGCGTGATCGGGGAAATCGTGGCCGATCTGGCGCTCGAGGGCTCCACACGGTGGGATATTAGCTTGTTCCGCTTGAATCGCCTCATCTGCTGAGATGTCATCCCATGCACAGTTATACGCTATTTGACTCAGCCTCAAAATAAGGGAGCGGTCCATAATTGGTTCGGTATCGCACTGCGGACGGCAAGGGTATTCTCCTGGTCGGCGACAGCCGGACCTTGAAGATGATACCAAACCGTTCAGTGGGGGTTATCTTGACGTCCCCCCCGTATTGGGTTCGCGGGCGGGGTCGCGAGTCTGGTTTGCGCTACGCCAAACGGCTAGCCGTCGAGCATGGTCGTGAGTGGAATCGGATTCTGGCCCCTATTGGAGACCTCTGGATTGTCATTGGAGACCGCTACGACGGCCGCGAGTGGGCCGGCATGGACGGCCTCGTGACCGACTGGTTTCGTAAGACAGGCTGGTCGCTCCAAGCCAAAGGGCTATGGGTCGAGCAACCGTCGAAGGCGCGATGGGATGATCGCGTCAATTACCTACTGCACTTCAAGAAGGCGTCTCGGCGAAGTCCGCCGCCCAGAACCACTCTCTGCTGGCAGCTTCCTATTCCCCGGGCCGTGCCTGGGGGCCAGTGGGACGCAACGCCACACCCCGTCGTGCGTGAGCTGCTTGCGCTTTCTGCCGACGGGACGATCCTTGACCCGTTCTTCGGTAGCGGCACTGTCGGGCTGATCGCCGGCCGCATGGGTCGGCCCTGGATCGGAATAGAGCGGGATCATAAACAGGCCCAATTCGCTGCCCGCCGCCTTCGCCTCACGCGCATCCGATAAAGGGGCGATGACGGATGCCGCGACTGGTCACGCATGAGGTTACCGAGCCGTACAAGTCCAAGATCGGGGGACAGAAACCGATCTGGACCTCGTGCGGGCGCCTAACCGGTGGTCCGGGGGGCCGGGTCATCGGCCTGGAAGCCGACCCGCCCATGGCTTCCATCGCAAAAGGGCTTATTTTGGGAGTGCCCGCAGCGGCACAGTGAGAACGCCGTCTTGCCTTTGAGATCGAACTCTTTTCCTTCTGCGTCGAGCAGCTTAATTTCTCCATCGGTCACTTCGACACGATAGGGACCATTCTTTTTCGCACTGATGCTCATTCCCATCTGTCTTCTCCTTTACAAGAGAGGGGCGATGATACGATTGCGGAGGAGGCCGATCCCCTCGATCTCGGCCTCAACCACATCACCGACCTGAAGCCACTTTGGGGGATCAAAGCCCGCGGCGACTCCAGCAGGCGTGCCAGTAGCCAGAATGTCTCCGGCTTCCAGCGTCATTCCGGCGGAGAGCACCTCGATGAGATCCAGGATCGTAAACACCATGTCCGCGGTGCTGGCCGTCTGGCGTACCTCCCCATTGACGCGGAGCCTGATCTGGAGATTGTGAGGATCGGGTAGCGCCGATTTGTGAACGATCCAAGGCCCCATCGGGCAGTAGCTGTCGAGACTCTTCCCCTTGAACCACTGCACGTGCCGCTTTTGGATGTCCCGCGCGGTAACATCATTTAAGATGGTATAGCCGAAGATGTAGTCGTACGCCATCCCCCGCGGGATATTCACACCCCGCCTGCCGATGACCACAGCTAACTCCACCTCGTAGTCGAGCTGCTGCGTGAACTGATGATACGTCACCGGTGCCTCATGTCCGATCACACTCGTCGGAGATTTCGTGAAGAAGACCGGAACCGTGGGGACCTCGGCGCGCCGTTCCTTCGCATGCTCGGCGTAATTCCGACCCATGCAGAAAATGTTCTTTCGCGGCCGGGGAATCGGCGCCAGGAACCGGATGCGATCTACTGGCCTGAGGAGTCGATCCCCCGCCTTTGCCCGCCACATGCCGCTCTTCAGACGGCGGGCCGCCTCCCGTAAGAGACCCTGAACGACCCTGACCCCCCCAGAGCCTCGGGCGGTCAGGTCCACCATATCCGATGCAGGATAATCCTTTCGAGGCCTATTCAGGGTCGCCGCACACGCCGCAAGATTCAGGGCGCTGTCCCCGATGATGGCCGCGAGGGTTGGCTCCCGGTCCCAAAGCACGGTGGCGACGCGCACGCGGACTCTCCTCGCTATCGCGAAATTTCCCGCACGACGAGCCCCCGGCGAGCAATACGGCAGCGGAGGACCCGTGCCCGGGACCCGGCCAGCAACTTCTCCAGGCGCGGGCGGGAGGCAGGATCGACCAGAAAGGCAATACACCCTCCACCACCCGCCCCGCAGACGCGGGCCCCCAGGGCCCCCGCACGCCGCGACATCCGGATCAAGGTGTCGATCACCGGGGTACTCATACTGGGTAACATCGCCCGTCGAACCGCCCAGTCCTCGTTCAACATGTCAGCGACCGCGCGAAGGTCCCGGTCGAGAAAGGCGTCCCGCATCGCCACCGCGTTGGATTTGAGCCGCTCGAAGAACCGAACAACCTTGGGATCGCCGCTGATATGTCTTTGAAAGAGCTGCCAGTTGTTGGCGCCAGAGAACCGGGGTTTCCCCGTATACACGACAACGAGATGTCGCTCCAGTTCGTCAAGAAATTCCCCCCCGGCCGCCGACCGGCGGACGATCCCTGCGAGGCCAAACTCGATCACGCTGGCCCCCCCGTACACGGCGGCATAGTAGTCCTGGTATCCCGTGGGCACCCGGATGGTCTGGGTCTCGACGGCCCTCGCATATTCGATCAGCTCGGGCCTCGCCATCCGGCCCTCCCCCAGGCGGGCCAGCGCGGCCGTGGCGGCGATTGCCAAGGCGGAGGAGCCCCCGGTCCCCGCTCCCGCAGGGGCCTGACAGTCGGTTGTCATCTCAATGGCCGACCGGGGCGCGAACGCTCGGAGGAAACGAGCCATCAGCTCGAGGAAGCGATCCTGCCGCCAATCGATCTGCGATGCCGAGGCCCAAAAGGCCTGCTTGTCCTGGTCCCGGGCAACCAGGCGGATTCCTCGCCCCTGACTTTGCCGCACGGTGACGGTGGCATAGAGACTGATGGCGACGTTGATGGTGAGTGCTGGTTGATGAAAGAGATACAGGGGAGGAATATCGAGTGTCCCCCCGGCGAAGTCGATGCGGGTGGGGGCCGTCGCGACGACGGTGCGGCTCACAAGGGCACCTCGTCCAGGGTCTGGCAGCGGTGGTGCGGGAACCTCGTAGGGAGGCTTGCGTAGTTTCGGGCCTCCCGGAACCGCTCCCGGATCTCGGGATCGGAGCTGTCCTGCGCCTCACCTGGAACCCGGGTGATCCAGAAGGTCTCGACCTCAGGACGGCGAGCCTTGATTAGGTCGAGCTCCCGCGGGTCGTTATCCACCACGGTGAGCCGGGCAAAACGGCCGACGAACGCCTCAACCACGTCCACCTTGCCCTGCTCCCGGTGAGTATAGAAGACTTCTTGGAAGACGTCAGCCATTCGTGCCCCGTTGACCTTGTACGTCTGCCAGGTCGCATCCCCAAAGGAGAGGAGAAAACAGGGGATCTTTTCCGCCTGGACCTGCTTCAGAAAGGGCTCCACGTCAGTGAAGAGGTACGCGCGCAGGTCCGCGAAGCTTTCGCGAAGCACGCGCTCCATGGCCGCGACATCGGAACCCTCCACCTGCCCGGCCCGGGCCAGATCATCCAGGTGCTTTTCGAGCGAGTACCCCGTAGGCCACACCCGGGCGTAGCTCTCCTCCCAGACCTTGGCATCGATGGCAAATCGGGCAAAGGCGGCGCGCACATCCACCCAGAAGAATCGGTCGGTGTCGAAGAGGGTATGGTCAAAGTCGAGGAGGAAGGCGCGTTCGCCGTCCATGCCCTCTCCCTTTCTTTTCCTCAGGGTTTCGCCCCGGCGACCTGCGCCTCGTAGGCCTCCTTCATCGCCCCGACCTCATCCTCGATCCCTTCGATGGTCCCCTTGATCGTCGACCAGGTCCCCCGCGCGGAGGCCCGCATCGCGAGGGAGAGCGTCTCCATGATCTCGTCCTGGGTCGCCCCAGCTTTCTGCGCAGCCGCGAAGCGGTTCGGCACTCACGTGTTACATGCGGCCACGACCATCGCCGAAACCGGTCCATTGTATCCCAGGGAGCGATGCGGGGACAAGACCCAACCGGTTCTTCCTCCCCTTTACACGGGTTCCAGCCCCATATATAGTCCTGAACGTACCCCCCCGACATCAGCCCAGAGGAAGAGCAATCATGGCTCCAGCAGAACTCCCTGCCTTTGCCGAAGTGGCGCTCCCCCTGGGCATCGAGAAGACCCTCACCTACGCGGTCCCGTCTCATCTGCGGGAGGTCGCGGCCCCGGGTAAGCGCGTCCTCGTCCCCCTCGGGACGCGCGTCACTTCAGGTTACCTGGTGGGTCTCTCAGACCGGGTCGAAATCGAAAAGGTCAAAGAGCTTCATGATGTTTTAGATCATGAACCCCTGCTGGATCGTCCCCTCCTGGAGCTCACCCGTCGCGTCGCCGACTATTACGGCGCCCCCTGGGGAGAGGTCATCAAGACTGCTCTGCCCCCAGGCATTGACGCCTCCACCCGGCGCCTCGTGCGTCTCACCCCGGAGGGACGCCAGGCCGTGGCGCACGGAACCCAGGGCCTGACACGACAAGAACTCGAACTCCTCCGCCTCCTCCCCCCAGATTCCCCGGTCCCCACCAGTCGCCTCACGCGACCATTCGGCAAGGTCACGGCCTCCATCCTCCACCGGCTTCGGGCCAGGGGACTTCTTTCGGTGGAGACGATCCTCACGCCTCCCCGCGTCCGGGCCAGACAGGAGCGGTCCTTCCGTCTCCTTCGTTCGCAGAACGAGGTGGAAGCCGCCATCTCCGCGCTCAGGCCTCGGGCGCCACGCCAGGCAGACCTCCTCGCCCACCTGCTCCGGGTGGGCGGAACCCTCCCGGCTCAGGAAGCGCAGACCATCGCCCAATCCCCTTCGGTCATCTTTGCCCTCACCCAAAAGGGGTTCATCGAGCCCCTCCTCACCACGGTCCGCCGCGACCCCTTCCGGGATATTCCGGTCACCCCAACCGACCCCCTTCCCCTCTCCGCTCCCCAACGGGAGGCCCTTTCCCAAATCGAGGCTGCGGCTACCGCAAAGAGCTACGTGCCGTTCCTCCTCTTCGGGGTGACCGGCAGCGGCAAAACCGAGATATACCTGCAGGCGATTGACGGGGTGGTCAAACAGGGAAGGCAGGCGTTGGTCCTCGTCCCGGAGATCGCCCTCACCCCCCGGACTGCGGAAAGATTCCGGGCCCGCTTCGGGGACCGGGTCGCCTTGCTTCACAGTGCGCTGACGCCGGGCGAGCGGCTCGATGAGTGGCTTCGCATCCGGGCGGGGGAAGCCGACATCGTGGTGGGGGTCCGGTCCGCCGTCTTTGCCCCACTCCCCCGTCTGGGGATGGTGGTGGTGGACGAAGAGCACGACTCCGCCTATAAACAGGAAGATACTCCCCGATACCATGGCAGAGATGTGGCGCTCTTCCGGGGTGAGATGTGGTCCTGCCCGGTCCTGTTGGGCTCAGCCACCCCTTCCCTCGAAAGCTTTCACCGGATTCAAGCCGGCCCGTACCGGTTGCTCTCCCTCCCCGAGCGCATCGGCGAGGGAGTCTTTCCCAAGGTGACGGTGGTGGACCTGCGCCACGAGCCGAAGACGCCGCGACAACCCCTCATCCTTTCCCGGATCCTGGAGGCCCGAATCCGCGATCGTCTCGGCCGCCGAGAGCAGGTCCTGCTGCTCTTGAACCGGCGCGGCTACGCCAGCTCACTCGTCTGCCGGGATTGCGGTCACCTCCTTCGCTGCCCCCACTGTAGCGTCGGCCTGACGCTGCACCGCGGCGCGGGACTCCTGCGATGCCACTACTGCCCCCATCAGCGGCGACCCCCGGATCGCTGTCCGGACTGCAGCGGCCTCGCCCTGCGGCAGCTCGGGATGGGCACCGAGCAGGTGGAGCGGGAGCTCAAGACCCTCTTTCCCGACGCCCGGGTCGCCCGGATGGACCGGGATACCACGGCCGGCCGCCAGGGGCATCACCTCATTTTACAGCGACTGGAACACGGGGATCTGGACATCCTGGTGGGCACCCAGATGATCGCCAAGGGGCACGACTACCCGAACGTGACC
>VRUN01000003.1 GCA_019456075.1 Candidatus Methylomirabilota bacterium
GGCGGATTTCGTCGGAGATGCTCCGCAAAGGAGCCCACATGGGGACCCCCTTCATCATCTCGCGAACCTCCCCCACCTCCCTCGCAATTGAAGGGGCAAAACAGCTGGGGATTACCTTGATCGGCTATGCCCGTGGGGATAGCTTCAACCTCTACACTCACCCAGAGCGGATCCTCTATACCCCAGCGGCCGAGCCGGCTCCTGTCCGGTAGTTTCTGCCCTTCTTGCAGGATAACACCCAAGCCCCCCGGCATTTCCCGAGGCCGCCTGCACCCCCGGCCCTCCCTTCACCCGGCGCCTTTCTGTAAGTGGGCCTGGATTTCACCGACGACCTTTCGCAGCCTAGAAACCTCCCTAACCATCTCAGGGAGTCGGGTCTGGGCGGCGATCTGTCGCTTCACCTTCTCGATCGGGCGCGCGGGACTGCCGAGGACGGTCTGATCCGACCTGATCTCTTTCCCGGAAGGGATACCGGCCTGAGGTCCCACCATCACCCGATCCCGGAGGGTCACGTGATCTCCCACCCCCACCTGACCCCCAAGGACACACCCCCGTCCAAGGGTGGAGCTGCCGGAAATACCCGTCAGGGAGATCAGAATAGAATCTTCACCGATGCTGACGTTGTGGGCGATCTGGACGAGGTTATCGATCTTCACTCCGCGTTTGATGATGGTCGATCCCAAGGTCGCCCGGTCCACGCAGACGTTCGCCCCTACTTCGACGTCGTCCTCGATGATGACATCGCCGACTTGGGGGATCTTGACGGATCGCCCTTCCTCCGGGATATAGCCGAACCCATCAGAGCCGATGACCGCCCCGGCGTGGATCGAAACCCGGCAGCCGACGGTGACGCGATCATAGAGGGTCACGTTGGCGCGAAGGATCGAGTCGTTTCCGACCACGCAGTCGTCCCCAATGACACAACAGGGCCCGATCGCTGCCCCATCTCCGACCTGAACCCGATCCCCAATGGCCACGAAGGGGCCGATGGACACATCGGACCCGAGGCGGACATTTTCGCCAAGGACACTCGAGGGATGCACTCCGGCCTTCGGCGCCTTCGGCGGATGATAAAGGTGAAGCACCTTCGCGAACGCCAGCCGAGGGTGATCTACGACGATCAGGGTCTTTCGAGAGGAGCGCTGGGAACCGGGGGCAATAATGCATGAGGCCTGTGAGCCCTCAGCCTTTTGGAAATAGGCGGCATCCTCTGCGAAGACCAAACACCCTTCCCGGGCCCCCTCGATACTACTGACCTCCCGTATCTGCAGGGACTCATCCCCCACCACCTGGCCCTGGATATGCCGAGCAATCTCTCCAACGGTATAGCTCATTTCCGTCCCTCCTCAGACAAGGGGTCCCCAGGTAAGGTTCTTCCACGATCGCACTGAGGTGCACGATTCCTCCTCAGCGAGGGTACGAAGAGAGGTTCCCCGTTGTCAAAAGAAAGATTTTGCGGCCCACGTGCGAAGGACCGTGAGACCCAGCACATGCGACACGCACGACGGGGAAACCCGTTGAGCTTTTGCTGAGATCTTCCTATAATCAGATTCATCGAGTGGAGCGTTCGTAGACCACCGCCCTCCGGGTTTTTCGATGAAGCATATCATCATCGGGACCGCGGGCCATATTGACCACGGCAAGACTGCCCTGGTGAAGGCCCTCACGGGAATCGACACCGACCGGCTCAAAGAGGAGAAAGAGCGAGGCATCTCCATCGAGCTTGGCTTTGCATTTTTGCGCCTCGGCGAGGGGGCCACACTCGGAATCGTGGATGTTCCCGGCCACGAACGGTTCGTCAAAACGATGCTGGCCGGCGTGGGGGGGATTGATCTCGTCATCCTGGTCATCGCGGCCGATGAAGGAGTGATGCCCCAGACCCGGGAGCATCTCCACATCTGTGAGCTTCTGGGCGTTCGGCGGGGGCTCGTCGCACTCACCAAAAAGGACCTGGTGGACCCGGAGTGGCTCGATCTCGTTCAAGAGGAGGTCCGCACCTTTCTCGGTGGCACGTTTCTTCAGGAGGCGCCGATCCTCCCCGTCTCTGCCCTGAGCGGCGAGGGACTCTCTGAACTCCGAGACGTGCTCGCCAGCCTCAGTGCCGAGCCCCATCCGAGGCGAGGGGACGGGATCGTCCGCCTTCCCATCGACCGGGTCTTCACCATTCGGGGTTTCGGCACCGTCGTGACCGGAACTCTCTGGACAGGCTCCCTCACCGTCGGCGACGAGGTGGCGGTCCTGCCGAAGGACCTCCACTCCCGGGTTCGGAGGCTCCAGGTCCATAACGAGAACGTGGAACAGGCCTTGGCAGGCCAGCGAGCGGCGGTCAACCTTCCCGGCCTCGAAACCGAACAGATCGACCGTGGGGATCTTCTCTGCTTCCCCGATACCCTCCGGGTGAGCACCTCTGTAGAGGCCACCCTTGCACTGCTGCCGGACGCCCCGAAGTCCCTGGCCAACCGGACGCGAGTCCGTTTCCACCTCGGGACGGCCGAGATCCTGGCCCGGGTCATTCTCCTGGATCGCGAAAAGATCACCCCAGGGGAAGGGGCATATGTCCACCTCCGGCTCGAGCAACCCACCGCCGCCATGCTCCACGATCGGTATGTCCTCCGGTCTTACTCCCCTGCCACCACGATAGGAGGTGGAATCATCCTGGACCCCTGTCCTCCTCCGAAGCGACGCAGGCGCCCGGAAGTTGTGGCCCACCTCAAGATCCTGGAGCAAGGGTCCTCTCGGGACCGGCTCCTGGAGCTGTTGAAAAGTAGTAGTACCTCTCCCCTTCGTCTCTCCACCCTCCGGTCCCTGGCCAGCCTGGACGCCGAGAGCCTCGAGGAGCAAATCCAAGAACTCCTGGCAGCAGGAAAAGTTATCACGCTCAAGGGGCGGGAAGGAGAGACCTATCTCCATCGAGAGATCTACGAAGATCTGCGGGGGACAATCCGGAACCTGCTCAAGCAGCTCCACGCCCAGCAGCCCCTGCGAGAAGGGATCTCGAAGGAAGAGCTTCGGAGTCGCCTGGCCATGGGGGTCTCCCCACCCCTTTTCGCCCACCTGTTGAGCGACCTCACGGAGTCGAGAGAGGTGACCCAAGATCGAGACCGAGTCCGCCTCACGGCCCATCGATCCCAACTATCGCCTGCAGAGGCCGCACTCACGGAACGCCTTGAAACCATCTTCCGAACTGCTGCACTCCAGCCACCGACCACGGAGGCGGCTTTCAGGCAAGCGGGCACCGACCGGAAGGGCGCCCAGGCAGTGTTCTTCCGTCTCGTCGAGCAGGGTACCCTCATCAAGATCAAGGATGACCTTTACGTCCATCGCGAGGCCTACGAGCAGGTGAAAGCTCGCGTCCTCGCCCACCTGGCGCAGCACTCCTCTCTCTCGGTTCCCACCTTCAAGGATCTGCTCGGGATTACCCGCAAGCACGCTATTCCCTACCTAGAGCATTTCGACCAAATCAAGCTCACCAGGCGAGCAGGGGATGAACGGGTGCCCTACGGCAAGTAGGAAAACTACCGATCGTGGCTTTCAGGGTAAGCTGGAAGAGCGCCTCCCGCAACGGGAATCGCTGGTTCTCGTGGCATTTACCGAGTTTTCAGTTGACAGGAAGGGGGGGATATACGATGCTTAAACCCGGGTGGACAAAAGGCGTTGGCTAAAGCCTGACGGTAGGAGGAGCAATGTTCGGACTGGGCGTTCCAGAGCTTTTGGTCATTCTCTTCATCATCTTGATCGTCTTCGGGGCGAACCGCCTCCCCGAGATCGGCAGTGGCCTCGGGAAGGCCATTCGGGGGTTCAAAGACGCCACGACGGGGAAGGAGGCCATCGACGTCACCCCGAAGGAGAGTAAGGCGGCCGAGGAGAAGGCTGAGGAGCAGAAGACGTAGAGCCGCTGATCCCCCTTGTCATCCCCCCCCGCAACCCGACAAGTCCCCAGGATTCGTGACACCCTTTGCGACCGACGCCCACCCCCCATCACGGGGAAGAACCCTGGTCTTCGTGCACGCGAGGGATCAGCGGTGTAAGTCTCGGTAGGCGGGGACGCCCCCAAGACTAGTCGCCGTCTCGATGGCCCGCAGGACGGCGGCGGCCACCATTTCAGCGCCCGCTTGCCCCACCAGATTGACGTCCCCTTCCACGCGTCCCGTAGATAAAGCGAAGATGACATCCCCGTCAAAGGTGGTGTGCACGGGGGAGATCGTTCGGACGAGTCCCCCCTGCCCCATGCGGGCGACCAAGATCGCCTCCCCCTTGGTCAGGCGAGCATTCGTCGCTATCACCGCCAATGTGGTGCTCTGGATGTAGAAGGCCCGCCGCAGCCGTCCCTGTTTCATTTGGAGGAAGGTATCCGCGGGCCTTCCCGTCTCTGGATCCCTCGCCCCCGCGACAATAGCCCCGGTCGAAGGATCCCGAACATCGCCGAAGGCGTTCACCGCGGCCAACGCCCACACCCTGAGGCCACCGGAAAGTTGCACACTCGCGGTCCCCACGCCACCCTTCATGGCGTGCGGCACGCCGAAAAGCTTCCCCACCGTCGCCCCCGTCCCGACGCCGACACTCCCCTCCTCTACCCCTGCCCGCACGGCCGCCTCACACGCCCTGTATCCCATGGCCGCATCGGGACGCCTGCGGAAATCCCCAATCCCGAGGTCAAACAGGATAGCACCGGGGACAATGGGAACCTTCGTCACCCCCACATCAAAGCCGATGTCTCGCTCTTCCAAGTACCGCATGACGCCGGTGGCCGCCTCGAGTCCAAAGGCGGACCCCCCCGCCAAGAGCACGCCGTGGATCTGATCCACCAGATGATGGGGCGTCAGGGCGTCGAGCTCCCGGGTCCCCGAGGCCAAGCCTCTGACATCCACCCCCCCCACGGCCCCCTCCTCGCACAGGATAACCGTGCAGCCGGTGCACGCATCAAAATCGCTGGCATGCCCCACTCGGATCCCCTCGACGACCGCACCGTCCTGTTCCATTCGGACCCCCTGAGCCCAGGCCTCCGCCTATTCTACCTTCCTCCTCCCCCGGCCACAAGGCAGCGGACTCGGTTGCTCCCGCGCTCGCCTTTTGCTATGCTAGAAAGGAGATCGGCGACAATCCATGGGAGAAATTTCTATGGGTCTCACCATGGTCTAAAATGCCCGCGTGTGGATGAGGCGCGAGAAAGATCTATGGGATACTCGAGAGAAGACAGAGAGGGAGAGTTCGAGCACCTCCGCTCCTCCATGGTCGAGTTGGTGAAGGCCCTCGTCCACCGAGGACGCCCCGCCCTTGTCCGGGGCTCCCGCTTCGAGCCGCCGATGGATGTGTACGAGACGAGCTCGGCGGTCGTCGTCGTCATGGAAATTGCGGGGACAGAACGGAAGGATATCGAGATCCACCTCGACGGGAGCCGCCTTCGGATTACCGGGGGGCGGCACGTCACTGCCCCTCTCGATGCACTACGATGCCACCAGATGGAGATTGAATTCGGGTCCTTTGAGCGATGGGTCACCCTCGATTTTTTCCCACCCCGTGACGCCATCGAGGCCGCCTATGAAGGCGGGCTCCTGCGCATCACGATTCCCAAGCGGGGGGATCCCAGCACGACGACCGTCCAGATCCTGGCCGAGTAATCAGCGACTCCGGGAGGCAGTCCATGGCAGCGCAGGAAGCAGCACAGAGTCGGCTCACGAGCACCGGTGCCCAGATTCCATCCGAACTCCCCGTCCTGCCTCTCCGTGGAAGTGTGCTTTTTCCCCACGTGATTCTTCCCATCCTGGTCGGGCAAGATAAATCGATTCACCTCGTGGATGAGGCCGTGATCGGCAATCGGATTATCGCGATCGTGGCCCTCAAGGAGAGGGGGGTGGAGGATCCTCGGCCGGAGGATTTCTTTCCGGTGGGGACAGCGGCGGTCATCGCCAAGTTGATCAAGCTTCCCGACGGGACCATCAGCATCATGGCCCAGGGCCTCGAGAGGATCCGCCTGACTCAGATCACCCACACGGACCCCTACTTCCGCGCAACGGTTGAGCCGCAGCCTGATGAGGGGGAACGAGACAAGGAGGTGGAGGCGTTGGTGGTCAATCTGCGCCGCCTCTTCCAGCAGGTCGTCGAGCTCTCCCCCCACCTTCCCGCCGAGCTCGCCATCCTGGCGCTCAACATTGAAGAGGGCGGGATGCTGGCGGATATGATCGCCTCGAACATGAACCTCTCGGTTGAGGAGAAGCAGGAGATCCTCGAAATTATCGAGATCAAGCCCCGCCTGAGGCGAGTGACGGAACTCATGACGCACCAGCTGGAGTCACTCGAGCTCGGTCAACAGATCCAAACCCAGGTCAAGGCGGGGATGGATAAGTCCCAGCGAGAGTATTACCTGAGAGAGCAACTCAAGGCCATCCAGCAGGAGCTCGGAGAGGGGGATGAGCGGACGCAGGAGGCGGAGGAACTCCGTCAACGAATCGATGAGACCCCGATGCCCGACGAGGTTCGCGAAGTGACGCTCAGGGAACTCGGTCGGTTCTCCCGAATGCCCCCCGCCGCGGCAGAGTACAGCGTGGTCCGGACGTATCTCGACTGGCTCCTCGAGCTTCCCTGGCTTAAGGGGACCGAGGATCGCCTGGACATCCCTGCTGCCGAGCAGATTCTGAACGAGGACCACTACAACCTCGAGAAGGTGAAAAAGCGGATGTTGGAGTACCTGGCGGTTCGAAAGCTGAAGAAGGATATGAAGGGGCCCATTCTCTGTTTTGTCGGTCCCCCAGGGGTCGGAAAAACCTCCCTGGGGCATTCCATCGCGGCAGCGCTCGGCCGGAAGTTCATCCGGATGTCCCTCGGCGGGATCCGGGATGAGGCCGAGATCCGGGGCCATCGTCGGACCTACGTCGGCGCCCTCCCAGGCCGGATCATTCAGGGGATCCGGAAGGCTGGGAGCAATAACCCCGTCTTCATGCTGGACGAGGTGGACAAAATCGGGGCCGATTTCCGGGGCGACCCTTCCTCCGCCTTGCTGGAAGTACTGGACCCGGAACAGAACATGAGTTTTTCGGACCACTACCTGGAGATTCCCTTCGACCTGTCCCGGGTCATGTTCATCGCAACGGCGAACATCCTGGATCCGATCCCTCCGGCCCTGCGGGACCGAATGGAGGTCTTGGAGCTTCCGGGGTACACGGAATCGGAGAAACTCCAGATCGCCAAGCGCTATCTGATTTCGAAGCAGCTCGATGCCCATGGCCTCACGGCGGCACAGCTCACCATTTTGGACGACGCCCTCCGAAATATCATCACCTCTTACACGCGTGAGGCAGGGGTGCGAAACCTGGAGAGGGAGATTGCCACGATCTGTCGCGCAGTGGCCAGGGAGGTATCGGAGGGGCGGACCGATCCGGCCACGGTCACGGCGGAGGGCCTACACCCCCTTCTCGGCCCCGTCAAGTTCTTCTCGGAGGTGGCCGAACGCACCTCTCAACCGGGGGTGGCCATCGGACTTGCCTGGACACCCACCGGGGGTGACATCATCTTTGTGGAGGCCACGAAGATGCCCGGCAAGGGGAACCTCATCCTGACCGGCCATCTGGGTGAGGTGATGAAGGAGTCAGCCGAGGCGGCCTTGAGCGCCGTCCGGAGCCGGTCCAAGGAGCTGGGCCTCCCCGAGGATTTCTTCCTCAAACAGGATATCCACGTGCATGTCCCCGCAGGAGCCATTCCCAAAGACGGGCCATCCGCGGGGATTACAATGTACACCGCTCTTCTCTCACTCGTGAAGGGACGGCCTGTTCAGAGCGGAGTCGGGATGACTGGGGAGATCACTCTGCGGGGGCGGGTCCTACAGGTAGGCGGCATCAAAGAGAAAGCGCTGGCGGCCAAGCGCGCTGGCCTGAAGATCGTTCTTCTTCCCGAGCGGAACGCCAAGGACCTGGAGGATGTTCCAGATGAAGTCCGGCAAGACTTCGAGTTCAAGTTCATCGCTAGCGTAGACGACATACCGGAGAATGCCCTCGTCCCGGAAGAGGCCCCGCTACCTCACGACGGTCGCTGACCCAGCCCGCAAAGATCCCCCATCGCCGGTGAGCAGAGCGATAAATTCGTCCAGCACCTTCGGGTCGTACCACCCCCTGCTGGCTTCATCCTGAAGGACCTGTGCGGCCTCGGCTGTCGAGAGGCCGCCCCTATACGGGCGATCCGTGACCAGGGCATCGAACACGTCCACCACCTGGAGGATTCTGGCGGTGAGGGGAATCTCCCTTCCCGCAAGACCGTCAGGATAGCCAGTGCCATCCCACCGCTCGTGATGGTGACGAATGATGGGGAGGACGAGCTGCATCGATCGCAGGGGCTGGCAGATCCGCTCGCCGACCGTCGGGTGCACAGACATGATTTCCCGCTCCGCCGAGGTGAGGGCCGCAGGCTTAAGGAGGATCGACTCGGGGATCGCGATTTTGCCGAGATCATGCAGATACCCTGCCCGACGGAGGGCAGTCAGATGCTCGGAGGGGAGCCCAAGCCGTTGCCCTAGCTGGACGGCATAACTGGCCAAACGCTCGCAGTGCCCGTGGGTCAAAGGGTCCTTGGCCTCGACGGCCAGGGCGAGACTGATCAGGACCGTCTCTGAATTCTCGAGCTCATCGGTGAACTGCTTGAGCCTCAGGAGGGAGCGAACCCGGGCATCCAGTTCCACCCGATGAAGTGGTTTCGCCAGGAAATCATCGGCCCCGGCCTCGATCCCCCGCACCCGGCTCTCCAGTTCTCCAGAGGCGGTCACGATGATGATCGGGATCAGGCGGGTCTCCTCGTTCTGTTTGAGCTGCTTGCAGACCTGAAAGCCGTCCGGCGGCGGCATGTGGGTATCGAGGAGGATCAGATCGGGGGGCTTCTGTGCCACCTGGGTCAGGGCCTCCTGACCATCCCTGGCCCGAATGACGTGGTAGTCGTGGATGCTCAGAAAGGCCTCCAAGAGGTCCAAATTCTCCTCTTGATCATCCACCACTAGGATGCGTAGCTGTCGTTCCTCGGGTAGACCCGTCACTGGCTCACTCCTCCAGCGTGGGATAGTGCAAATGCCGTTCCAGACACAGGCGCTCTCCCGGTCCCGACAGGCTTGCGAAAGGAGGGGGTCACTGTTACACTTCTTTCGTACGGTACGGAGGCGGATTGGGTCTGGTGGCTCTCCCGGTCTTCAAAACCGGTGGGCCTGCCAAAAGCGGGCCGGTGGGTTCGATTCCCACACGCCTCCGCCAGCCACCCTGAGGCCCCTTGTATAACGCGGAAGGGTCGCGTGAGCAAGGGGGTTTTTGCTGACCCCATTTTCGCTGGAAAACGATCGATCCCGGCCTCCCGCGCACACGAGCCGACGCGGCGGGGGGCCCCTGGCATGGGGAGGGACTGTTCATCGTACATCTACAGAGGAGGCGTTAGAGGCTTGCTGGACCCCCTATGTGGCGCGAGCTCAGCTTTTGTTCCCATCCTCGATCACCGACTGGATGTAATCGATAATCATCTTTCGCGTTTCGTCAGAACGGTCGAGGAATTCCAACCCGGTACGGTAAATCAACTGGCGATCCCCATCCGGCTGCACCTCTGACCGGTGCACCACCGAACGGGCTACGCGACACTTGAGGCTCATTCTCTTCCCGAGCAGATCGAGGTCCAAAGAGGAGAGGGTCCCTGGTCGAACAACATCGGCATGCTCAATCAGGGAGCCTCCCGGACTAATGTCCAGGATGCGCGCGTCGTAGATGGCAGTCACCCGCCCCTTGGTCCTCCCTCCCACGACGAATCGAGCGTGTTGCCGCCGGTCCGCAGCTTTCCGGTCTCCAGGTTTCCGCTCCGCAGCTTCTGGCCCAACAGCTCCCTCGACAGCAGCCTCCAGCTCCCCAGCGACCTCGTCCGGAGCCTCCGAGGCTGCACCTTCCGCGACCGCGGCTTCCGGATCCGCAGGTTCTGGCTCCACGACCTTCAGGGTCGCTGCTTCCAAGCCCTCAGCTTCCCCCGCCGCGGCGTCTCGCTCCGTAGCTTTCCCATCGGAAGCCTCTGGCGCCACAGCGTTTTCGTCCGCAGGTTCCAGCTCACCGACTTCCCGGTTCGCCGCTTCCCCGTTCGCAGCTCCGCCGTCGAGGACAGGCGCTTCATTCTCGACGGTTAGCTGCGCTTTGGCCCCCTCGAGGGGAACAGATTCGGGGTTTGACCGGTTCTTTCGCCGCTTCTTTCTCTTTCTCTTCAACGCAATTCCTCGGTCAATTTCCATGAGTATATGGGGATCTAGAAGCCAGAGACCCGGAGAATATCCTCCAGAAGGATATCCCTGTGTAAAGGGAGCGGCACAAAACATCCATGGGCATCACCAATCAAAAGAGCCCGCAATCCCGGCCCAGGGCTCACACCAATAGAGGCAAATATGACCTGAAATCAAGATCATGAGACGGCCAGTCCACGAATAGCAGGAACCATGCCAAAGTGCCAAATACATGGGCAACGACCTCCTCAACCCTCGGCGGCCCCGTAGGAGCGAATGAACGCCCCGAGCGACTGCTGCGCCCCGCGGGACAAGTCGAGGAATTCCAAGCCCGTTTGATAATAGAGAGCTCCGTCTGCCCCGCTGTGACTGACCCGGCTGTGCACCACCCGACACTGGATGGTCAACCGCTCCCCATTGGCCATCAGTTGGAGGAAGCAGGGGCTCGCGAGCTGAAGCACGTCTTGGTGTTCCACGAGCGCTCCCGACAGGCTCAGATCCAGCACCTCAGCCTCCTGGAGGGTTGTGATGGCCGATGTGATCCCGGAAGTGCGGAATCGCGGAGGCTTCCGCTTTTGAAGGTCCCTGCGCGTAACTCGTCTGTGGTGTGCCTTTGTCATAGCGTGAACACGCATCAGCGGTTTAGGTCTTCCTGGACGGAAAGCCGGCTCGTCCCCACCCTGTTTTCGCGATCTTGTCCACCCCAACACCTGCCTGCGAAGCACGTGTTTTCTATGCAAATATGCGGCCAGGCGTGAGCTTTTTCCCGCTCAGCCCCCCTCGCCCCTGTCGCGCTCGTCTATCTCCACGGCGACGTTGAGGAGCAGGGTTTCCAGATCCTTATCAATGGTCTTGGGAAGATGTGACGCATCTCGGGACTCAAGGGGAATAAAGGAAAAGTTCCCACTCCGCTCCCGATAGGAAGCCACCACGAGCGCGTTGAATGCCCCTTCTCCCGTCTGTTTTCTGAACTCCGCGTGCACGACCCGGCCAGACTCAAAGACCATGGCCCCCTCGTCGGCCGACAGGGACAGGACGAGCCGCCCTGATTTCCGGCCAATGGAGACCGCTTGGGCCACCTCCGTCAAGTCCATAACTGCCAACGAACCCTGAAGGGTGGCTGATGGTGCCTCCTTTGAGGCCATTGGCGTCTTTGCGGCTCGGGCGGAGGGTGGCGGGGTCGAGACGCCGCGGAGTTTGAGCTGCGTGTCCACGCGGGTCACAAGAGTGGAAGGGGGGGAGTTTTCTGGAAAGACCGTGTCCGCCTCAGTCTGGGTCGCCACCAGTGCCATCTGTGTCGACCGATCGACCAGGAGGACAAACATAATTTCTTTGGTCGTGGGGTCGGCCCGGACCATTGAGCATAGCTCGGAGCCGTACATGTCCTCGAACATGGACCGACTGACGATCAGGTCCGGCCGGCGCTGCTTTACACTTGCCAGGGCAGAAGACCCGCTGGTGGCCATCGAGACCTCGTAGCCCGCCGCTTCGAAGGCCTTTTGAAGCCGAAGGCTGCCGTCTGAATCGGCGTCAACCAGAAGCACCATTGCCATGCGAATCCCCCCCAAAGACCAGCGCGGAAGCACACGGAACCCCGGCGAAACCGGACGGGCCGAGTGCCGTGGCCCAGGGTAACAATCGGCTGCCCCGAGGCTCCCCTGGCCTCCACCCGGTCAAACCGTGCACCGATCACGATCACGTCTCCGGTCTGCAGGGAATGTGCCAGGGGCCGTACATGACCGGATGAGTGGCTAAATCCGGCTGCGGAGGTAGGCGCTGAGATAATCGACCAGAGTCACGATGAGGTAGAGGGCAACGAGGAGGGTGAGAAGCTGGTTTTCGAGAAAGAGGCTGAGCGCAAGGGGGAGCGCTAGGACCCCACGGAAGGGGTGGGACCTACCGCTTGGACGAGGAAGGTGATAAAGGTCTCACAGAGGGGAGATCTGGAGCGGTTCTTGTGATAGACGAGATAGAAGTCCCGGATGAGCCTGGTTCCCTCGAGGGGAACAGTACAGAGCGTCCCTCGCTCCAAGTCTTCCTGAATCGCCCGGAGTGAGATGACCGAGATCCCTGCTCCACCCTTTACCGCCTGGCGGACTGCCTCGGTGCTTCCCAGCTCTGCCACGACTTTCAGGGCACCGGAGTCCGCGCCAGCGAGGCGGAGTGCGTCCTCAAGTACTTTTCTCGATCCGGATCCAACCTCCCGCAAGAGAATCGGCTGTTCGGAAAGCTCTGCCAGGGCAACAGCCGTCTTGGTCGCCCATTCGTGGTCGGCCGGCAGCGCAAGCACCAGCTCGTCTTCCAAGAACTTCAGGAAGACTAACTGCCCATCGTCGAACTTGGCTCCGACCGCTCCGAGCTCATACGCTCCCTCCAAGACCCCCCGGGCGATCTCCCGCGAGTCAGCGATCTTCAGCGTCATGGAAACGTCCGGGTACCGGGCCTTGAACCGGGCCAACAGCGCGGGCAGGACGTAATCCCCGGGAATGTTACTCCCCCCAATGATCAGATGTCCTTTCAGGGAGCCTTTGTACTCCTCCAAGGCTTGAATGGCCTGATTCCTCACGGCAAGCACCTGCTTGGCGTATCCATACAGCAGTTCCCCTGCCTTGGTCGGGACCACCTCCCGACCGAGCCGGTCCAGGAGCTTCAGCCCCACGAACTCTTCGAGCCCTTTGATGTGGCCGCTCAGGGTCGGCTGGGTCAGATAGACCGCCTCAGCCGCCCTCGAGAAGCTTTTCAGCTCTACGATCTTGCAAAAGACCTCTAAGGCGCGAATATCCATGGGATCATCTCGACTTGACCAGGTCGTGATAGAACCGCTCGTAGGCGTCGATTTCCCCCTCCAGGGAGAACTCCTTTTCGATCTTTGCCTTCGCCTGCCTACCCAGGCGACGGCGGAGATCGGGATCGCGGATCAGGCGCTCTACTTTCTGTTCACACTCCTCTTCGGATGTGAAGAGGAGACCGTCCACCTCGTCGACAATGATGGACCGGTTCCCCTCGATATCCGAGGCGAGGACCGCCACTCCCCGACTCATCGCTTCGAGGAGGGCATTGGACATCCCTCCCTCCGAGAGGGAGGAGTTCACGACGACGTCCACCTCCCGGAGCATACTACAGATCTCTTCGTGGGGAACCGCTCCCAGATAGCGGGCCCACCGATTTCCCGCCAGGAGGCTGAGAAGCCGCTCTCCCTCCTCTTCCTCCACAATGGGACCGGCATAGAGGGCGCGAAGATCCGGGTGCCGGGCCTGAAGCCGGGAGAGGGGGGGAATGCAAAAGGTGAGATTCTTCACCCTGCGGATCCCTGCCGGAAAGAAGAAAACGATATGCTGGGGACCGAGTCCCCACCGTGCCCTATAATCGTCGGGTTTCTCGTTACAGGCGACCGTTTGGTGGATTACCCGGATCTTTCCGTCAAGCTCCGGGAGCTCCCTCAGAAGCTTTTTCTGGATGCTCTCATGAAAGACGCCGATCCCCTGCGCGCGCCCCAGGGCCTCGACTACCCGGCCACGCCGTTCGGGATGAAACAAATCAACGTTGACATCTGTGCCGGTGATGGTGATCACGGCTCGGACATCCAGCCGCCTTGCCTCCTCCACCACGAGGTTACCGGTCATGAAGGCGTGGAACCCGTGAATGAGATTGGGATCAAACGCCCGAATGGCCGAGGGGATATCCCGCCGATTCTCAAACACCTCCAGCGAGTAAGCCTCTACCAAATGCCCACGGTCTCGGAGTCCTGACGCGATCCGCTCCACCGTGATCGCATTGCCGCGAACAGAAGGGGAGTAGTATGGGGTGATCAACGCGATCCGCATGTTGAATTCCTCAGTGGATGGTGGCCCCTTACCTCCCGGCGAGCTTTTCCCGGAGCAGATCGTTGATCAGTTGTGGATTGGCCTTCCCTTTGGTCACGCGCATTACCGCCCCGACCAATGCGGTGAGGGCTTTTTCCTTTCCCCCCTTGAAGTCGGACACGGGGCCAGGGTTTTGCTCTATCACCTGGTCCACGATCTGACTGAGCTCGTCTCGGTCACTGATCTGAACAAGTCCCTTCTCCTCGACGATCGTCTCAGGGCTCTTCCTTGTCTGAATCATCTCCTCAAAGACCCCCTTCGCGATCTTCCCGCTGATGACCCCTCCCCGGATCAGGTTCAAGAGGGCGGCCAATTGGGCTGGGGTGACAGGGTTTTCGGAGATGTCTTTTCCTTCCCGATTGAGGTATCCCAAGAGCTCGGACATGATCCAGTTGCTCACCAGCTTCGCATCCCGGTGGAGCTGAGCACATTCTTCAAAATAGTTCGCCAGTGCCTTGCTCCCGGTGAGCACTGCAGCATCATATTCCGGCAGCCCATACGCCTGCACGAACCGCCGCCGCCGCTCTGCGGGGAGCTCCGGCAGGCTCGCCGCGATCTCCTCAATCCACGCAGGAGAAACCTCCACCGGGACCAGATCCGGTTCTGGGAAGTAGCGGTAGTCGTGGGCCTCCTCTTTGCCGCGCATGGGTAGGGTTACCTCTTCGTCAGCATCCCAGAGGCGCGTTTCCTGGATGACGGGTCGACCGGCCCTCAGGAGCGTCATCTGGCGCTGAATCTCATACTCCAATGCCCGCTGGACGTTTCTGAAGGAGTTCATGTTTTTGACCTCGGTCTTGACTCCGAAGTCCGCGGACCCCGACGGACGCACCGAGACATTCGCATCGCAGCGAAGATTCCCCTCCTCCATGTTCCCCTGGGACACGCCCAGATATTGCAGGATGGCCCGAAACTGTTTCAGAAACTCCGCCGCCTCTTCCGGCGTGCGGAGATCGGGTTCCGTCACCATCTCAATCAACGGTACGCCGCATCGATTGAAATCCACCAGGCTGTAATCTGCCTGGTCCATCGCCCCGGCGTGGAGAAGTTTCCCTGCATCCTCCTCCAGATGAATCCGCCGAATCCTCACCCGTCTGGCCGTCCCATGGTCACTCATCTCCACAAAGCCGCCGACGGCCAGGGGAAGTTCGTACTGAGAGATTTGATAGTCCTTGGGCAGATCGGGGTAAAAATAGTTCTTTCGGGCGAAGCGGCAGTGCGGGGCGACCGTGCCATGGACCGCGAGCGCCGTTCGAATGGCGAATTCCACCGCTTTTTTATTGAGGACCGGCAAGACTCCTGGCATGCCCAGACAGACAGGGCACGTCTGTGAGTTGGGGTCTTCTCCAAACCGGGTGCTGCAGCCGCAGAAGATCTTTGATTCGGTGAGGAGCTGGACATGCACCTCGAGTCCAATCACCGCCTCGTATGTCAGTTCAGCGTTCATAGTTCAGAGTTCAGTGTTGAAAGTTTATGGTTCAGAGTTCACGGTTCACAGTCCAACGTCCGATGTCGACCAAGAGCGAGGAGGGGGTTCCTTCCGAGGCAGGCGACATCTGGCTTGCGTCTCCGCAAGAGTCCGGAGTCCTTCGGACTGGCCGGGGTCCCGCCGCCGAAGCGTAGCGCAGGTGGGGGTGGCCCGGATCGGCAAATTACAACGCCTAAGCATGCGTACCGTTGCCTCTGCACATCAAGTCCCCGGAGAATTGTGGCGCCGCCGAGGAAGGTCCCTCCGAGCTCTTCGCGATGGTCGGGCGTCGGTCGTCGAGATTCAGCCGGACGTCTTGATCGCCTCGAGCCGCATGACATATTCATCGGAAAGACCGTGTTCTTCGGCCCCTTGGATCAAGAGGCGCATATACCGTTTCGACGGCGGTCGGTAGCCCTCTGGTTGAGCCACGATATAGGCGTGGGCCTGCTGCGCTTTCCCATCCTTGGTCTCCACGGTCACCGTCTTCCGGATATAGTCCTTGGGGACCCCCTCGTACTGGTCCAAGACTTTCAGATCCGGCTCGCCGATCTCCCAGAGGACTCCTTCCATGACCCCTCCCGGCGCGGGCCTAAGATCAGCGGTTCCGCCACCCCACATCGTGGAGCCGCGGACAAAAGTAATATCGTAGTCGCGAAGCGTAGCTGCCGAGACGAACTTGGCTCCCGTGCAGCGCTTCTTGAACCAAAACCTTTCCATATTTGAGCCATACGCAAAGTACAACATCACCTTACTCGTTCAGGGTTCGTGGTTCAGGGTTCATGGTGGGAAGATCACCGTTCATTGTCCCCGTCCCGGTATTTCCTCTGAACCCTCAACTCTCAACCCTGAACTATTACAGGGGTGGTTTACGTCTATGCCACTCCGTGGCCTGTTCGTAGGCAAAGCCCACCTGAAGCAGCGTTGCCTCATCAAAGGGCTTCCCGAGAAGCTGCAAACCGATGGGAAGCCCGGCTTGGGTAAAGCCACAGGGGAGAGAGATCCCCGGGATCCCTGCAAGGTTGGCTGAGATGGTAAAGATGTCTGAGAGATACATGGTCAGGGGGTCATCAGTCTTTTCACCGAGACCGAAGGCCGCCGTGGGGGCCGTCGGGGTCACGATCACGTCGCAACGCTTGAAGGCCTCCTCGAAGTCTTTCCGGATCAGGGTCCGTACCTTGAGAGCCTTCAGATAGTACGCATCGTAGTATCCGGCGCTCAGGCCGTAGGTTCCCAGCATGATCCGCCGCTTCACCTCGGCACCAAATCCATTCTGCCGGCTCTTCATGTACATTTCGAGAAGATTCCTCGCTTTTCCAGTCCGAACCCCGTACTTCACTCCGTCATAGCGAGCCAGATTCGAGCTCGCCTCAGCCGTGGCCACCAGATAGTAGGTCGCCACGGCATACTCGGTGTGCGGGAGAGAGATCCGCTCTGCCTTGGCCCCCAGGGACTCTAAAACGCTGATTGCCCCCCGGACGGCGGTCTCTACCTCTGCGTCCATTCCCTCGATGAAGTATTCGTCCGGGATACCGATCCTCAGCCCAGTGATTTCCCTGCCCAACTGGGCTGTGTAGTCTGGGACAGGCATATCCACCGACGTCGAGTCGCAGGGATCATGCCCAGCGAAGACGCGTAAAAGGATCGCCGCATCTCGAACATCCTTGGTCATGGGCCCGATCTGATCCAAGGATGACGCGAAGGCGATGAGCCCGTATCGGGAGACGCGACCGTACGTGGGCTTCAGCCCCACGATCCCACAGAAGGCTGCCGGCTGTCGGATGGAGCCCCCCGTGTCTGAGCCGAGGGCCCCGGCACAGAGGTCCGCCGCGACTGCCGCCCCCGACCCCCCGCTGGACCCTCCTGGAACCCGGCTGACGTCCCAGGGATTTCGGGTGATCTTGTAGCCCGAATTCTCGGTAGACGAACCCATCGCAAATTCGTCCATATTGGTCTTCCCGAGAAGAACCATACCCGCCTGGTCCAAGCGCCTCATCACCGTCGCATCATAGGGCGGAATAAATCCCTCTAAGATCTTGGAGGAGCAAGTAGTCGGGACACCTTGGGTACAGATCACATCCTTGATGGCGAGTGGAACACCCGCCAATGGACTAACCTGCTCCCCTTTATCCAGACGCCGATCCAGACGAGCCGCCCTCGTGAGCGCCTCCCGGCCCGTCACGGCCATGTAAGCCTGGACCTTTCCCTCTTCTTGCGCGATGCGCTTGAGAAAGGCTCTCAGCACCTGGCCAGCCGTCACCTCCCGGCGCTGGAGCAGTCCCTGCAGATCATGAATGGTGAGAGCCGTTAGTTCCATACTAGTTCACAGTTCACAGTTTGTCGTTCATGGTTCATGGATAAGACCGACCACCTCGACACACGCCTTCCTATTTCAGTAAGCCCTGAACCCTGAACCATCCACCATGAACCTACTCCTCAAGGATGCGGGGAACGCGGAAGAAAACCTCCTGGCGATCAGGGGCATTAGCCAGGGCCTCTTCTTGAGAAAGGCACGACGAGACCGCATCCTCGCGAAAGACATTGGTCATGGGGATGACGTGAGAAGTCGGTTCGATCTCACTGGTATTCAGCTGGTTGAGCTTATCAATGTAAGTCAGGATCGCATTCAGCTGGGCCTGCATCTTTTCCCTCTCCTCGCCGGAAAGGCCCAACCGGGCGAGCCTCGCCACATGTTCCACCTCTTGGCGCGTAATCTTCATCGCCTCCTCCGCCAAAGGAAATTATAGCATGATAGCATTTCACGATGGGTCCGCAAAGATTTTCCGATGAGAGGTTCTCTTCCTAACAGCCCAGCATCTGCACCTCCCTCGCCCTCCCGAAGAGACCCGATTCTCCTCGGGATTTTTATTTTCTTCTTAGGCAGCACGTGGAGGCCCCGAGCGACATGCCCGGAGCGGCGGGGCCCCTCGGCAGGCGACGGCCTGGGAAACCGAGGCGCGATCCGTGCCTGTTTTCCTCCTGCATGGATCGTGAACACGGAGGGACCCAGGCCGTAAGCCGCCGCTCAGGGTCGCCGCGGGAGGCCCGGAGCGAGGGGCCGAAGGTGTTGTTTTCGAGGAAGGATGTTGTCCCGAGCTGTTCTCGTTTCAGGCTCGGGTGAGCTGGGCGTGTTTCACCTTGAGTTTTTTCGTTCCGATCCCGGGAAAGGCCACGACGACGTTCATGTCGTCTCCATTGCCAATCCGCTCTCGGATCCTGCCCACCCCCCATTCAGGATGTCTGACCCTGATTCCCGGCTGGTAAAAGTCCACAAAAGGTACCTGATCCGTCTCCACGTCATATCGCAAGGCAGAAGGATCAAAACTGTCATGCGGCGTCGAATAGGGTGTGGCATAGGAAGGGGTCCGGGGCTCGATCCGTTGAAGGAGGTGAGCCGTGATCTCTTCCAAAAACCGGGAGGGAAGATTAAAGCTCTCCCCGCCGTACAGTCGTCGCTGCACGGCCGCGGTGAGCAAAAGGCGCTTTTTGGCCCGCGTCATTCCCACGTAGCAAAGACGCCGCTCCTCTTCAAGCTCTTCCGGATCGGTGTAGGACCGACCGTGCGGGAAGACACCCTCCTCCATCCCGGCGATGATCACCACGGGAAACTCTAATCCCTTGGCCATGTGCAGTGTCATCAGGGTCACCTTTCCGCGGACATCTTTCATCCCCTCGTCCACATCGGTGAGAAGCGCAACCATATCTAAGAATGCTTGCAGGGACGTGTCTTCGCTTCGCTGGACAAAGTCTTGAGCAGCCGAGATGAGCTCTTGGAGGTTCTCGATCCGAGCCAAAGCCTCTGGGGTCCCCTCCTGCTCCAACTGCGTCACATACCCGGTCTCGTGCAGGAGGGCCGAGACCAGGTCTGGCACCGAGAACTCGGAAACGCGAGTGACAAAGCGCTCAATAAGGGTTTGAAATTTCTGGAGAGCTTTCAGAGGTCGCGGCGACAGAAGTCCTTCCTTCTCGATTGACCCACACGCGTCCCACAGAGAAAGCCCCCTGCGCGCGGCAACTTCGGAGAGGCGATCCAAGCTCGCCCGGCCGATCCCTCGCGCCGGAACGTTCACGGCACGGAGAAAACTCACCGAGTCGGCCGGGTTCGCAATCAACCGAAGATACCCCAAGAGGTCTCGAATCTCCTTGCGCTCGTAGAACCGGAGGCCCCCCACAATGGCGTAAGGAACGACCGCCCGTCTCAAGGCATCCTCGAGAACTCGGGACTGGGCATTTACACGATAGAAGACGGCACAGTCGTCAAGGCTGTAATCCTCGGTTACCACGAGATGTCTGATGGCCTCTACGATGAAGGTCGCTTCATCCCACTCATCCCTCGCGTGGTAGAAACCGACCGGTTCTCCCACTTCATTCTCCGTCCACAGCGCCTTTACCTTGCGTCCGCGGTTTCGGACAATGACGGAGGAGGCTGCTTCCAAGACGCACTGGGTCGACCGATAGTTTTGTTCAAGCCGGATTACTTTGCAGAGTGGGTAGTCCCGTTCAAAATCCAAGATGTTTGCCAGGTCGGCCCCGCGCCACCGATAAATTGACTGATCGTCATCCCCAACCACCGCCAGGTTCTGGTGTCGGTCGGCCAGCAGCCGGATCAACCGGTACTGGGCATGATTCGTATCCTGATACTCATCGACCATGATATAGCGCCACAGCTCATGATAGGCGTTGAGGATCAGCGGCCGCTCCATGAAGAGGCGGACGGTCTCCATCAAGAGGTCGTCAAAATCCAAGGCCCCGCTTCTCTGCAGTGCCGCCTGATAGCGGTAATAGATCTTCGCCACCCGCTCTTCCAGATAATCCGCCGCCTGGGCGGCAAACTCCGCCGGGGTGAGGAGATCATTCTTGGCGCGACTGATCCTGGCCCGGACCACCCCCGGGTGGATCACCCGTTCACCCAGATCCAACTCTTTGAGGCACTCTCGGAGGAGGGAGAGTTGATCGCCCTCGTCATAGATGACAAAAGAAGAACGAAGACCCAAGTGTTGTCCGTTTTTCCTCAGGATCTTGACGCAGGTGGCGTGGAAGGTCCCGACCCAGACGTTCAGTCCCTCGGCCCCCAGGAGCTTGGCCACCCGCTCTCGCATTTCGCCGGCCGCCTTGTTGGTGAAGGTCACCGCGAGGACATTCCAGGGACGAACCTTATGTTCGCCGATCAGGTAGGCGATGCGGTGGGTAATGACGCGTGTCTTCCCCGATCCGGCCCCGGCCAGGATGAGAAGGGGTCCTTCGGTATGGAGGACCGCCTCCCGCTGCGGCGGGTTCAGCTCGATCAGATAAGTTGCAGAGTCCACTGATCCTCTCGGGGAGGTTAGAGCAGATGTTTGTCGACCAGGGCCCGATTATAGGCTCGGATAATGTGGGCCCGCGAGATGATGCCCAATAACTTCTTGGGGTCGTTCGGATCCACCACCGGCAAGTGCCCCAGGTCTCGCACGTGGAAGCGGACCAGGACATCATGCAGGCTGTTGTCCGGAGTGACCGTAACCAAATCCTTGGTGGCGAGTTCCCCCACCTTGGCCTGCAGGTCTCCATCCCCCAGGGCCCTTTGGACATCCTGGGCCGTGACCACCCCAGTGAGCTCCCCAGAGTGGTTCAACACCGGGAACCACTCATGCTGCTCCTCGGCGGACCTCTGGAGGAATCCCTCGACGGTCATCTCCTCAGGCACCCAGAGGAGTCGATGGGTCATGCCCTCGCGCACCGGGGTCGCAGCCATGATGTCCACGTCCCGCCCCGCCCGGAATCTGATACCCCGCTTTACGAGCTTGAGGGTGTAAATCGTCTCCTTGTTCAGCACGTTATAGATGAGGACACTGATCACCGTGCTGGTCATGATCGGCAGGATGATACGGTAGTCGCCGGTCATCTCAAAGATGATGATGATGGCGGTGATGGGCGCCTGGGCCGCCCCACCGAAGACCGCCCCCATCCCGACCAGGGCATAAGCCCCCGGACCTGCAGTGAAGCTAGGAAAGATGCCATGGACAATGTGGCCGTAGGCCCCGCCCAGCATGGCCCCCACAAACAGGGCGGGAGCAAAGACCCCCCCGGATCCTCCCGAGCCAAGGGTCAGTGGGGTAGCCACCATCTTGGCGAAGATGAGGATCACCAGGAGGAAGAACGAAGTTCTCCCGTTCAAGGCCTCCTCAATGGCCGGGAAACCGGTTCCGAAAATCTGAGGAAGGAAGACCCCCATCACCCCCACGAGGACACCGCCCACGGCAGGTTTCCAGTAGGGGGGAAACCGCCAGTCATCGAAGCGGTCCTCAAACCAGTAGAGCACGCGCACGAAGGCTACCGCGGCCAGGCCGGCGAGGATTCCGAGCAACACATAAAGGGGCATCTCATTTGCGCTCAGCAGGCCGTAGGCTGGAACTGTGAAGGAAGGAAAATCGCCCAGCACGGCGCGGGAGACGATGGCCGAGGCCACGGAGGAGAGGACCACCAGACTGAAGTCGAGATTGACCCGCCCCATGAAGATCTCGAGGGCGAACATCGCGCCCGCAATAGGGGCGTTGAAGGTGGCGGCGATTCCCCCGGCAGCCCCGCACGCCACGAGCGTCTTGATCCGATCATCGGACATCCTGAGGAATTGTCCCACGGTAGAGCCGATCCCGGCCCCAATCTGGATCATGGGCCCTTCTCGACCCGCAGAGCCGCCCGAGCCGATGGTGAAGGCGGAGGCCAGGATCTTGATGAAGGCCACCCGCTTCCGAATCCGTCCCCCCATGACCGCGATCGCTGTCATGACCTCAGGGACCCCATGGCCTTTAGCTTCCTGGGCGAAGCGATGGATGAGGGGACCGACGATGAGGCCCCCGATCGCCGGCAGGAGGATGACATAATACCTCCCCAAGAGGCTAAGTGCCCCGCGGCCGGTCTCGAAGAAAATGTAGGTGGTATACTCGAGGAGCTTAATGAAGGTTACGGACCCAACACCGGTGGCGAGCCCCACAAGGATAGAGACGACAGTGAGATAGGCCCCTTCCGGGATACGGGGGTGATAGGCGAGACGGAGAAGCGTGCGCCGGAGATAACCAGGGGATGCTCTTTGCTCTTCCTTTTCCTCGGCCATGCGTTACATCGGCCTCCCTGCCTCTGGAACCTCCCGGCAGATTCCGCGCAACCGCAAAACCCGTCCTCTTTTCGTCCCACCTACTCTACGGTAACACTCTTAGCAAGATTCCGCGGTTGATCGACATCACAGCCTTTGTGCACGGCGATATGGTAGGCGAGCAGCTGCAGAGGAATCACCAACAGGATCGGGGCCAGGTGCGGATTGATGGCCGGGATGGCTACATGGTGATCGACTCGAGAGAAGAGATCCGTATCCCCCTGGGTCCCCATGGCGATCACGACCCCCCCCCTAGCCTTGACCTCCTGGATGTTCGCGAGAATCTTCGCATGGGTCCGATCCTGCGGGGCTAGGACGACCACCGGCATCTGCGCATCGATCAAGGCGATCGGACCATGCTTCATTTCCCCAGCCGGATAGCCCTCAGCATGGATATACGAGATCTCCTTGAGCTTTAAGGCCCCCTCCAGGGCAATGGGGTAATTAATCCCGCGGCCCAGGAAGAGGAAGTCGGAACGCTGATAGAAGAGATGGCTCAGCCGCTCGACTACATCATCGCACTGCAGCGTCTCTTCAGCCAACTGGGGCAGACGCAAGAGCGCGGCCAACAGCTCTTGGACCCGGGCGGTGTCCAGGCATCCTTTGCGGCGCCCGAGGTACAGGGCAAACAGATACAAGGCGGTGAGCTGCGCGGTGAAAGCCTTTGTTGAGGCTACACCGATCTCCGGTCCGGCATAGGTATAGATCACCCCATCACTCTCTCGGGCGATGGAGCTCCCCACCACATTGACGATGGAGACCACCCGGCACCCGTGCGTCTTCGCCTCTCGGAGCGCAACGAGGGTGTCCAGGGTCTCTCCGGACTGACTGATGGCAAGCACCAATGTTTCTGGATTGAGGATGGGATCCCGATAGCGGAACTCCGAGCTGTAGTCAACCTCCACCGGAACCCGGCAGAGAGACTCCAGGAGAAACTTCGCCACTAACGTTGCATGCCAGGATGTACCACAGGCCACGAGGACCAGCCGCTGGACGAACGGGAGTAATTCCTCTACTGCCTCCATCCCGTCGAGATAGATCTCACCGGCCTCCAGGGAGTAACGACCCAGGATCGTATCGCGAATGGCCCGGGGCTGTTCATAGATCTCCTTCAGCATGAAATGCTTGTAGCCCCCCTTCTCTACCAGGATGGGGCTCCAGGGGATTTGCTCCACCGTGCGATGGACCGGGTCTCCTTCTAACGTGGTAACCTCGACCCCTTCCCGGCTGATCACAGCGATCTCATGATCCTCGAGAAAAAGGACATTGCGCGTGTGACCGATCAGCGCAGGGATGTCGGAGGCAACAAGGAACTCGCCTTCCCCAAACCCTACCACCAATGGGCTGGAGCATTTGGCCCCCACAATCCGGTCTGGGTCTCCTTTCCACATCGCCGCGATGGCATACGCCCCCGAGACCTCCCGAAGGGCGCGCCGCACCGCCTCCTCCAGGTCGCCCTCGAGGTACTTCTCAATGAGATGGACGATCACCTCGGTGTCAGTATCCGACGTGAACCGGTGCCCCTCGCCGGTCAGTTTCTCTTTCAGAGGCACGTAGTTCTCAATGATCCCGTTGTGAACCAGCACGATCTCGCCGGCGCAGTCGACATGGGGATGGGCGTTTTCCTCGGAGGGGCGACCGTGAGTGGCCCAGCGGGTATGGCCAATGCCGATGTCACCACCCAGATCTCTGCCCCACAGGGTATTTTCGAGCTCCTTGATCTTTCCGACACTCCGGGAGATCTGCAGCTCCCCTTGGTGGAGGAAGGCGATTCCCGCGGAATCGTAGCCCCGGTACTCGAGCCGCTTCAACCCATCTAGGAGAACCGGAATCACGTTCTTGGGGCCTACGTATCCGATAATCCCACACATGCAGTCCGACCTCTCGCGATCAGTCCCCAGCCATTAATCATCGTCAGCCTTTGGCGGCGCCATGGCCTGCCGCTTCTTGCGGGTCTCCGCTGCCCGCCCCTCCTTGGTCACCTGCGCGGCCCGGCCAAAGGCCACCGCGTCCGGCGGCACCGTCTCCGTGATCGTCGAGCCCGCCGCAATAATGGCCCCCCGCCCCACTCTGATCGGTGCCACCAGGTTTGTGTTGCTCCCCACAAAGACTTCGTCCTCGATCACCGTCTCGTGCTTCGCAAAGCCATCGTAATTGCACGTGATCGTCCCCGCCCCAATGTTGACCTTCGCCCCCAGCGTCGCGTCCCCGATATACGCCAGGTGCGGGACCTTGGCCCCTGCCCCCAGCACCGCTTTCTTCACCTCGCAGAAATTGCCCACCTTCGCCTTCGCCTTCAGCTGACTCTGGGGCCGGAGATGTGCATACGGCCCGATCACACACCCCTCGGCAATCTCACTCTGGACGATCACGGAGCCGTCCAGGACCGTCACCCCCTCGTCCAGGTGAGCATCCTGAATCCGGCAGTGGGGATAGAGCACGCACCCCGCCCCGATGGTGGTCGCTCCCTGAAGGACGACCCCGGGGTAGACGACAGTATCGGGGCCGATCGTGACGGTATCGTCGATATAGGTGGCCGCGGGGTCGAGCAGGGTGACGCCGGCGGCCATCAGGCGCTCGTGCACCCGGTGCCGCAGGAGTGACGCGGCCTGGGCCAATTCCGCCCGGGTGTTGATCCCCAGTACCTCGGTGGGATCAGGCGCGAGCAGCGTGTGTACCTTCCGCCTTTGGGACACGTAGACCCGAACCACCTCCGGGAGGAAAAACTCCCCCTTCACCGGCGAGCGCTTCACCGCCTTCAGCGCCGGGAAGAGGAACGGGCCAGCGAAACAGTAAAGGCTCGTATTGATCTCGCTCAGACGCTTCTCTTTCGCGGTGGCCTCAACCTCTTCGACAATGCGACGGAGGCGTCCCTGACGGTCACGCAGGATCCGCCCGTAGCCCGTCGGGTCCGCTACGCGGGCGGTGAGGAGGGTCGCTACGGCTCTTGCTGCGCGGTGGGTATCAAGGAGCTGTCGCACCGTTTCGTCGGTGAGGAGCGGGGAATCGCCCGCCAGGACCAGGACGGCCCCGGCAAAGCCCTGGAGCGCCGCCTCAGTCTGCAACACCGCGTGGGCCGTCCCCTGAGGCTCGGCCTGGGAGACAAACTCGACCGGACGCCCGGCCAGGGCCTTCCTGACCGCCTCCGCCTGGGCGCCCACCACGACCAGCACCCTTTTCACCCCGAGCCGGAGGCAGAGATCCACCGAATGGTGCACCAGAGGCCGGCCTAAGAGGGGGTGGAGGACCTTGACGGTCCCGGATCGCATCCGCGTCCCCTCACCGGCGGCTAAGATCACGGCAGAGACATCGTGCATTTCCGCCTCCTTGGCCCGCCGATCCCGAGTGGGTCAACCTGTCGTCCCGCGGATCATTCGGCGGCCCATATGCTAGCACAGGGCCTTACATGGCGAAAGTAAAAGCTTGAGGCTCGATGTCCCCATTGCCCGAATTTGGACCACCCGATCCGCTCTGTTTGTCCCAGATCGAAGGCAACAGGGAGATGCGGTCGAAAGAATTCGACATCCTCCTCGATGTCGAGCGGTACAGTCCGATATGACGAAGAGGGTGCAAAATCAATGCCCAACCGTCCAGCCTTTTCGCAAATGAGGAGACAGACCCGGGTCATCCGTGTAAATAGCCGAAGCGGCGGAGGGCCTCCGCATCCTTCCGCCACGCCTTGCGGACCTTGACCCACAGGCCCAGATAGACGCGGGTGCCGAAGATCCGCTCGATTTCGTTGCGGGCTTGCTGGCCGATCTTCTTGAGCATCTGGCCCCCGGCCCCAATCAGGATCCCCTTCTGGGAATCCTTCTCGACATAGATGGTGGCCTGGATGTCCATGATCCGCTCCTCCTGCCGCTCTCCCATCTCGTCGACCTGAACGGCCACGGCGTAAGGGACCTCCTGGTGCATCAGTTGGAAGACCTTTTCCCGGATAATTTCAGCCACCAAAAGATATTGGGGCTGATCCGTCGCCTGCTCAGGTGGAAAGAAACGAGGGGCCTCTGGAAGATACGTGATCAGGATGTGCTCTAACCGGTCCATGTTGACCCCCTCCGTGACTGAGATGGGTATCACCTCAGCTGATGGCATCAGTTTCTGACACGCATCGATCATGGGAAGGAGTTCCGGCTTCGCCCTGACCAGGTCCACTTTATTCAGGGCAACGACAATCGGGGTTTGGACCTCCCTCAGATGTCCCTGAATCTGCCGATCCTCATCGGAAAGGGGACCGGAGGCATCGATCATCCAGAGAATGAGATCCACATCGTCTAAGGTCTTGAGGGCGAGCCGGACCATCTCCCGATTAAAAAGGGTCTCGGCGTGGTGGATGCCAGGGGTATCCCAGAAGATCATCTGGTACATCTCGGTCGTCTTCACGCCAGCAATCCGATTGCGGGTGGTTTGGGGCTTCGGTGAAACAGCAGTCACCTTCTGACCCACAAAGCAGTTCATCAGCGTGGACTTGCCGACATTGGGCCGACCAATGATGGCAATAAAACCTGCCTTATGATCCGCGGGAACTTTGGTCATATTGGCGCCCATGCGGGAACGATAGCAAGGTTTGGGCGATCCGGCAATCGCCGACTCTCTCGACGGAGTTCTCGGCCACGGGGCAGCAAGGACGCTGGAAGGGTCGGTCCCGAGGCCAGATGCTGGCCCAGTGGAATCGGGGCGGTTATCTTAACGGCCGGGACGATGCAGGGGGGTATGAGCAACGCGGAAAGGCAGGTGAGGAGCTGGGAGGATTGATGAGTTCAACTATTCACTGACCGGATCGGTTCAAGAGTGCCAAGAAATTCTAGCCCGCTTCGATAAATCACATCGCGCTCCCCGTTAGACCCGAGCTCAGATCGGTGGGCCACCGAGCAGACCACCCGACACCTCAGCCCCATCTTTTTCTCGGGAAACAAGAGGCGCAGGAACAAGGCCGTCCCAGGCTGGACCGGGTTTAAGTGCTCCACCAGGGCCCCCCCCTGGCTGATATTGATAAGAGTGACCTCGTGGATAGGGGTAATCCGCGCCACGAACAGGTCTCCTACTTCTCCCACGACCCATCGGGGATAGTGCCGCCGGTTTTCCTTCACCCGCCTCACTCGCACGACTCGACCTCGTCGCAACCTTTCGCCTTGGAGAGCCACAACGACCCTCCCGGGCCGTACCGGACCCGAGAAGGCAGCGCCTGACGATGGACTCACGGTTCGGTCAGCGGCTGCTCCCCTTCTCCTTCCGGCGTTGCCTCATCCGAGTCGACGAGCTGTCGAAGGAGGGCGCCGATAAGGAAGAGCTCCTTCCCGATGTCGTCCGAGCAGAACCGCAGGCCGTGGAGCACGCTCTCTAGGGTGGGAGCACTGCGATTCCACACCACTTCCATCTCCGCCTCCACCGCGGGAAGGGTAAACCACGGGGGAATCTCAACGGTCAGCAGCGTGCGAGGAGAGAGCCCCTGGCCGACGGCGAGCTGCAGGCCGCCCTCGCTGATATTCTCGGCTTGACCTGTCACGCGCATATCTGGGGGAATCCTGCAGGCGACTTCCAGGGCGATCGGCAGGCGGACAGAGGCCCGGGGGGTCGGGCCCGCCTGGAGGACCAAGAGCCGTTCCCAGGTGGCAAGGTCGCCCCCCGTCAGTGCGGTGAATTTGAGACCCATCCGGGACGGGGGATCTTCGGCTTTCCAGACCACCACTGCTTCAGCCCGAGCGTTACGGTCCCCCGTGAGCAAGAGGAGGTTTATTGACGTACCCGCGGCCAGCGGCTGTGGGACCTCGAGCAGGAGCCCGTCCCGGCTCACGTTTTGCGTGAGACCGACGGTCCGGTAGACGGAGACCGCCGGGCTCTCACAAAAGACAGGCATCCGAAGCGGAAGCCGGGGATGCTGGCGGGTCGCGGCATGGTCCATGCGCTCTTCCACGGTCGCTCTAGGTCGCTTTGTATTCATCCTCTATGTGGGTCGGTAGCCAATTGAGAATTAGGAGAGTCCTAGGATTATACCCCGGGGCATCTCCGTCGCACGCGATTTTGATTACACGCTGAGCGCGCTTACAATCCCCTTCAGCCGAGCGGGACTAATGGGCTTCTCGAGAAACTCCAATACCTTCAGCTCCTCTGCCTGAGTCTTGACATGCTTACTCTCTTCAGCGCCAACCACAACGATGGCAATCGCTGGATTGAAGGCCCGGAAGATGCGCACGAGATCCCAACCGCTCAGGGCGACGCCATGAACTGGAGGAAGGTCGAGGTCAATAATAGCGACCTCGAAAGGATAATCCTTTATCTTCTTGATGGCCTGCCAGCTATCTGCAGCGGTCTCGACGGCATACCCGGCTCTGAGGAGCGACACCCGTAATCCCTCTCGGCTATGGAGTTCATTATCCACGACAAGAATCTTCTTTTGTTCCGGTGCTGGCACACTAGGCTGCTCAACGCGGACCGGCGTTTCACCGCTTTCCGGCCTGCGCAGCAGGGCTCGTTTAGCCACACCACGCTTTTGAGGGGCAATTCGTCTTTTCCCCATTTCGCTCTTTGGGAGGATGCCTTCAGGCGACCGTACGGACAAGAAGGAACGCTCGCCGTAAGTGCATCGAGCACTAGTGCTAGGGTCTGCCGTTATAAAGCACGCTGGTATGAAGGGCACTTCCAGAAAAAATCCTCTTGATGCGCATAAGGCAGGCTCCATGCCAAACCGGGCAAGATTCACTCAAGGAGCCAGGAACCCTCGATTTTCGGGGCATTGTTCCGCATCCCCAGCGTAAGAAATCTGGAGAGCGAGGCTTTTCCCAACTGCGATGCGTGTAAGATTTACACGGGGCCGATGTAAGGATTACACGCGGCCGAGGGAGCGAAATTGCAGCCAGGGTAACGCGAGAGGACAGCGTGTTCCAAAGCGATGAAAGATGCCAAAGGCTATCGTTTCATCTTACCGCGCCTACCAGTTCTTCTGCTAGGATGAGCGCCTTGTCTGCGAGATTATAAGCCCTGGAGAAATCCTTGACCGAAAGAGCCTCTCTGGCCTTGGACAGGAAGCTCTGAATGGTCGACACGAACTCCTGTTGGTCCTTGGCTAGCGTTTTCTGGTCAATGCGTTTAAACGTCTCCTCCGCTCCGTCGATTTTCGCCTCGGCCTGCTGCCTCAGCTGGGCCTCTTCCTCACGGCCCACTTGGGGAGCAAGCTTGCGAGGGGGAGCGGATGGCTCCTCTGTGACGGGCCCCGGTTTTGGCGGGGCCTCCCCAGGTTTCGATTTGGCACAGCCCGCAATGATGACTGCGAGGAGAATGAGGGAGCAGAGTGGTCTCGTTACTGCCGCTCCTTTCGATTCTCTCGCCTCACTGCAAGGCATCTCTCTCTGCCAGCTCAAGATTGGGACTATCCTACTGGAAGTCGCACGATCATGGTCGTCCCCCGCCCCACCTCCGACAAGACCTCGATGAGGCCGTCATGCATCTGCACGACCCGGTAGACCAAGGAGAGGCCGATACCGCTTCCACCGGATTTTGTCGTGTAATAGAGCTGAAAGATCTTGTCGGTGTCTTCAGGCGGGATCCCAACGCCGGTGTCGGCGATGCACACCTTGACAAACTCCCACCCCTCCCGTTCCGTCAGAATGTTGACGGTTCCTCCGGTCGGCATCGCCTGACAGGCGTTTAGCAGGATGTTCAAGAAGGCCTGCCTGAGCAGCTCTTCGTCGGCAGCCATGAGAGGAAGACTGCGATCAAAATGGAAGGTGAATTGGATATCCTCTTTCTGCCATTCAGTCCCCAGGAGGGCCACCACATCTTTGAGTAGCGCGTTTAGGTCCAGCAGCTTCAAGCTCAGCTCCTCAGGGCGGATAAACTTCAAAAACCCCTGGACGACCCGATCCAAGCGCCGAATCTCGCTCCCGATGACCTCGAGGCTCTGGTGAACCTCTTCAGAGGGAGCGTCGAGCCTTTCCCTCAAGAGTTCGAGATGGATCATCATGGCGTTGAGAGGGTTTTTGACTTCGTGGGCCACGCCTGAAGTGAGCCTCCCAAGTGCCGTCAGTTTCGCCGAGTAGCTGATCAAGGACTGGACGGTCTTGATCGATTCCAGATCTTTCAGAGCTACCATGGCCCCCATCGCCCGCTGGGCATCCGTCACGAAGAAAACCGACACCAGAAATTCCTTGTGGCCTCCGTCCCGGGGCACCGCGATGGCGGCATTGCGAAAGCCGGTTTGCTGCTCAAAGGCGTGCTCCAGCAAAGGGCGGAGGGGATGGGATAGCTCCAGCATCTCCTCCCACGGCCATCCGACGACTTGCTCGAGTGGCCTGGCCACAACGACCTCAGCGGCTTTGTTGAAGAAGAGGATCCGGCGGTCCTGGGTGAAGAGGATGATTCCATCCTCTAAGTGATCGACGACTTGCTGGAGTTGAGCCTTCTCGCTCAGCATCTTGAGGCGGTCTGCCTGCAGTTGCTGGCCCATGAGCTGGAGCTGGGAGGTCAGTTCACCAATCTCGTCCCCCCGACCGTGGGCGCCTCTCACCTCGAAGTCACCCCGCCCGATGCGGTCCACGTCCCGGGTGAGCTTCCGGATAGGCTTCAAAATCAGGGTGCCTAAACCCATCGCGACGAGCCAGGCCACGGGCAGGGCGAGGCCGGCGAGGGCAAGGCTTTTTCGCACCGAAGCGTTCAGCTCTCTTTTCAACAGGCTGGTGGCGATCCCGAGCCGGATGCTCCCGAAGGGCTTGTCGTTGAGGCTGAGGGGCAACTTGGCCTCGTAGATTTTTCCTGTCTCGTACAGGGCGAGGAAGCGGCCGATGGGATGGAGGGAGAGGAGCTCTTCTAGGCTTGGTCTCTCGGGGGCGTCTGCGCCCTCCTTTTCCCGTTCGCTGTGGAAGATCATCTTCCCTTTTTGGTCGGCGATCAGCGCGTACAGGAGGTGAGGCGAGTAACCGATACTCGCGTCAAGGAGACTTCTCAACTCCCCATCGCTCCTCAATGTCTCCGAGGGATCTTCGCCTCGCGCCCGAGAGAGGGAGCGGCTGCTTTGGGCGTACACTTGTCTGGCGATGAGCTCAGCCTGCCGCAACGCCTCTTGGACGACGACCCGAGTCAACTGGGAAAGGTGGATGAAGGTGGTGGTGGCCACCACCAGAAAGGTCAAGAGGGTAATGACCACCGCCTCTTTTCCTTTGACGCCAAACCGCATCTTACACCCCGTAGCGACGCAGCTTGTTGTGGAGAGTCTTCAGGCTC
Organism: Candidatus Methylomirabilota bacterium; assembly: GCA_019456075.1. Lineage (GTDB taxonomy): Bacteria > Methylomirabilota > Methylomirabilia > Methylomirabilales > CSP1-5 > CSP1-5. Next base: position 31,893 of record VRUN01000003.1, read on the forward strand.
ACCCCTAAGATCTCGGCAGTTTTTGTCTTGTTATTGTTTACCGAGGCGAGCGTCCTCAGGATGAGGTCCTTCTCCGCTTTCTCGAGGCTGATCCCGACCGGGATGTTGACAAAGTCAGGACTCTCGTCCCTCGCCTTGCCCGCGAGGTTTGAGGGGAGGTGTTTTGGGGAAATGAGTTCAGTCTGGCAGGCGATAACAGCCCGCTCGATCGTATTCCGTAACTCTCGCACGTTTCCCGGCCATGGATACCGAGAGAAGAGTCGCAGCGTGGCTTCATCGACCGATTTGATCTGCTTCTCGTATTTGGTGTTCAACTCCTCAATGAAGGCCTGAACGAGTAAAGGGATGTCCTCCCTCCGCTCCCTGAGAGGGGGGAGGGAAAGGTTAAAGACGTTCAAGCGGTAGTAAAGATCCTCCCTTAAGGATCCCTCATCAATCGCCTTCAGGGGATCCTTATTGGTCGCAGCCAGGACCCGCACATCCACCTTGATCTCTGCCTTCCCCCCGAGCCGCCTCACCGTACCGTCTTCAAGGATCCGCAGGAACTTGGCTTGGGTCGAAGGACTCATCTCGGCGATCTCGTCGAGGAAGATCGTTCCTCCATGAGCCATCTCGAAACACCCAATTCGCCGCTCCATCGCGCCGGTGAACGCCCCCCGCTCATGTCCGAAGATTTCGCTCTCCAACAGCGTCTCCGGGATGGCCGAGCAGTTCACGGCGACGAAGGGCCGCTGGTTCCGGGGCGAAAGCTCATGGAGGATATGCGCCACCAGCTCCTTGCCAGTCCCACTCTCTCCGTAGACCAGCACGGGGGCAGAGGTCGGGGCCGCGAGATCAATCAACCGGTAAAGGTCCTGCATGGTCCGGGCCGTGCCGACTATCTTCCCATACCCCCACACCTCCTTCAGCCGCCGCCGAAGGAGAGTCACCTCCCGAAGTGCTTCCCCTTTCTCCAGGGCCCGTTGGACCAGAGTTCTCAGTCTTGGAACGTCTACCGGCTTTGTCAGGAAGTCGTAGGCCCCCTCCTTCATGGCGGCGACCGCCGTCTCGATCGTGCCATGGCCGGTGAGGATGATGACCGTGGCGAAAGGCAACTCCTCCTGAATGGCCTTCAAGAGTCCTAGCCCATCGAGTTTAGGCATGACGAGATCGGCGATGACGACGGCTGGGAGGAAGGCCACGCCCTTCTGTAAAGCATCCTCCCCGTCAGACGCTTCCTCGACCTCGTACCCCCAGTTGGATAGGAGCGCCTTCAGCCCCTTTCGGGAAGCCCCTTCATCGTCGGTAACTAAGATTCGATGCCCCATCCTCCCTCCAATGCTGTGCAAAACACCAAGGAGTGCGCGAGATCTAGGCGAGGGCCATGCCTTACCCTGGCACCATCATGGATTTCTCCGTCGAGGGCCGGAGTATCACCCAAGCTGCGATCCCTGTCAAGAGCCTGGTGCATAACACGCCAGGGTGAATCGGAGGAGGCGATCTGCCGGACCACCCAGACGGTCCTCGTGGATGGCGGCTTCCCGTGAGACCTAAGCGACCACCCGATTCTGCAAGCGAGCCGCTTCCCCAGGAGGGCCTGAGTCGAGAGGTCCTTGATCAACCCTGAAGGGAATTGAGATCAGATGTGCAAGATTCTTTCATGCTGACTCACGATTGCTCTTTGTACGCAATCGCAAGAAGTCGGGCCTGTTTGGCCCACATGCGGCGACGGGCCGCGGGGGTCGTATCGTCGTAGCCCAAGAGGTGGAGGATGCCATGGACTAAAAGGAGAGCAAGCTCCTGATCAAGGGAATAGCCGTGTTCTTTGGCCTGGCGAGCGGCGGTCTCGACCGAGATGACCACATCGCCTAGGAGATGGGGCTGCGGTGATGGGGAACCCTTTTGCTGCGGAAAAGCCAGGACGTCGGTGGAACGATCATGGTTCAAATACGTCTGATTGAGCCGCCGAATAGCCCGATCACCGACGAGAAGTACCGAGACCTCATTCCTCGGTCTGCCCAAGACGTATAATGTCTTCTCCCCCACCCTTTTTAGCCGTGACAGCCCGACCCGCCGCCTCTTTTGCCGATTTCGGATCTCTATCCTCATCCCCTTTCCTCTCACCCTCCTTCTTCTTGACCTCTTCGAACTTGTACCCGGGATAGTCCACCCGGTGGTGGTGGATGGCTGTGAGGACGCGGACAAAGGCCTTGGCAATCCGGTGCAGGTCCTTCAGGGTGAGATCACATTCGGACAGTTCCCCCTCGATAAAGATCGTGTTCACGATCCGATTGACCAGTCCTTGCACCCGGGCCGGCGTGGGGTCGGTCAGTGTCCTCCCCGCCGCTTCGACCGCATCGGCCAGCATTAGAATCGCCGCCTCCCTCGTCTGGGGCCTGGGGCCCGGGTAGCGGTAATCCTCTTCCTTCACCTCGCCGAGATCAGGATCCTGGGACTCTTTGGCCCTCTCGTAAAAATAGGTGACGAGGCGAGTGCCGTGGTGCTGCGGAATCATGTCTACAATGGCAGGCGGCAGCCGGTGTTCCAGGGCCATCTCGATCCCATCCTTGACGTGGGAAATGAGGATGAGACTACTCAGACTCGGAGACAGCTTATCGTGCCTGTTCATAGCGTCCATCTGGTTCTCAATAAAGTAGGCTGGTTTCTTCACTTTGCCGATGTCGTGATAGTACGCGCCGACCCGACAGAGGAGAGTATTGGCGTCGATAGCGTCGGAAGCCGCCTCCGACAGCTCCCCCATCATCAAGCTATGGTGGTACGTCCCGGGAGCCGTCTTCATGAGTTGCTTGAGCAGGGGCTGGTTCAGGTTGGAGAGTTCGAGGAGTTTCAGATCGGTGGTGGTCCCGAAGAGATACTCCAGGATGGGGAGAAGCGTTGAGGCGAAGAGGGCAACCACCACCCCGTTCACGATGCAGGCCACCAGATCATACGCCAACGCTGGGGCTGACCAGCCGTAGATCGGGATGAAGACAACAATGGAGCCGACATTGGCCAAGGCGACCCAGCATCCCGCCTTGAAGAAGGCGGTTCGGTCCTGGGACCGCCGGATGCTAAACGCCCCGACGATAGCCCCGATCAGTCCAAACAGGAGGAAAGTCACCTCATCCGTCACCATGACCGTGGTCAGTATGCCGAGGGCAATAGCCCCCCCAAAGGCCGTTCGGGCATTAAAGAGGACGGAGAGCAGCACACTGCCCAGGGCCACGGGGATCGTGTAGTAGAAAGACTGAAGAGAAATGAAGGAAAAACTGTGGTTTAAGGACTGGAGGACGACCAGGAGAAAGCGGTTGATCAGGATGGCCAGGAGGACCACCGTCCCAAGGAGGTACAGGTGCTTGGGGGACACTACCGGCCGGACCTCGAGGAACCGAACATAAAAGTAGAGGGCCCCGAGCACGAAAAGGGCGAGACAGCTGATCGCCACGACCGAAACAGGCCCTAGGGGTAAGGGACGATAGGAGGCAACCACCAGGCCTACGGTCACGACCAGCAGGATCCCCAGGACCAGGGGAATTACGGGTCGCTCCTCCGAGGTCCGAAAGAGTCTCCCCATCGGGGAGAGGCGGTAGCGATAGGCAGGCAGGGTCGTCGGCTTGCTGGCCATCTTGCTGTCGTTACCCTTCTTCGCCCCTGACGCAACCCACTGCGAGATCTTCATCGTCCCCTCAACGCAAACGAATCCCCCCAGGGCTCACGGCGATGATTACCTATCGGATGGAAGGTCACGGGTTGGACTCGCAGCTGACTCCTCAGTCTCCCTGTGCCGTTTCCGTGTCCTCCCCGTGCCGCTTGAGGTCTTCGGAGGAGAGGGATCGGGTCTGGCGTTCCTCATAGGCACGAATGATCTGCTGGACGAGCTCGTGGCGAACGACGTCCTCCTGGCCAAGGTAGACGAATTCAATCCCCTTGACATCCTGGAGGACCGAACGAACCTCGATAAGTCCTGAGGTTTTTCCGGGAGGAAGGTCTACCTGAGTGATGTCGCCAGTGATCACCACCTTCGAACTGAATCCGAGCCGGGTGAGGAACATCTTCATCTGCTCAGAGGTGGTGTTCTGAGCCTCGTCGAGGATGATGAAGGCATCATTTAAGGTACGCCCCCTCATGAATGCTAGAGGGGCAATTTCGATGACACCCATCTCGATCAAGCGGTTCACTCGCTCCGTCTCGAGCATGTCGTACAGCGCATCGTACAGGGGACGTAGGTACGGGTGGATTTTCTCGTACAGGGTCCCGGGGAGAAACCCGAGTCGCTCTCCCGCCTCCACTGCTGGGCGGGTGAGGATGATCCGACTCATCTGTCGCTTCAAATGGGCCGAGACGGCCATCGCCATCGCCAGGTAGGTCTTGCCGGTCCCGGCGGGGCCAATGCCAAAGACGATGTCGTGTCTCCGGATGGCGTCAATATAATACTGCTGTCCGAGGCTCTTGGGTCGGACCGGGCGCTTCTTAGGAGAGACTTCAATCACGTCATCCTGGATCATCCGGAAAGTCTCATCCTCCTCCCGAGCTATGTGCCGGAGGGCCAGCTTCACATCGTGGCTTCCGATGTCCCTTCCCCCTTCCAGGAGCCTGGTGAGTTCGCCGATTACCTTTTCGGCGATGCCGACCTGCTGCTCAGGCCCGCTAATGATTAGCCGCCCATCCCGGGCCACCAACCGCACGTGGAGACAATCCTCCACCATTCGTATGTGTTCATCGTTCCGGCCGAACAGCGCCTGAATCTTCGGTCCGGAAGGCAGAGAGACCTGCCTCCGAACGGCTGCATGCTCATCTGTCATTAGCTGTGGGGCGCTTTCCCTCCCGAGAGGAATCAGGGGACGGCTGCCACCGTCCCCTAGTCTGCGTAAAATGCTACCCCTCCTCTCCTCTCAGTGTCAACTGAAAAAGCACTATTTTTTCAGGGGGATTGCGGGAAGTTAGCTGACATCCGGTTTGAGGCGGAGCTCCTTGAGCTGGCGCGGGTCCACTGCCGCAGGGGCACCGGTCATGAGGCACTGGGCTCGCTGGGTCTTGGGAAAGGCAATCACATCGCGGATGGACTCGGCCCCCGTGAGCAGCATGATCAGGCGGTCGAACCCAAAGGCGATTCCACCGTGGGGCGGGGCGCCGAACTCAAGCGCGTCGAGCAGGAACCCGAACTGCTCCCGTGCCTCCTCCGGGGTGAATCCGAGGACATCGAACATTTTCTGCTGGTCCTGGAGGTTGTGGTTCCGAATGCTGCCCCCTCCCACCTCCTGGCCGTTGATCACGAGGTCATACGCGTTGGCCCGCATCTCCCCAGGGGGCTTCCCACGGTCCTCTTCCTGCGGGGCGGTAAAGGGGTGGTGGACTGCCACGTATCGCTTCTCCTCCTCGCTGTATTCCACGAGTGGAAAATCGGTGATCCATACCGGCCGGATCAGGGTTTCCTCCACCAGGCCCAGCTCGTGGCCCAACTTCACGCGAAGGCGACCAAGGGTCTCCGCCACCCCCCTCGGGCTGTCGCCAATCGCAAGAACCAGATCCCCTTCCTCGAGTTCGAATCGACGAATGACCCCCTGCAAAGCGCCAGGATCGAAAAACTTAGCCACCGGAGACTCAAGCCCCTTCCTCGTCATCCGGAAGGGGGTCAGCCCCTTGGCCCCAAAGCCCTTGACAAATTCGATGAGCTCATCGATCACCTTGCGGGAGAATGCCTCGGCCTTCCCCTTTACCTTGATTCCCTTGACCTGCCCCCCCCCGGCGAGGGCGTCAGCAAAGGGACGAAAGGTGGTCCCCTGGCAGACGTCACTGATGTCGACGAGGAACATGTCAAACCGGATATCGGGATGGTCGAGACCGTACCTCGCCACCGCCTCGTGGTAGGGAAGCCGGGGGAAAGGTCGGTCCAGCGTGACCCCCTTTACCTCGCGGAAGAGGAGGGCGATGAGCTCCTCCATGAGGGCCAAGACATCCTCCCGGTCCACAAAAGACATCTCGACGTCGATCTGGGTGAACTCCGGTTGCCGGTCCGCCCGGAGGTCTTCGTCGCGGAAGCACTTGACGACCTGGAAATAGCGGTCAAGGCCGGCCACCATCAAGAGCTGCTTAAAGAGCTGGGGAGATTGGGGAAGCGCGAAGAAATGACCGGGATAGATCCGGGCCGGGACGAGGTAGTCCCGGGCACCCTCCGGGGTGGCCCGGGTGAGCACTGGTGTCTCCACCTCAATGAAGCCATGCCGATCGAAGAAGGCCCGGACCACTTGGTACGTCCGATGTCGGATCCGCAGGTTTCCTTGGAGGAGGGGGCGGCGAAGGTCGAGATACCGGTATGTGAGGCGCAGCTCCTCGCTCACCGGCCGCTCCTCGTCCAATGGGAAAACCGGGGTTCGGGCTTCATTATAAATTACCGCGTGCGTGACCGGAACCTCCACCTCGCCGGTCTTCAGATGGACATTCTCGGTCCCAGGCGGCCGGCGGCGGACCTGGCCCGTGACAGCGACCACATACTCGGGTCGCACCCGTTTGGCGTTTTCATAGGCATCGGCCCCGTGCTCCGGGCCAAAGAGAACCTGGACAATGCCTTCTCGGTCTCGGAGGTCCACGAAGATGAGACCCCCATGATCCCTCCTCCGGTGGACCCAGCCCATCAACGTGACGGTCTCCCCCACCTTGGCCGCCGTCACCTCTCCGCAATAGTAGCTTCGCTTCATGCTCCCCCATTACCGTAAGCGGAAGGCCTGCAGCCCGACCCGCTCTCGTACCACCGGATGGTCTTTATCAGTCACGGCCGGCCTGCGCCTTCCCTCGAGACTCATGACGCACGAGGCGGTGCACCACCTCTTGGAGGGGAACCCGTTCTTGTACCCCTTGGGCCATGTCTTTCATCGTGGCTACGCCGGCCTTCAGTTCCTCGTCACCCAGAATAAGTGTGTATCGGTACCGCTCCTTGTGGGCGAGCCGCATCTGGCTTTTGAGAGAGCGGCCCTCCATATCCAATGTGGCACGCAGCCCCTGCCGGCGAAGATCTTGGACGATCCGAAGGCCCAGCTCAAACGCCTCCTTCCCTAAGGTCGCCGCGAAGACGCCCACCCACTCCTCGCTTGGACCCTCCCGCGGGAGGGAAAGCAGAAGGCGCTCCACACCGATGGCAAAGCCGATCCCGGGCGTCGGCGGTCCTCCCATCTCGCCCACCAGCAGGTCATACCTCCCCCCGCCGGCGATAGCATTCTGGGCCCCCAGGCCCGGGTTCACAAACTCAAAGGTGGTCCGGGTGTAATAGTCGAGGCCTCGGACCAACCGCTCGTTGACGCTGTAGTCGATCTTCAGCAGTTGCAAGAGTTCCTGCAGCCGCCGGAAGTGCACCTCACAATCCTCACACAGCGACTCGAGGGGGCTGGGGGCTCGCGCAACAATCCTCCGGCACCCTTCCACCTTGCAGTCCAGGATCCGAAGCGGGTTACGCTTGAGACGGACACGGCAATCCGGACACAGCCTCTCAACCTTGCCCGCCATGTAGCGGGTGAATCGGTCGAGGAAGACCGGGCGACACGCGTCATCCCCAATACTGTTCAGATGCAGTTGCCACCCGTCGACCCCCAAGGTGGCGAACAGATGTGAGAGTAAATCGAGCATCTCGGCGTCGACCGCAGGGTCCCCCACGCCTAACGCCTCAGCCCCGATCTGGTGGAATTGCCGGAATCGGCCCGCCTGCGGACGTTCGTGGCGGAACATGGGGCCAATATAGTAGACCTTGCAGAGGTCCCCCTTGGTGAAGAGCCGATGCTCAAGGTAGGCCCGGATCACAGGAGCAGTTCCCTCCGGGCGCAGAGTGAGACTCTCGTGCCCCCTGTCCTCGAAGCTATACATCTGTTTCTCGACAATGTCGGTCCCCCCCCCAATCCCGCGGACAAAAAGCTCGGTCCGCTCAAAGACGGGTGTCCGAATCTCCTGGTAGCCGTAGTTCTTCAAGATCCGCCGGGTCTCCACCTCCACCCGCTGCCAGCGACCGACTTGGGCAGGGAGAATGTCCGGGGCACCCCGAACCCCCCTGATCACGGGTCGGACCTTTCGCATCGAATCTCCTTGGGTCGTCCGCAAGTTCCCCGTATCCCACAACGCGGGAACGCAAAGATATCCGTAACGCTCCTATACCGAGGGAAGCGGGGGATGTGTAGCCCCGATCCGAAATTCGAACCGGGGGCTTGGTCCTCCGAAGGCTCCTGAGAAGCCCACATGGCCACACTCCGAGCAGCCCCAGGGGGCCACTATAGGGGCGTATGGGTGTGACCCTCTGATCCGGTAGGAGCAAGACCGAACCACAATTCCTGCGATTCTGGCGTCGATCTTTTTCGGATCGGGGTTAGTAGATGGGATTACGATCAAAACGGTGGATAGCCTCAATGAAGCGGACCGTTCCTGACTTGGAGCGCATCACCAGCGAATGGGTCTTTGCTCCACCGCCGAAAAACCGGACCCCCTTCAGGAAATCGCCATCGGTGACCCCGGTGGTGGTGAACGTGACCTCGCCACCCTTGGCGAGATCAGTGATGGTGAGGACTTGTTCGATCTCCTTGAGACCGGTCCGGCGGACACGCTCGACGTCCTCCTCGCTCGACGGTGTAAATTGGGCCTGCATGTCCCCTCCCAGGCATCTCAAGGCTGCCGCTGCGAGCACCCCTTCGGGTGCCCTGCCGATCCCCATGAGAACATCCACGCCGGAATCCTCTAAAGCAGTCGCGATGGCGGCAGAGAGGTCGCCACCCTGGATCAGCTTGATTCGAGCACCCATCTCCCGGACCGCTTTGATGAGGTCGACGTGACGCGGTCGGTCGAGCATGACCACGGTGAGATCTTCGACATAGCACTTCATCGTCTCAGCGATGGATCGGAGATTCGCTTCTGGACCCGCGGTGATATCAATGGCCCCCAGCGCCTTGGGCCCGACCGCGATCTTCTCCATGTAGACATCCGGAGCGGGAAAAAGGCAACCCTTTTCCGCAAGTGCCACCGCCGCCAGGGCGTTCGCCCGGCCCTCGGCAACCATGGACGGCCCTTCGACCGGCTCCGCCGCCACATCCAGCTCAGGCCCGGCCCCAGAACCGACCTGCTCGCCGACGTACAGGGTGGGGGTCTCCCCTTTTTCGCCCCGCCCGATCACAACGGTTCCGGCGAAGTTGACCCCATCAAAGGCCCGGCGCATGGCATCCAGAGCGGTCTGCTCCGCCAGCTGCTCATTGCCCCGGCCCATCCATCGCGCACACGAGATCGCGGCGGCCTCAGCGACCCGCACTACCTCCAGGGCCAGATTTCGCTCCATCCACAACCTCCCCAGAGAGCCGTAAAAGCGTGATTCCATCGATACTTAGAACGGAGGCAAAGTATAGAAGAGGCCCCCGCATATGTCAAGTGATGATTGAGCGAAGGTGTAAGCAAAAAGAGATATTTAAGCCTCCCAGAAGAGGCACGACGCTGAATGGGTGGAGCGTGAGCGGGACGAGGGAGTCATCTCGATCGAAGAGTTCACCCAGGGAACCCTCCAGCGATTAGAGGGGCCCGCCGAAGTTCTCCGTGAGGTTCAGGGGGGCGGTGAGCTCCCCTCCTCGTTCCAAGAGCCTGGCCTTCTCAATGACGACAGCGGCGTGCATAGCGATGGCCTCGAGCAGCCGTAGATCCGCCTCGGCAAACGGGCGCCCGTCGGTGTGATTGAGAAGCTCCACGACGCCGATGATCCCCTGACTCGTCTTCAAGGGGGCGGACAGGATCGAACGGGTGACAAAGCCGCTTTCCTGGTCCATCTCGGCAGAGAAGCGGTGATCAGTGCTGGTGTCGGAAACCAGGACGCCCTCGCCGTTCTGGACAACCCACCCGGCGATGCCCTGGCCGGCCGCCAGTCGGCGCCCGCGGAGCTGTTCCGCAACGCGCCCCAGGGCGACGGCGAAAACCAATTCCCCTGTGGTCTCATCCCGCAAGAGCAGGGACCCCGCCTTGGCGTGCAGGGCGGCACCGATCCGCTCGATGGCCAGTTCGAGTACTGTCTGGAGGTCATGGGCGGAATTGAGGATGGTCGCCACCTGGTTAAGGGCCTCAAGCTCTTCGATCCGCCGCCTGAGCACCATGATGTCCTCGAGAAAGGTCACTTCCTGGCCCTTCGGGGCGCCATCCAGAAGCTCCCGGAAAAAGCAGTCGACCAGCTCCTTATGCTCATCGGGATTGGTGATCATAACCCGGCGCGCCTTCCGCTCCGACACAAGGGGAAGGCGGGTGATCTCCGTGGTACACTCCACCATTTGGGAGACCAGGCCAGCTTTTTCGAAGATCGGCTTCAAAGAGATGGTACCGATCTTAACCTCCGCCGAGGCGTAGTCGTACCATCGGTTGACATATCCCAACCCGTTGTCCCAAACGAAGGGATGCTGCCCCGGCGGGTCGGAATGGCCCACATCCAGTGCTTCGGCCCGCTTCTGGGCCTGGTTGCGTTCGTCCGAGGTGATGTAAAACTTGATCATAGCGTCCTTGTTCTTGGGGTTAGGGGGGATTTTTTGCAATATCAATGCTAAGAATTTCGATCGGATAGCCTCCAGCCGCTGCTGCTGGCAGGGGTGAGACAATGCTCATCCCCCCCCCTGAAGAACGAGAAGTGAAATGAGGGGGGGAAGGGATCACCCTCAGGGGCTGTTTTGGGGCAGTCCTAGTTGTCCAGGCAGTGGCTCCAGCCGGTCAGTGCTGGCATGGTTCTTGCTCAGTCCAAGACAGGTCGACCCGTGCGGGAGGCAAGGGATGCCTACGAATTCAAAGACACTGATGCGCCGCCACCTCCGCTTTACCCGCTATCTGCCCGTTCAGTGCACGGTCCTAAGCCCCGATGAAATCGAGCCGCGACCGCTCGCCGGGATAACCCAGAACGTGAACGCCGGTGGACTCGAAATCCTGCTGCCAGAACCCCTCCCAGTCAAGACGCTGGTGTCGGTCCGCGTCACTCATGGTGATCCCGTGCCCGGACATATCGTTTCAGTGGGCGACGGTATACCGACCCTACTCGGGAAGAGATTCCCCCACGGCGTGGCCTTCGAGGAGCCGGTCGAGCCATCCCTCGTTCGGCAGTGGGTGTCCCACCCCCCCAAACGGGCCCATCCCCGGGTGCAGGTCCAATTCGACGTCGCGTACGCACAGGCAGGGACGACCGGTCACGGAACGTGCCTCAACTTGTGCCAGGGAGGATTGTTCATCGCAACCGACCGCCCGGCCGAGCCGGACACAGAGGTCATGCTTCACTTCAAGCTGCCGAGCTCATCTCAACCTCTTTCGGTCCGTGGGCGCGTCGCGTGGATTTCCGGGGCGGAAAAGGACCCGGTTGCCATCACTGGAATGGGTGTGCAGTTTCTCGATCTCGGCCCATCAGATACTACTGCGATCGGCACCTTCGTCGATCGCCTCTGCGCAGAGGGATCGCCACCGGACTTCTCCTAGCCCCGCCGCGTCTCAGTAGTGCTCGTTGTCGCTCCCGGTTTTTTCGACCATGATCCATTTCATCCCCATCCGCCACCACACCCCGCCCTGTCAGCCGCCTAGAATATGTACTTGAGGCATCGCTCACCGCGAGGATTGCAGAGACGCGGAAAGCCTTTTTTTCTTTACTTGAGAAACATTTCAGGCTAGAATAATTACCTTCCGGTGAAAGGCAAGAGCCCACCTCGCAGGTTCTCATCGCCTCTGCGAATGATGTGGTGCAGGTCGATGCGTGTCTCTGGAAAGGAGGGATGCAATTATGTCCAGCCAGAAGGTCACACTCAGCGTCATCAAGGCCGACGTGGGGAGCTACACGGGCCACAACCGGGTCCATCCGGAGCTCCTCCAGAAGGCCGGCGAGTCGCTTCAGGCGGCCAAGGATAAGAAGACGATCATCGATTATCATGTAGCTCGATGCGGAGATGACATTGACCTCATTATCACCCACCGCCACGGGATCGACGCCGAGGTCATCCATGCGTTGTCGTGGGATACTTTCATGGCCTGCACGGCCGTGGCCAAGAGGCTTCATCTATACGGGGCCGGCCAAGATCTCCTCTCTGATGCCTTCTCGGGCAATGTCAAGGGCCTGGGCCCGGGAGTGGCAGAGATGGAGTTCGTGGAGCGGACCAGTGAGCCCGTCGTAGTCTTCGCGGGGGACAAATGCTCGCCAGGAGCCTGGAACTTCCCTCTGTACCGGATGTTCGCCGACCCCTTCACAGCCGCCGGGCTCGTCATTGATCCCAAGATGCACGAGGGATTTCAGTTTACGGTCCTGGACGCCAAGAAGGATGCCACCATCCAATTAAACTGCCCCGATGAGTTGTACGACCTCCTCATCTTCCTGGGGGCCTCCAATCAGTACATGGTTACCGAGGTGCGACGCCGGACCGATGGGGAGATTGCCGCGGCAGCGTCTACCCAAAAGCTCAGCCTCATCGCCGGCAAATACGTCGGCAAGGATGATCCGGTGATGGTGGCCCGGTGTCAGGCCGGACTCCCTGCCGTAGGCGAGGTTCTCGAGGCCTTTACGTTTCCGCACCTCGTCGACGGCTGGATGCGCGGATCCCACTGCGGGCCGCTGATGCCCTGTGCCTTCGACCAGGCAAACCCAACCCGCTTCGATGGGCCGCCGCGCGTGATCGCGGCTGGCTTTCAGCTGGCCGACGGGCACCTGATCGGGCCGGTGGACCTCTTCGACGATCCCTCTTTCGATGAGACCCGCCGAAAGGCGAGCGAGGTGGCGGAGTACATGCGGCGGCACGGGCCGTTTCAACCCCACCGCCTGCCCCTGGAAGAGATGGAGTACACGACTTTACCCCAGGTGATGGGCCGGCTCAAAGACCGGTTCAAAGCGGGACCGCGATAACTCTCCCCTGAAAACCAACGGCCGCGGGGTGATCCGAGCGCCAATAGGCTCGCCACCGCGGCCGTTCAATTTTTATACCCCGGTCCCTAGAGTGCTACGAGGTCACGCCCACCGATCCGGGGCCGAGGATTTTCTCCACTTGAGAGATAAACTCCGGCACTGGGCTCACGGTGAGCCCCTCGCCAGCCTCAATCACTACGGCTGACCCTCCATCAAGATGCAACCGGAGACGGAGGGGGACGGGTCCTCTGAAGTTGGCGGCGGCCATGCGAATCTGTCGAAGGACTTCATCCGAGAGGACCTCCGCCCGGAGGGCGATCTCGAGCCCGCCCTCACCCTTTCCCTGGAGATCCCCCAGAGGCTGGACATCTGCGAGGAGGAGCTTGACCACCTCTTCGCCGATGTCGACCTGCCCTCGCACAAGGACCGGATTATCCTTGACCAAATGGAGCATCTTGCTCCTGTAAAGATCGGGGAAGACAATTAATTCCACGGAGCCCCGCAGGTCCTCGAGGGTAACAAAAGCCATGCGGTCGCCGCTCTTGGTGGAGATCTCCTTTACGGCGGTGATGATGCCACAGAGACTGACCGTCTCCTTGTCTCGCAGGTTCGAGAGCTCATCACTGGCGGCGGTGGCATACCGCTTCAGGAGGGCCTCGTATTCGCTCAAGGGGTGGCCGGTAATGTAGAAGCCGAGGATCTCTCGCTCAGCGGTGAGGCGCTGGGCGTGAGACCACTCTGGAATGTCGTGCAGGTGAGGTGGCTTTATCTGAGAGGCCACGCCTCCCAACATCTCCAAGAGGGAGACCTGGCCTTTCGCGCGGTCCCGGTGCACCGCCGAAGCCGCCTCCATTGCTTGATCCACGCTCGCCATGAGCTGGGATCGATGATAGCCTAAGGAATCGAAGGCCCCACACTTGATCAGGCTTTCGATCACCCGTTTATTGACCAATCGCAGATCGACCCGCTCGCAGAAGTCATGGAGGCTGGTAAGCTTTCCGCCGGTGAGACGGGCGTTCAGGATCGACTGGATCGCCGTCTCGCCCAAATTCTTCACCGCCACGAGTCCAAACCGCAGCTGGCCCTCCACGACCCGGAAGGTACTCCCTGATTCGTTCACGTCCGGCGGGAGAATGTCGATTGCCATCTGCCGGCATTCTTCAATATATTTTACCGTTTTGTCCGTATCCCCCATTTCCGAGGTGAGGAGGGCCGCCATAAACTCAAGCGGATAGTTCGCCTTGAGGTAGGCGGTCTGATAGGCCACCACCGCATAGGCCGCCGCGTGGGATTTATTGAAGCCGTATCCGGCAAATTGAGCCATGAGATCAAAGATCTTCTCGGCCTTCGCCTTCGGGACATGTCGCGCGGCCGCCCCCGCCACGAACTTCTCCCGCTGCCTTCCCATGAGATCGAGGTCCTTCTTTCCCATGGCCCGGCGGAGGATGTCTGCCTCTCCCATGGTAAAGCCGGCCATCTCGCTGGCAATCTGCATCACCTGTTCCTGGTAGACCATGACCCCGTAGGTTTCCTTTAAATATTTCTCCATCAGGGGGTGGTTGTACTCAATCTCCACCCGGCCATGGCGCCGGTTGATGAAGTCCGGGATCATCTCCATGGGGCCCGGGCGGTACAGCGCCACGAGGGCAATCACATCCTCCAAGCGCTCCGGTCTCAGGCGTCGCAATAGATCCCGCATCCCCGCAGACTCTAACTGGAAGACCCCCAAGGTCTTCGCCTCGGAGAGGAGCTGGAAGGTCCTCGGATCGTCGAAGGGGATTTGGTCTGCCACAACCTCAACCCCCCGGGTCTCTTTGAGGAGCTTCAGGGTATTGGCGATCACCGTCAGCGTCCGGAGACCAAGGAAGTCCATCTTGATGAGACCGATTTTCTCGATGGCCCCCATGGCATACTGGGTGGTGATTTCCCCCTTCGTCCCTCGATAGAGAGGGAGATGTTCGATGAGGGGCTCTCCCGAAATCACCACCCCGGCGGCGTGGGTCGACGCATGGCGGGTCAGCCCCTCCAGCACTCTGGCAATCTGCCAGAGCTCATTGATCTCCGGGACAGAATGCACCGCCTGCCTGAGGGGCGGGCTCTGAGCGACGGCGTCGTCCAAAGTGACGTTGAGGATACTGGGGACCATCTTCGCGATCTTGTCCACCTCGCCATAGGGCATCCCCAGGGCACGGCCCACATCCCGGATCACCGCTTTGGCTCCCAAGGTTCCAAAAGTTATGACCTGGGCCACGTTATCCTTTCCGTATTTCTGGGCGACATACTCGATCACCTCGTCCCGGCGATCGTCGGCAAAGTCGATATCCATATCGGGGGGCGAGATGCGCTCAGGGTTCAGGAATCGCTCGAAGAGGAGACCGTAGCGCAATGGCTCAATGTTGGTGATCCCGAGGGCATAGGCCACGAGACTCCCGGCAACCGACCCCCGACCTGGGCCGACCGAAATCCCTCGCTTTTTGGCGAACCGGATGAAGTCCCACACGATCAAGAAGTATCCGGAAAAGCCAATCTTTTCAATAGCGTGGAGCTCCATGGCAAGGCGGCCCTTCGCCTCCTCGGTGAGCTCTCCGTACCGCTCCGTGAGGCCACGCCAACTGATCTCGCCCAAATAGCTGTCCACGGTGTGCCCCGGAGGAATCTCATAGCGCGGCAAGTGAATCTTGTCGAACTCTAGCTGAAGGTTGCACCGCTCCGCGATCGCCAACGTATTGACTATCGCCTCGGGATTTTCCGAAAAGAGGCTTTGCATCTCCTGCGGGCTTTTGAAGTAAAACTGATCCGCGGTGAAGCGCATCCGATCCTTCTCGGCGACCGCTTTGCCGGTCTGAATGCAGAGGAGGGTGTCATGGGCCTTGTGATCTCCGGCATTCAGATAGTGGACATCGTTGGTGGCGACCACGGATAGCCCCAGCTCTTTGGCCAATCGGAGCAGACTCTGATTGACCGCTCGCTGGGGCTCGATCCCATGAAACTGGAGCTCCAAAAAGTAATTGTCCCGACCAAACAGATCCCGGTACCAGGCCGCCACCTCCAGGGCCTTTCCCTCTTCTCCTTGCGCCAGGAGGCGGCACACCTCACTATTCAGACAGCCAGAGAGGGCCAAGAGGCCCTTGTGGTGTTGGGATAAAAGTTCCTTATCAATCCGGGGCTTGTAATAAAAGCCTTCCAGATATCCCGCCGTCACCAGCTTGATCAGATTTTTGTAGCCGATCCGGTCCCTCACGAGGAGCGTCAGGTGGTTCGCCCCTTCATAGTGCCCATCCTGCGGATAACGCTCCAGACGGGACTCGGGAGCCACATACACCTCACAACCGATGATCGGCTTGATCCCCTCCTTCTGGGCCAGGCGGTAAAAATCGATTGCCCCAAAGAGGTTGCCGTGATCCGTGACGGCGAGAGCGGGCATCTTGAATTCCTTTGCCTTCCGCACCAACTTCTCGAGATGGCATGCCCCATCCAGCAAACTATACTGGCTATGGACGTGCAGATGCACAAAGCCCGCGTGCGGCATCACAAATCCTTTCGCACCTACTCCCACTCGATGGTGCTTGGGGGTTTCGAGGAGACGTCGTATACGACCCGGTTGACCCCCTTCACCTCGTTGATGATCCGATTCGAGATGAGGCCCACCACCTCGTAGGGGAGCCTGGCCCAGTCGGCGGTCATGCCGTCCTCGGAGGTGACAGCCCGGAGGCCAACGACGTTCTCGTAAGTCCGGGCATCACCCATGACCCCGACACTCCTCACCGGGAGAAGGACGGCGAAGCCCTGCCAGAGGCCCTCATACAATCCGGCGCGCTTGATCTCTTCCTCTACGATAGCGTCCGCCGCCCGGAGGATATCCAACCGCTCTTCCGTCACCTCCCCGATGACACGGACCGCGAGGCCCGGACCCGGGAAAGGCTGCCGCCAGACGATCGTATCTGGAAGACCGAGGTCTCTTCCAACTTCCCGTACCTCATCCTTGAATAGGTCCCGGAGGGGCTCGATGAGACGAAACTCCATGGTGCTGGGGAGACCGCCAACATTGTGGTGGGTCTTGATGGTGGCAGAAGGCCCTCGGACTTGCTGGCTTTCGATCACATCCGGGTAGAGGGTTCCCTGCGCCAGAAACTCGATATGGCCCAGCTTCCTCGCCTCTTCTTCAAAGACCGCGATAAACTCAGCACCAATAATCTTCCGCTTCTCCTCGGGATCGGTCACCCCTTTCAGGGCGGGAACGAAGCGATCCGAGGCGTTCACGGCGATGACCTTGAGTGTGAGATATTTCTGAAACGTGAGGAGCACAGATTCCGCCTCCCCTTTACGGAGGAGGCCGTTATCGACAAAGACACAGACGAGGCGATCCCCTATGGCCCTGTGGACCACCAGGGCAGTGACGGAGGAGTCCACCCCCCCGCTCAACGCGCAGAGGACTCGCTCGTCTCCCACCCGCTCCCGGATTTGCTCGACGGATTTCTCGATAAAAGACTGTATGGTCCACGTCGGCGAACAGCCGCAAACCCTGAAGAGAAAGTTATTGAGGATCTGTCGACCCTTCGGCGTATGAATCACCTCTGGGTGAAATTGAACGGCATACAGGGGGCGGTCTGCGTGCCGCATAGCGGCAAAAGGTGCGTTCTCCGTATGAGCGATGGGAATCCATTCGGACGGGAGATCAAGCACCTTGTCTCCGTGGCTCATCCAGGCAATCGTCTCCGTCCCGAGCCCCGCGAGGAGGTCCGAAGGGTCGTCAATTCGGAGGTCTGCCTTGCCGTACTCCCTCTCGTGCGCCGGAGCGACCTTCCCACCTAGGAGGTGGGTCAATACCTGCATCCCATAGCAAATCCCCAAAACCGGCCGGTTGAGGGCCAGGACCTCAGGATCGAGGAGTGGTGAATCCCGATCGTAGACACTGGCGGGCCCCCCAGACAGGATAATCCCCCTCGGATTGAACTGTCGGACGGTGTGGATCGGCGTGTGACACGGAAGGATCTCGCAGTAGACTCGGCACTCCCGCACGCGCCGGGCGATGAGCTGGGTGGTCTGCGAGCCAAAGTCGAGGATAAGGATCTTATCCGTCATTGGCGTAAAGGGGCGGCCGATAGGGTAAAGAAAGCCTAACCTTCGTCGAATGCGGAAGAGCAACGTGCATAATGAGGCCGCAGGACAATCACTCCACGTTCGCCGCGTCTAGTGCCGTCCCAACTTGATAATCCGAATTTGAGTGGCGTGCCTTGTTGCAATGATCAAGAGCGAGTGCAGCGAGAAAGTTGGCACAGATGGTTGGGACGGCACTAGCTTTCCATACGGTAGTTGGGCGCTTCCCTCGTGATGATGACGTCGTGAACGTGTGACTCTCGGAGGCCGGCATTGGTAATCTTGATGAAGCGACCATTCTGCCGAAGCTCCTCCACGCTGCGGCAACCACAGTACCCCATCCCGGCCCTGAGTCCTCCCACCATTTGGAAGACATTCGCGGCGAGCGTTCCGCGGTAGGGAACTCGCCCCTCGATTCCCTCGGGGACCAACTTCCCCTCCTCGCTTTCCCTCTCCTGAAGGTAGCGGTCTCGTCCTCCGCGTTGCATGGCCCCCAACGACCCCATCCCGCGATACACCTTGTAGCTCCGGCCTTGATAGATCACGGTCTCACCCGGGCCCTCTTCCGTCCCGGCGAAGAGCCCGCCGATCATCACGGCATGGGCCCCGGCGGCGATGGCCTTCGTGACGTCTCCCGAATGTTTCACTCCCCCATCCGCAATGATGGGAATCTCATGCCGATTCGTGACGGCAGCGCACGTTGCAATGGCGGTGACTTGAGGCACTCCCGCGCCCGCCACCACCCGCGTGGTACAGATCGACCCTGGACCGATCCCAACCTTGATCCCATCAACTCCAGCCTGGATTAGATCCTCTGCCCCTTGGGCGGTGGCCACGTTGCCGGCAATTACCTCGGCCTGCGGGTGAGTCTGCTTGATCCAGCGGACCGTCTCGATGACGGACTGCGAGTGTCCATGGGCCGTGTCCACCACGACCACGTCGACGCCAGCCTTCAGGAGGAGGGGGACCCGCACTTCGGCATCCTCCTCGACCCCCACCGCTGTCCCGACGCGAAGTCGCCCCAGGGAGTCTTTACAGGCATGGGGATACTTTCGGCGCTTTTCGATATCCTTGATGGTGATAAGTCCCTTGAGAATGAACTGCTCGTCCACCACCGGAAGCTTCTCAATCCGATGCTGGTGAAGAACCTCCTTCGCCTCCTCCAGAGAGGTCCCGACAGGCGCAGTGATGAGGCGGTCCCTGGTCATCACTGCCGAGATGGGAAGGTCGAGCTTGGTCTCAAACCTGAGATCCCTGTTGGTCAGGATTCCCTCCAGCCTTCCCACCTCATCAGTCACCGGCACCCCGGAGATCCGGTACCGCTCCATGATCTCGAGCGCCTCGTAGATCTTCTGTGTGGGGCGGACGGTGATCGGGTCCACGATCATTCCACTCTCGGACTTCTTGACCTTATCTACCTCCGCCGCCTGCCGTTCCGCCGAGAAGGCCCGATGGATGATCCCGATCCCCCCCTCCCGGGCCAGCGCAATGGCGAATCGCGCCTCGGTCACCGTGTCCATGGCCGCGGAGACCAGGGGGATATTGATCCGGATGCGCCTGGTCAGCCCTGTAGAGACGTCAACCTCACGTGGGTGGACCTCGGATTTGGCCGGAAGCAGCAGGACATCGTCGAAGGTGAGCCCCTCTTCTAACGGCCCATCTAGCATTGCACCTCTCCCCTCCATTACAAGACGTTGATGATTAAAGCCAATCTACCCCAATATGTAGCGTCCGTCAAGGCCCAGGAATTACGCGCCGCGGCAGCTTGCGGAGTCAGATCCCCATCGCCTCCTTGGCCACCAACAGGGTCTGCCGGGCCACCTTCCGGGCACCCTCTGTCCCCGCCGCAAGAATCTCCTCCACCAGTCCCGCCTGCCCGGCGAGCTTTACTCGCCGCTCATAGATGGGGGAGAGGACCGGAAGCATATGCTTGAGCAGCACGCCCTTGCAGTCGAGACAGCCGATAGCTGCGGTCCGACACCCCGGTACCACATAGCTTTCCCGTTCGTCCTTGGGTGTAAAGATCTTATGCAGGTCATAGACCGGGCAGACGTCTGGGTTGCCCGGATCGGTCCGACGGATCCGAGCCGGGTCAGTGATCATCGGTTTCACCTTGTGCTCAACCGCCTCCGGGGAATCCGACAGATAGATGCAGTTATTGTAGCTCTTGGACATTTTGCGACCGTCGGTCCCCGGGATCTTCGGAAACTCGGTCAACATCGACTCCGGAATGGTGAAGACCGGCTTGTAGAGGTGATTGAAGCGACGGGCAATCTCGCGGGTGAGTTCAATGTGGGGAAGCTGATCGACCCCCACCGGCACATAGTTGGCCTGATAGATCAGGATATCCGCTGCCTGCAATACCGGGTAGCCCAGGAAACCAAACGTGCTGAGGTCCTTGTTCGTCACCTCCTGAAGCTGCTCCTTGTACGTGGGGTTCCGCTCCAACCACGGGAGGGGAGTGATCATGGAGAGTAGGAGGTGGAGCTCCGCGTGTTCCGGGAGGCGGGACTGAATAAAGAGGACCGCCTTCTCGGGATCGATTCCGGCACTCAGCCAGTCGAGGACGACCTCCCGGGTGTGTTCCTGGAGGCGGCTGGGATCGGCATAATCGGAGGTCAGGGCGTGCCAGTCGGCGACAAAGAAGTAGCTCTCGTACTCGTCTTGCAGCTGCCTCCAGTTTTCTAACGCCCCGAAGAGGTGGCCCAAATGCAGCCGACCCGTAGGCCGCATGCCACTCAGGACCCGTCCCTGTCGCATCCGTCTCCTCCGAAGCGACGCGCGTTACAGCAGCAATGCCTCCACCATGGAGTTCATTGGCCAGGTCACCTGTCCCCCTGCCATTGCAAAGACCAGACCCAGCACTAAGGCGACCTCAGGTAGCTCAATCTGCCGACAGGTCAGTCTCTGTGTAGGCCCAAAAAGACCGGACAAGACCTGGCTCCCGTCGAGAGGCAGGATGGTGTGGTGAGAATATGATTATAGCGCAAGCTACCAAAGGCACCCCCCTTTGTCAATTTGTCGCAGAATCGCCACTATCGCGACATCCGGGGAGGCCGAAGGTGTCTACGGGGCTCACCGCGGGCGGCCGAAGTGACGACGAAGGAAAGCCACCTCGTCTTCGCGGCTCTTGAGGCGTCCCTCCATTCGCCCCTCCAGCAAACGATCCAGGATCCGACGGTAGGTGGGTCCCGGAGGGAAGCCGAACTTTTTGAGATCCTGCCCGGTGAGGGCGGGCCTCACGGAGGCCAGACGGGTGAGATAGCGCTCGACGCTGTGTCTTACGCGTCGCGCCCCTGAGGCCCACAGAAGGATGCGCAGATCCGCGGACGCGCGATCAAGGAGATATCGAAGACGGCTGGCCCGAAGGGACCCTTCCTCGAGCTGTTCCTGAAGGAACGCAAAATCTCTGAGCTCCGTCATCAACGCGTCGAGAGGGGGCCCCTTGAGCCCGAGATGCTCCCCGACCCGGCGGCGAACCCTGGCAGGAACCGATCGGAGCAGAACCAGAAGATAGACTCGCCACAGGGGAGGCGTCGAAGAGATCCCCCGGCGGTTGTATCGCTGCCAGGCCCGGCGGACACTCCTCATCTGTGCGAACGCGCCCTGGTCTACGACCAGGGCAGGATCGAGGGCCTTGAGGACTCCTCGATCCTGAAGGATTCTCAGGGCCGCCTCAGGCGTGGCTTCGTCAAACACCCGCTTCACCTCGCGGAACAGCCGTTCTCTCGAGAGCCGTTGCAACACCTTTTCCGCCAGCACGTTTCGGATCAGCCGTCGGTCCCGTGGGCTGAAGCGGAGGCGATATCGGGCAGCATACCGGGATCCTCGGAAGATCCGGGTCGGGTCATCCCGGTAGCTCTCATCGTGGAGGACCCGTAGAAATCCTCTCTTGAGGTCCGTGAGCCCGCCGAAGAGATCGAGGAGTTCTTCCCCCTTAGGGGCAACCCGGACCGCCATGGCGTTTATGGTAAAGTCCCGGCGAAACAGATCATCTCGAATCGTTCCCGGGAAGACCTGTGGCAGCGCAGCAGGATGCACATAGCGTTCGCGCCGGGCGGTGGCCACATCGAGCCGCAAGCCGTCCCGCAGGATAAGGGCAGCCGTCCCAAACCGGGGATGGATCGTCGCCCTTGTGCCCGGCTCGGCCGCTAAGGCTTTCGCATACGCGATGCCATCCCCGACCACCGTCAGGTCGAGATCGGCGCTGGCGCGCCTCAGGATGAGGTCGCGCACCGGCCCCCCGACGAGGTAGACCGACACTCTCCGCCGATTGCCGAGAACTCTCGCGGCCCCGATCAGTTCTTGCTGCCGGTGCGGCAGACGCCCCAGAAGTTTTTGAACCAGAACTTGACGTCTCTTTCGGGTGGGATGTCTCACTTGAGAAAGGCAAGCGGGTCTTTGGCCTTGCCCCCTCGTCGGATCTCGAAGTGGACGTATGGGGTCTCGGCGACCCCGGTCATCCCTACCTCGGCGATGACCTCCCCCTTTTTCACCTTTTCCCCCCTTCTCACCAGGTTCACCCGATTGTGGGCGTACACCGTGGCAAAGCCCCCTTGATGGTCGATGATGATCAGATTGCCGTAATCCCGAAGCTCTGACCCGCTATATATGATCTTTCCCTTTTCTGACGCTCGGATCAGGGTTCCATGCTTTGCCGCGATAGCCAATCCATTATTCTTGAACCCGTCCTCGATCCCGAATTGAGCAATGATCTTCCCCTTGACCGGCCACGTAAAGCGGAGATTGGTGACTCCGGTACTGCTGGCGGGAAGTTTTCGTTCGAGAACCGCGGTCTCCTCCGGCCGGTAGACTGGAACGTACAGGACCTTCCGGGCGCCGGGAATGAAGATACGATCCCCGGCCCGAATCTTGGCAGGATCGGAGATCCGGTTGACCCGCTTGAGCTTCTTCATATTCACCCTGTAGGTCTTGGCGATCCGATACAAGCTCTGGCCCGGACGGACCGGATGATACACCCCTCTACGGCGCGTTCTGTGCCCGCCGCAGGCCGCGAGGAGAAGCAAGAGCAGGCAAAGGACAACGAGGTACCGATGCCTCACGGTCCCCTCTCCGCGAACTCCCGGCGCAAACAGTCCGGAAGGCAACTATGTCGCTCCCGGAGCCGGGCATTTCTCACGGCGATCGCGACGGCCTGCCTGGTGCCGACCATAACGACGAGGCGCCTTCCTCGGCTCAGGGCCGTGTACAGGAGATTTCGCTGAAGCATGACGTAGTGCGACGTGTGCAGCGGACAGACGACAGCCGGATACTCACTCCCCTGGCTCTTATGGACCGAGATGGCGTAGGCCAGGTTGAGCTCATCGAGTTCGCTCCATGCGTAGACGACCTCCCCCTGTTCGAATCGGACCCAGAGCTGATGTTCTTCCCGGTCGATCCGAACGATCCGGCCCAGGTCGCCGTTATAGACCTCTTTGTCATAGTTATTCCGGACCTGCATCACCCGGTCTCCCACCCGGAGATGCCGTCCGCCCCCAACGATCGCCTCGCCGTCCGGGTTGAGGGCCGCCTGAAGATCCTGATTCAGCGTGGCGACCCCGAGGGAGCCCCGGTTCATCGGGGTGATGACCTGGATATCCTGGAGCGGATCGAGGCCGTAGCGCCGCGGGATCTCTGTGGTCACGAGCGTTCTCACCCGATCCCGAACAGCCTCGGGGTCATTATGTTCAATGAAGGCGAAGTCCGCCGTCCCGAACTCAGGGAGATGTGGCATCTCCCCTCGGTTGACCCGATGGGCATTCACCACGATGTGACTCTCTTTGGCCTGACGAAAAATCTCCGTGAGCCGCATCACCGGAACGGACGTCGAAGCAATCAGATCGTGAAGTAGTGATCCCGGCCCCACCGGGGGGAGCTGGTCGGCATCCCCCACGAGAAGTAGGGCTGCCATCGGCGGGAGCGCCTTGAGAAGGTGGTTCATCAAAATCAGGTCGATCATCGAAGCTTCGTCCACCACTAACAGATCCGTCTTAAGGGGGCGGACGTCGTTTCTTTTGAACTTTCCTTCCTTCGGACTGAACTCCAATAATCGGTGAAGCGTCATGGCCTCCCGACCCGTGGCCTCGGCCATCCGCTTGGCCGCTCGGCCGGTGGGAGCCGCCAGGAGGAGACGGACCCCTTTCCGTTGAAGGATTTCGATGAGCGCTCGCAGGAGGGTCGTCTTTCCCGTCCCCGGGCCGCCGGTAATGATCAGGATCTTCGCTTGAAGGGCCTTTTGGAGGGCCTCCCGTTGCCCGGAGGTGAACCGAATGTCGCTCCTCGCCTCCGCCCACTGGATGGCCCGGGGGAGGTCAATCGGGGGGCCGAGGCGGGGTGCTTTGGCCAGGAGAGCCAACCGACGGCTGACCCCCTCCTCAGCCTGATACAGCAGAGGGAGATAAACGGCGGTATCCCCGGGCAGGGGAGTACAGACCACCGCCTTTTCTTCCTGAAGGTGCGCGAGGGTCTGCTGAAGAAGAGCCACATCCCTGATCCCCAAGAGCTCAGCGGTTTCGTGACAGAGGCGGGAGGATGGATAGTACACATGCCCGGCTTCGGTGGCCTCCTCCAAGAGATAGAGGAGGCTGGCGGCAACCCGCCTGGGGGAATCCTTGGCTATCCCGATGGACGCGCCGATCCGGTCGGCGGTCTTGAAGCCGATGCCCGCAATCTCACGGGCCAACCGGTAGGGATCCTCCCGAATCGTGAGGGGGGCTGAAGGACCATAGGCTTTGAAGATCCTGAGGGCAAAGGTCGGGGAGATCCGGTGCTCCTGCAGAAAGAGCATGAGCCCTCTGAGGTGCCGCTGTTCGGTCCAGGCATCCCGGATCCGAGCAAGACGGGCCTCCCCAATCCCGTCTACAATCAGCAGGCGCTCCGGCTCTTCCTCGATGACCCGGAGTGTCTCGGAACCGAAGGTATCCACCACACGCCTCGCGTAGGCAGGGCCAATCCCCCTGATGAGTCCCGAGGCGAGGTAGCGCTCGATCGCAGCCACCGAGGCCGGAAGAACGCTCTCATACGCTTCGACCTTGAACTGGTCCCCATACCGCGCGTGGCGGATCCACTGTCCTGTGAGGCGGATCGTCTCTCCGGGGGTGGCTCCCCAGAGATTCCCCACCACCGTCACGGGATCCCGGTGATCAGGGACCTCCAGACGGGCGACAACATATCCGGTCTCCTCATTACAATAATTCACCCGGATGAGGGTTCCCTCGAGAGACCGGGGGCCAATCACCGGTTCCTCTCCCCTGACTCCGAGGACAGGAGGCTGGCCCGGACGATCCCGGCCTCCCCGAACCGGCGCCGAATCTCATCCACCGCCTCAGCAGCCTTCTCTTTTCGCGGATCCGCTGGAAAGAGTGGGATCTGACCGGGAGAAGTCTTGGATGTGAGTTTAGAGAGGGCGATTCCGAGGAGGCGTACTCGACGTCCATGCAAGGGGATCTTCTGGAAAAGGGCCAGGGCCTTCGCATGGATCTCTTCGGTGAGGGCGATAGGCTCTGCTACGGTCAAAGAACGGGTCAAGGTCGTGAAGTCGGCAAAGCGGAGCTTCAGGGTGATCGTAGAACCCGCCGTGTCCTCCCGCCGGAGGCGAGCCGATACGCGCTCCGCCAACCGGAGAAGGGTCTGCCGGATTTGGCGGAGATCATCGAGATCGATGGAAAAGGTCGTCTCGGCCCCTATCGATTTGGCCATCGCCTCCGGGATCACGGGGCGGTCATCGACTCCACGGCTGAGAAGGCAAAGGTGCCCTCCGACCATGCCCAGGCGCCTTGAGACCGCTTCTTCCGGCCAGCGGGCCAGCTCGCCGAGGGTCTTGATGCCCAGCGCCCGTAGGGTCGCTGCGGTTTTCTTACCGACCCCCCACAGATGTTCGACGGAAAGGTCCTGGAGAAACGTCTTGACCTCCTCCGACCGCACAATGACGAATCCATCCGGTTTCTTGAAATCGGAAGCGATTTTCGCGATAAATTTATTCGGGGCCACGCCCACCGAGGCGGTGAGCCGCTCTTCCCGCCAGATCTCCGCCTTGATTTGTCTGCCAATCTCTGTCGGTTCCCCAAAAAGGCGGGCACTCCCGGTGACATCCAGAAACGCCTCATCGATGGACAGCGGCTCTACGCGATCGGTGTAGCGACGTAAGATCCCAAAGATCCCCTCAGACACTTCTTCGTACCGGTTCATTCGTACCGGCAGGAAGATGGCGTGAGCGCACAGACGATAGGCTCGGGAGATGGGCATGGCGGAGTGGACCCCAAAGGCCCGGGCCTCATAAGAGCAGGCCGCCACGACCCCTCTTCCCTTTCCCTTCTTGGGATCCGCCCCGACGATCACCGGCCGTCCCTCGTAGGCCGGATGATCCCGCTGCTCCACCGCGGCGTAGAAAGCATCCATGTCCACGTGAATGATCGCGCGCGTCATCGCCCCACCCTTCCAGGCTTCCCGTACTTATCCGAGGGAGCCCCAGAACACCGACACCCCCATCCGGGGTTCCCTAACTTAGAAGCGTCCCCCACATGCGTTGCAGCCTTGGATTTCGCAAACGCTTCAAGTCGGCTCGAACATATCCCAGGCCAAAGACGCACAGCCCGAAATCTTCGGAGAGCTTCCGGAACAGGGGGACCTCTCCCGCGTGACCCCCATATGAGAATTCCGATGCGATCCGGTAGGAGCGTTTCCCGGTCTCGACGTAATCCAGCAGAGCATCGGGGCTCGCCAAGACGCGCTGCCGCTTGATCCGCCGGACACACTCCGGGAAGAGCCCAGTCATGAAAAGGGTGTAGTCGCCAATGTGTTTGTGCACTTGTCGCTGTCGCTCCAGCGAGGGGGTGCGAGACACAAGATCCCCCTCCATAAGCATCTCAACGACATCCTCGACCCGCCGACCCTGGGCGTTGCGGATTTTGTACACGTGATCGATGTGGGTGAAGTCGATGAGAAGCTCGCCCAGGTAACGGATCACCGCGCGACCTGGCCACCCAATCCCCTCGAGAAAGCACCGCTCCGTCACCACGGCAAAGAGGGTGACGAAGGGGATGCTGCGCCGGCATTGTTCTTCGCATATCCTCTCCTGCTAACCGGATGACCTCGAGGACAGCCAGATTATAGCAAAGCCGAGCCGGATGTGGCCACGGCCGCTCACCCCTGGACCCCGGTGCGCTGTCGCAGGAGTTGGTTGAGGGCCCACACGGCGTGGATCCGGACTGCGCGTTCCCGATCCCCGAGCGCGGATCGCAGGACAGGAGAGGCCTCCATGTCTCCAATTTCCCCCAGGGTCCAGGCAGCCCGAAGGCGGATGTACGGATCGGCATCCTGAAGGAGTCCCCCGATATGGCGGATACCTGAGGGATCGTCTAATCTGCCCAAGATCCACGCGGCATAGAGCCGGACCTCTTTTGCCATCGTTGGATCCGCCACGACCTGGTGGAGGAACGGACGGGGGGTCGCGTCCCCGAGATTGGCGAGCGCCTCAGCGGCGAAAAGGCGGAGCGACAGGGACGGGTGTTCGAGGGCCCGGCGCAAAACCGTCTGCCCCGCTGTTTCCCCTAATTGGACGAGGGCTTGTGCGGCATACAGCCGAACATAATTATCGGAATCGCTGAGAGCCGCCAGGAGGGCCGGAGCGGCCTCCCGCATTTCCAGATTTCCTAGCACCTCAGCCGCCTGCATGCGCATCGAGGCCTGCTGAGACCTGAGAGCCTCCAGCAGGACAGGGGTGGCCCGTGGGTCTCCTAATCTGGCCAAACCCTCGGCGGCCGCTACCCGGACCATCTCCTGATCGTCCTCGAGAAGGGGGTGGAGACTGGCTCTTGCGACATCGCCTCCGAGTCGACCTAATCCCCTGGCCGCCTCAGCGCGGATATAGGGATCCGAATCTTCGATAAGCGCGGTGAAAAGGGGGAGGGTCGGGCCCACATCGAGTCGGCTCAGGGCGTGGACAGCTATGCTCCGCCCCGCCGGATCGCCCGTCAAGGCCAGCTCAAATAGAAGAGGAAAGACGGCAGGATTTCCAACGTGAGCCACTAACGGAGCGGCCCGAAGACGGTAGGCCCCTCCCGATTCAACCTCTTCCTGAAGGTACGCGTTCAGGATATGGCCCAAGAGTTCGGGATGGGGATTGTCGTCGATCTTCCACAGCGCTTGATATTCCCGGAGGGCTTCGTCCACCTCCCCAGCTTGGACGAGAAGAATCCCTTTGAGGAGTCGAGCGGCACTATCTTGTGGAGCGTAGTTCAGATGCTGCTCTAGGAGAGCCAAGCCTGACTCAGAGGCTCTTTCCTGGATCCACTCCGCCACCCGAGACGTGGAGTCTTTTGGCTCCCAGGAGCACCCCCCCACCAGCAAGAGGGCAAGCACCAACGGCAGTCGGCAAACTTCGGCGAACTCCCTTCGGGTCTGAGCCTCCCCTCGATCTTCCTCGGGGTGGTGAGCCTGTCGAACCACAGGGTCGAAGACAGTCGAGCCGTCAGTAATCAACCTCCGGCACCGAAATCCCATGCCCCACCCTCGCACCATCAGCAGCCACCGGCGCGAGACATGAGACCGGAGACGGGAGATCGGAGACGGGGACCACAGACCCTAGACTCCAGCCTCTAGTCTCCTGTCTCCAGTCTAGTTGCGGACAGCAGACAGCTGATTGCTGATCAGCCGCTAAAGGTCCCAGTACTTCCGCGCGCTTCCGCGGGCCCGTGCCACCGGATACTTGCGGTCATTCTCCTCAAGCTTCTCTCGCGCGGCCTTGATCAGGTCCACCCCGAGGATGTCGGCAAGGGAGATGAGCAGAATGAGGATATCCGCCATCTCCCAGCTGACTTGACGGTGTCCCTGAGGGTCCGTCACGAGCGCCGCTACCTCCTCGGGGTTCTTCCACTGAAAGAACTCCAAGAGTTCGGCCGCCTCGAGGCTGATGGAAATGGACAAATCTTTCGGGTTGTGAAACTGC
The DNA here is from genome assembly GCA_019456075.1 of Candidatus Methylomirabilota bacterium. GTDB lineage: Bacteria > Methylomirabilota > Methylomirabilia > Methylomirabilales > CSP1-5 > CSP1-5. The sequence goes on from VRUN01000003.1 coordinate 60,773, forward strand.
CGCCAGTCCCGCCGGTCCCGAAAGGCAAGGATCTGAAGGACCAGCTCGTCGAAGAGAGAGGATTTCGAGCGGCGGGTTCCTTTAGATGTTGGTCGAGACGAAGTCCTCCCCGGCGACATTCAACGCCCTCTCCGTGGCAACCGAGAGCTGCCGGTCGTAGGCATGACTCAAAGCGAAGACCCGGCAGTGGGCCACCTTGGGGGGAATGTTTTTAAACAGGTCACGCAAAGGGGAAGGAGACACCTCCCCCGTGGAGGGGTTGAAGATGTGAATCCGCTTACTCCCCTCCGCCAAGGGGTTCTCCGGCCTGGTATCCTGCGCAGCGAGATCGACTCGGAACGGAATATGTCGGAGACGCTCGGGGAGATACTTCCGGATGTCCCGTTCGAGCTCTTTCGCGTTCTGAAAGCGAAGGCCCTTTTCATACTCCTCTATGGTTACAACCCAGTCATATGCCATCTTCCACTTGACCTGTCGGTTGAGAATTTTCCGCCACTCGCGACCGAGCTTCTTTTTTTTCGCGTCTTTTAAGCGGGGCCACTTCATCACCTCTTGCAAGAGGGCCCAATCGGTCATCTCCAAATATCGGTCCAGTTCCTCCAGGGGATTCCAGGGGAAGAGCAGCTGCATCGTCTCCTCAAATATTTCCTTCATATGGAGATCGACGGCGCGATTGGTCCGATGGTAGTAGACATCGGAGTACATAGAGACCCGGGCATTAATGAAGCGGACCAGGTTGGAGGAGCCTGCTCGATGCAGCGTCAGTCCCTTGTCGGTAAAGAAGGTGTAGAACAAGAGGCGGTCTACGTCAACCATATCCAAGGAGAACCCGGTCATATAAGCGTCCCGCTGTATGTAGTCCATGTTGTCGGCACTGTAAATTCCCGAGAAGACCGGTTGGAGGAACGTCAGCCACTCGGGTGCCCGGGTGGCCTCCCGGGGGTCCGGCTTGCGAATGAGGAAGGCAACATGGTGCGGGTCTAATGTCTCCCCCTTCTCAAAGGGTCCGGCCGGGCTTCGCCGAATTCCACGGATAATCTTACCCAGCTTCTTTTCGATGATGACCTGACCAACTCGTTCGTGATCGAGATCGTACCTGGTGAGAAAGTTCTCGTCGAAGAAGTGGCCAAACGGGCCGTGGCCGATGTCATGGAGAAGCCCGGTCACGCGGAGGAGCTCCCGGACGTACTCCCGCGAGGGACAGGCCTGCTGGCAGACTGTCTTGAGACTCGGGTAGAGTTGCTCGGCAAACCTGCCGGCCAGGTGCATAACCCCCAGGGCATGTTGAAACCGGCTGTGCTCCGCCGCCGGATAGACCCACCAGGACCCCTGCAGCTGATGAATCATGCGGAGGCGCTGCATCCAAGGGCTATCGATCAGATCTTTCTCCGTCTGTTCTCCCTCTTTCCCCCTCCCCGGCACGGTGAACTGGATGTAGCGGTAGAGGGGATCGGCGAGGAGGGCCACCCCCTCGTACGGATTAGCAGTGGTATGATCGTGGGGCTGAGACTTCATTCATCTCCCTCCCAGGCCACCACGTCGATACTCCCCTCTTGGATCTTCCGCTGAATGAACCCCTTGACCCACTCCACCACCCGAGAGCGGACGAATGGGAGGAGGAGAGCTAACCCGACCGCATCGGTCAGGAGTCCCGGGGTCACCAGCAGAAGCCCCCCGGCCACGACGAGCCCGCCACTCAACAGTTCATCGGCAGGCAGCTGCCCTCCCCTCAGGCGTTCTCGGATCTGGAGGACCACCCGGAATCCTTGCATGCGAGCGAGGAGTGCCCCGACGCCCCCGGTCAGGGCGATGAGAATCACCGTGGTCCCCGCGCCAAGCCGGCTGCCCACTTCGATCAAAAGGTAAAGCTCGACCAGGGGAACGACGATGAAAAGGAGGAGGAGCCGTCCGAGCATGGATTCACCCCCAAAATGCGAAGGCATCACCGCCTCGACGGACGGTGATGCCTTGACTAGGACCAGACCCCACCATGATCCTCCCGGGACCCCCTCACGCTGGGGGCCGGTGACGGAGGGCCTCACATAGGACAATCGTCCCCATGTTTCCGCAACTATAGCACTCGAAGTCCAACAGGCCTTTCGAGGGGATGGATTGGGCACCGCATCGCGGTCTCCTTTACGTTAATCTCGTGCTTCTTATAGCACGCCCCTCGAGAGAGGTCAAGGTAGGGTCACGAGCGGGGGTGGAACCGTTCATGAATCTCCCTGAGGCGGGCCCGACCGACGTGCGTGTAGATCTGCGTGGTGGAGATGTCGGCATGCCCCAGCATGAGCTGCACGGAACGAAGATCTGCCCCGTGTTCTAACAGGTGAGTCGCAAAGCAGTGACGGAGGGTGTGGGGGGTGATTCGTTTCGAGATCCCGGCCTTTCCCGCATACGATCGGACGCTCTTCCAGAACGCCTGGCGCGTCAGGCGCCGGCCTCCTCGTCCGAGAAAGAGGAAGGTGGTACTTCTGTCAGCCGTCAGGGATGGCCGGCCTCGGGTGAGATACTCCTTCAGCCACGTCAGGGCCGAAGACCCTACGGGAACCACTCGCTCCTTGTCCCCCTTTCCCAGACAACGGACGAATCCGACCGTGGGATCCAGGGCGGTCAGGGGAAGGGAGAGGAGTTCGGAGACCCGAAGGCCAGTCGCGTACAGCAGCTCGAGCATCGCTTTATCTCTGAGCCCGCGTAGCTGGGAGACATCGGGAGCCCCTAGCAAACGCTCCACCTCGTCGCCGGACAGGACGTTCGGCAATGATCGGGGAACGCGGGGAGTCCGAAGAAGGGAGGTGGGATCACTTTGGACGTAGCCCTGACCGGCCAGGAACCGATGGAAGGTCCTGAGGGCCGAGATCGTCCTGGCGGCGGAGCGAGGGCCGAGACCAGATTCCCGGAGTCTCACGAGGAACGCCTGGAGATGCGAAAGAGATACCTTCTCTGGGGACGAAAGCCCTTGCTCTTCCAAGAAAGCGAGATACCTTCGGAGATCGCGCGAATACGCCGCCAGTGTATTATCTGCAACTCCCCGCTCCACTGTCAGCACACTCAAGAACTCATCGAGGAGTGCGGGAAAAGGCTTCACCCTTCTCACCCACGATCTACAATGAGGGTCACCGGACCATCATTTTCCAATTGGACCAGCATTCGCGCCCCAAAAATCCCCGACTGGACGGGGACCCCACGTCCGCGAAGGCCCTGGACAAACCGATCGTAAAGCGGTTCTGCCTCCGCTGATCCTGCCGCCGCCGTGAAATCGGGACGCCTCCCCTTTTCGACATCGCCGTACAGGGTAAACTGGGATACCACTAACGCCTCTTTGCCAGTCTCTAGCAAAGACCGATCCATTCGTCCCTCGCCATCCTCGAGCACCCGAAGATGGGCAATCTTCTCTGCCATCCAGTCTACATCCTCCTCTCGATCCCCCCTGGCCACCCCCAGGAAGATGATCAGGCCAGGGCCGATCTGCCCCACGGTCCGCTCCTCTACGATGACGGCAGCCCGGCGCACCCGTTGAATGACCGCGCGCATCTCCCCTTCAATGCTGCTATCAGCTATCAGCAGTCGGCCGTCCCCAGTCGCAAAAACGGTTCAGGGTTCAGAGTTCACGGTTCACAGGTAAGACAAATTCGAAATTCGAATTTCGACATACCGCTCGGTCATCGGTCGCCGGTCATCGGTTATCGGCCGTCAGAGACCCCAGCGGACCAGGCGAAGGTAGCCGGCGATAAGCTCTTCCCCCCAAAAGAGGGCCAGGACCGCCCCCAGAGCGAGGAAGGGTCCGAAAGGCATCGGATCCTTCCGGCTCTTCTTTCCCGAGGCGAGGAGGACGAGGGCGATGACAGATCCCGAGAGGGTCCCGAGAAAGATGGTGAGGAGGGCGGCTCGCCACCCGAGGAGCGCACCGACCATTGCGGTAAGCTTGATGTCCCCGCCCCCCATCCCTCCCCGACTGAAAACTGCCACGAGATACAGGATTCCGCCCCCCACGAGCATCCCCAGGAGCGCGTCCAGCGGCGTGGGGGGAGAGAACGAGAGAGGGGCCCCATGATCGTTGGTCAGGAGCAACGCCGCGAGGACGCTCCACGTGAGGCCGACGGCAATCCCGGGAAGGGTAATGACGTCAGGGACGATCTGATGCTCCAGGTCGATAAAGGTCACGATCACCAACGCCGCAACAAAGGCCCACAGGATGCCGGTGTGCCACGAGAGGCCAAACCGAAAGATGGTCAGGGCAAAGAGAGATCCCGTGAGGAGCTCTACGACGGGGTACTGCCAGGAGATCCGGTGCCCGCAGCTCCGGCACTGCCTCCTGAGGAGGAGGAAACTGAGTACGGGGATGTTGTCGTGGGCCTTAATGCTCGTCCGGCAATTGGGACACCGGGAGCGGGGAATGACGATGCTCTCCCCTTGAGGGAGTCGATGGATGCACACGTTGCAAAAGCTGCCCACAACGAGTCCCAGCAGGAAACTGGAGGTGACCAGAAACGGATTACTCACCGACCTTGACCCCCAGCTTCTTGAGCTCATCCCGGATCACGCCCCGGAACCACTCACTGTCCGTTGCCTCGAACAGCTCAATCCAGATTTGGATGGCCATCTCTCTCTTCCCCGTCTTGGCGTAAAGGCGAGGGACGAAGCGGGGGATGTAGCGCGGGTGTCCCGGAATATCGAGGGTAATCTTCCACCAGTAGAGGGCCTTCTCGTAGTCCTTCAGGTCGAGAAAATAGAGGCGTCCGAGATCATGGGGCATCTCCCACCGGTCGGGATTGGCGGCGTAGCCCTTCTCGTAGAGGGCGATGGCGTCATCATACCTCTTGACTACCGTGAGCAAGAGCCCACCCCACCGATAGGCGCCGATGAACTGGGGATCGAGAGAGACAGTCAGATCGAGGAGGGGATAAAGGAACTGGTATCTAGCCTCCGTTTCCCTGAATGTCCCGGCCTTCCTGGCCGCCACCCGCCTATCGAGTTCTGCCCCGAAATATTGCGTCGCCCGGATCCACATGAGATCCGCCGCCATCCCGTTGTACCCAAAAGATGCGTACCGCACAAACGTTGGAGAGGGGAGGTACGGGGGAATTTCGAGGGGCCGGCGCACGCGCTCTCTCGCATCGAGCCCGTGCGCCACGAGAATCGACCCCGCAAGAGCTAGACCCAAGACGCTCCCCCAGAGTAGATCAGACCTCTTCATCGAAAATCCCGGCGTTGAAAGATCAGGGCAGTGAGTGCTAGGAGGGTGACAACGTAAAGCAACCCGTACAGGATCGTCATCCCTGAGATCACTTCCCCGAGGGGGACCCCATGGACGACTTCGGTGCTGATATTGAACCGCGCAAGATTAGGCAAGAGGTAATACAGCCCGCCAATCACTTTCCCCGCCGTCGCTCCCGCATACTTCTCGCCGAACATCATGAAATCGTTCAGGAGACGACCGATGGCAAAGAGCGACAGCGTAAAGATGGCACTCAGGGCAGGAGTCGAGAAAGCCGAGAACAGGACGGCAATGCCCGTGATCACCATCAATTCCATAAATATCATGGCGCTGGCGGCAACCAGCCGGAAATCCCAAAGCCCTTCGCCGAAGAAGTAGATGATACCGACCAACGTGGCGGTCATAATCGCCACGTTCACAAACAGGGTGAAGCACAGGCCCAGGTATTTCCCCACAATGAACTGGGACCGGTGGATCGGCTTGGAAACGATGGTGTAGATGGTCCGCCGGTCGATCTCCTTATGGACCAAACCGATCCCAAGGAAGACCGCAATGAGGGTCCCAAAGATGGAGATGAATCCCAGCCCGAAATCGCGAATGACCTTCTCCCCGCTCCCCGCGCCGAGTCTCGCCAGAATGACCGTGCCGGCAATCATGGCGATCGCAAAGACAAGGATCGCGTAAAGGATCCGATCGCGGACCGCCTCTTTGAAGGTGTTCATGGCAATCGCTTGGATCTTAAACATCAGACCACAGACTCCAGACCACAGACACCAAATGGGAGACTCCAGACCCTAGTCTCCTGTCTGACGTTAGTCATGGCCCGCCCCTTCGACCTGGCTCAGGGCTAGCCCTTCGACCTGGCTCACGGTTGGCCACCTCCCGCAAGAAATGCTCCTCCAGCGTCAGCCGGTGGGGGAGGATGGCATGGATCAAGGCTCCCATCTTGAGGAGCCGTTCCACAACCTGCATGGCTTCCTTCTCGGTCCCGACGGCAAAAAAGACCTTCTCCCCCCTGTGCACAGGCGGGCGCACACTCCACTGGGCCATCTCGACCATCGCGGCATCATCGAGGCCCGACGCGCTAATCTCGATGCTCTCGAGTTCACTCCCCAAGAGCTCCTCTAAGGGCCCCACACGGATCAACCGCCCGTTCACGATGATGCCGACCCGGTCGCAGATCATCTCGACATCAGGGATGATATGGCTGCTGAAGAAGACCGTCTTTCCCTTGGCCTTGAGGCTCAAGATCAGGTCCCGGACCTCTTTGCGGCCCACCGGGTCGAGCCCCGACATGGGCTCGTCCAGAAAGACCGCCTGGGGATCGTTGATCAGGGCCTGGGCAAGCCCGATCCGCTGGAGCATCCCCTTGGAGTACTTGCGGAGCTGTAGTTTCCCTGCGTCCGAAAGCCCCACCAGGTGGAGAAGCTCCTCGATCCGCCGGCGCCTTTCGCCGGAGGGGATGCCAAAGAGCTGGCCGTAGAAGTTGAGAAACTCCCATCCGGTGAGATAGGTGTAAAAATACGGATTTTCGGGCAGAAAACCGACCGCAGCCTTGACCGCCACGTCCGAGACGTCCCGGCCCAGGATCCAGGCCCGGCCGGCGGTAGGGTAGATCAGCCCCATGAGGAGGTTCATGGTGGTCGTCTTCCCGGCCCCATTGGGGCCAAGATAGCCGAAGATCTCCCCCTGCCGGACCTCCAGGTTGAGGTCGTGAAGCACCCGGACCCGGGTGCGCCAGAATCCGGTCCGGAACTCTTTCGTCAGGCCTTCGGTCTTTACAACAAGCATTGAGACCCCCGCCAGAACTTGCCAGCCGCTTTTGCAAAAATCGTGCAAGAAACGGACCTCCGAGGAGTCGTATAACACACGAGCAGGGGTTTAGCAAGAAAGGCCCAGGCTCTTCGGGTTTTACGGGTTCCTCGGGTTCTTTGGGACGACTAGCACGGGTTGGCGATGGTGATGTTCGGCCCGAAGGCACATCCCACGACTGTCGAGTTGCCAAGATCGTCAATCAATGGGGTTGTGCCGGCCAGCCCAGTCCATGCACCACTATCATCATTCGCGTCACCACCTATGGTGTAGGCCCCATACACCACGCAGCCCGGCCCAAGGGCACAACCGCCAGCGGCTAAGCCCTGGATAAACGGGTATGTTACTCCTGTGGCCGCCCACGGATCGGTCACCGCAGCCATGTATACAATGCTGTTGGGTGCGTTCGTGTCCCAGAGACACGCCGGCATAGGATTAACACCGCAAGCCACGCTTGCCACCTGGTTATTGTCGCTGGTCATGACCATCGCCTGGGTGACGATCTCCTTCGTGTCCGCCGCCGCCCGGGCATAGCGAGCCCGCTGATCCGCCGGGATCAGGTTCACAATGGCGATCCCAGCCAAGAGCGCGATGATGGCCACGACGATCAGGAGCTCGATCAGGGTGAAGCCCTTCTGGTCTCGTCTGAAGTATCCCCCCATACCCTTCACCTGTCACAAGGATCCTGCCTCCGAGGAGTCCGTGCAAAACAGACGCCATCTTTGTCAATTGTGTTCGCCCCCCTCAGAAGCTTGAGGCCCCGTCCGTTGGACGGGGCCCTGCTACTCAGGCGTTCAGGACCAACTCGGACGGTCAGCAGGGGGAAGCGACGGGAACCGTCAGCCCGAAGGAGCATCCGATCAGGGTCGACACGCCCAGATCATCCGTCAAAGGGGGGGCTGCGCCTGCCCACGCATTGCCGTTATCATCTGTACCGTTTGACCCGACGGTCCAGGCCGCATACACCACGCAGCCTATCGAGGCTACGCCGCACCCAGGGCCTGGCGCCTGGTTAAACCGGTAGGTCGCCCCCGCAGGCGCCCAGGGATCGCTGACCATGGACATGTAGAGCTGGTTGCTCGGGGCGGTGCTGTCCCACAGGCATGCCGGCATCGGGTTCCCACACACCGCGTTCGCCACCTGATTATTGTCGTTCATCAGAACCTGGGCGTGGGTGATGATCTGACGGGTGTCCGCCGCCGCCGTCGCGTAGCGAGCCCGCTGCTGGCCCGCGATCAGCGCCGGCGTGGCGATGGCGGCCAGAATCCCGATAATCGCGACGGCGATCAAGAGCTCGATCAGGGTGAAGCCCTGTTCGTTTACTGCACCAGAGCGTCCCATGTCCCCACCTACAATAAGGCCCCGCCCGGATCGGGCGGGGCCCTTATCGTTCAGGTCTTGATACTCAGTTCAAACGCTTAGCACGGGTTCGCGATGCCGGTGTCCGGCCCGAAGGCACAGCCCATGACGCTGGAGTTGCCGAGG
>VRUN01000100.1 GCA_019456075.1 Candidatus Methylomirabilota bacterium
GTCCATGTGCAACCAGGCAAGACGGGGCAAGCACCGGTATCGGGAGTGCTGGACCCGATCCTAGAGGAGTATGCCCAGGCCTTGGGAATCCCCATTCGTGTCACCGCATCGACAAACCATCTCTCGCCTCCACAGTGGGGGAATGGTTTGTATCTGCACCTCTTTGCGCTGCCGGTCCGACCACACTGGTTCAACTTTTGGCCGGTCACGCCCACGGTCGAGATCCCGGCGGTTTTCTCTTGGCCACTCGCCGCGGGAACGCAGAGGGCCCTGACTCCCGGGAATCTCTTCGCCCGGGGAGTCGTGACGCAGGATCAGAAGGGACATACAATCGCCGGGATGCTGGGCGAGAACATCTATGTCCTCTTCGATTTGCTCGGACAACCCGAGGCGTTGGCTCCGATCATCCTCCGCCGGACCCTCGATCTGTGTCTCGGGGGGATGACCCAGTGGCTTTCTCATGCGACCGGAAGCCTCCTCCATCAGGTCCACGTCAGCCTTCATCGGCTCAGCCATAGAACGACCCTGATCATCCTGGACCACTCGGCCTCACCGGGCGAGAGCGCCAGGATTCAGGATGCGCAATACCGAAGAGGCGGGCCATCTGAGGGAGGAGATGTTCTTCCGGACGAGATGGCGGGGGCAGAAGAAAACCTCAAAGAACTCTCCCGGCAGATGGCGTCGCAAACACGTCTGCTCAGGAACTGTCAGGAGCGGTTCCACACGCTCAAGAACGCCGAGCAGTCGGAGGAGGCGCTGGTGCGGGAACTTGAGGGGTTGCTCCGCATTCCGGAAGTATGCGATGTCGAGATCCTGGGGGACCGCCTGTGTGTGTTCACGGATACCGTCGACACGGTGGTCGCCGGGAAGCGATACCGGTTAGGGCGCTTCCGCGTCGATATCCGCTTCAATGGTGACGTGGCCATTACGAACCTGACCCGCGCTTACGGCTACTATGATCACCCGCACGTCTGGAATGCGAAGCCGTGCCTCGGGAATATCGACCAGAATGTCACGAAACTGGTCAGTGAGTTTCAGTGGGTCGCGGCGGCCGAACTGCTTTTAGAGTACCTCAAGACCGTGAATCCGAAAGAGTGGTACACCCCCATCCACCACTGGGAGGAGCTGCCCGCGTGAACTGGACCAGCACCACCCCCCCGCAGGTTCTGATTACCCCGCTGGCCTTCCAGAAGCTGCGTCTGTACATCGAACTGTGCCCCATGGAGATTGGCGGGCTCGGCGAAGTGGACCGTGACGGCTCGAACTTACTGATCACTGACCTCTTCATTCTTCCCCAGAAGGTATCACCGGCAGAGACGGAGCTGGATTCAGCCGCCATTTTCGAAATCCTCCAGTGCTGCGTTGACGAGGGGCGGAACCCCGCATCCCTCTCACTCTGGTGGCACAGCCACGCTGACATGGACGTGGAGTGGAGTGCCATGGACAAGCGGACCATCGAGACCTTCCCTGGGGATTTTATGCTTTCCCTCGTGGGCAACAAAGCGGGCGATTTTGCCT
>VRUN01000039.1 GCA_019456075.1 Candidatus Methylomirabilota bacterium
TGGAGGCGGCGCCGGGACTCGAACCCGGGAATAAAGGTTTTGCAGACCTCTGCCTTAGCCACTTGGCTACGCCGCCCAAGTATTGCTGGAGCGGGAAAGGGGATTTGAACCCCCGACCCTCGCCTTGGCAAGGCGATGCTCTACCACTGAGCTATTCCCGCCCGGGAAAGATAGCCAAAAAGATGAAAACGGCCTGAAAACCAGGCAACTTAGTAAGATACAGTTGCCCCCCCGCAAGAGTCAAGCCCTTTCTCTTTTTCTGCGCTCACTGAACGCTCGATAACCAAGATAATCAACCCTTAAAATGAACCAAATCTCACCGGAGGCTGCCGGCCACCGCATCTCCCACCTGACCTGTGGAGGCCCTTCCTCCGAGATCCCTCGTTTTCACTCTTCCCGCCTTCAAGACCTGTTGAACGGCATGTTCGAGGAGGCCCGCGGCCTTGGTGGCCGCCGCATCCCGATGCATCTGGCCGAGCCACTCAAGCATCAGGCCGGCCGATAGGATCGCAGCCAACGGATTGGCAATCCCTTGACCCGCAATATCCGGGGCAGTGCCGTGCGCCGGCTGAAAGACCGCGTGTCGGTCGCCGATATCGGCCGAAGGGGCCATCCCCAGCCCTCCCACCAGGCCGGCCCCCAGGTCCGAGAGGATATCTCCAAGGAGATTCTCTGCCACCACGACATCAAAATCTCCGGGACGTTGAACCAGATAGAGGGCCATGGCATCTACATACACATGGTTGGTCTTGATCTCGGGAAACTCGGTCGCGATCTCATCAAAAACCTTCCGGAAGAACGCAAAAGAGCGAAAGACGTTGGCCTTATCCACGCACGTAACCACGCGCGTCCCAGTGACCGGACTCCCTTTCCGCTTCCGGCTAAGCTCGAAGGCGAACCGAACAACCCGTTCCGTCCCGCGGCGCGTAATGACGAGGGTATCGGTCGCCACCTGATCCCCTACTAGGAGGCCCCTGTGCATCGAGGCGAAGAACCCCTCAACGTTTTCCCGAATGAGGAGAAGGTCGATAGAGCCTGGATCCTGGCGGTGAAGCGGGCTCCCCACATTCGGGTACATCTTAATAGGCCGCACTCCCGCATAGAGGTCGAGGAGGAAACGAAGGGAGATTTGGGGGGTGACCTCGGTTCCATCGGGCATCCGGACCTTCGGATCCCCCATGGCCCCTAAGAAGATGGCATCTGCCTGACGACAGGCCTCTAGGGTTTCTGGGGGCAGGGCATCTTTTCGGGCCAGGTAACACACCGCACCCGCCGGGTACTCCCGGCACTCCAACCGAAGATCGGGAACAACCCGCTCTAACACTTCCAGGACTTTCACACCCTCGGAAATGACTTCCGGGCCAATCCCATCCCCCGGCAGGACCGCAATCCGATAGGTACCCACGACCGCTCCGGATCCGTCAACCGAGGCCCATAGCCTGTGCCGCCGCGTCCAGATTCGCTTCCACAACGTGGAGGGGGGGCGCGAGGGTAATGGCCGTCTCTGGGTCCTTCAGACCATGTCCGGTGAGGATACAAACGACGCGCGCGCCGGGAGGGATTTTCCCTTCCCGGGAGCACTTGATGAGGCCTGCCACCGCCGCTGCCGAGGCCGGCTCGCAATAGATCCCCTCCACCTGGGCGACCTGGCGGTATGCACTGAGGATCTCGGCATCCGAGACGACCCCGATCTCGCCTTGAGACTCCTCGATCGCTGCCAGCGCCAGCTTCCAACTGGCCGGGTTCCCAATCCGGATGGCTGAAGCCACCGTCTCTGGGTGCTCCACGACCCGTCCGAGGGACAGAGGGGCTGCTCCCTCGGCCTGCCAGCCCATCATCCGAGGAAGGCGACTTACCCGCCCCGCTCTTCGGTACTCCTGGAAGCCCTTCCAGTAGGCGCTGATGTTTCCGGCATTGCCGACCGGGATAAACACAAAGTCCGGACTTCCCTCTAACTGGTTACAGATCTCAAAGGCAGCTGTCTTTTGCCCCTCTATGCGAAACGGATTCACGGAATTGACCCAGGCGACCTGAAATTTCTCCGACACTCCCTTCACGATCTCGAGGGCCTTGTCGAAATTGCCCTCAAGCTGGATCAGCATCGCCCCGTGCATAATCGCCTGCGACAATTTACCCACTGCCACTTGGCCCCTTGGAACAACAACAATGGCACGGCACCCAGCGCGGGCCGCATACGCAGCAGCCGAAGCGGAGGTATTCCCGGTGGAGGCACAGATGACCGCGGCGGCCCCTTCCTCCAACGCCTTGCTGAGGGCCATCGTCATCCCCCGGTCCTTGAACGACCCCGTCGGGTTAGCCCCCTCGCACTTTAGAAAAAGCTCAATCCGGTTCTCGTGTGCCTCCCGGAGTCGGTCTGCACGAATCAGGGGAGTATTCCCCTCGTGAAGCGTGATCACCGGTGTCCGCTCCGTCACCGGCAGGAACTCCCGATACTGATCTATAACGCCGCGCCACATCACTCGAAAATCCGTTCAGGGTTGGGAGTTGAGTGTTGAGAGTGCAAGAACAGACAAATCTATTTTCCCCATAATGTCTTGACTCTCGACTCTCAGCTCTCCGCCAATTAGGTTTCTTCAACTCGGATGCAGACCGTCTTTCCTGTGACTGCATCGACGGCATCGATCTCGGCGAGTGCCTTGCGCATCGGCCCCTCGACCGCCTCATGGGTCATCATGACGACCGGGACACTTTCCCGGGTGTGCCGGCCCTTCTGGATCACCGAGGCTATAGAAATCTCGTGATCCCCCAGGATCCCCGAAACTTTCGAGAGCACCCCCGGTTTGTCGACGGCCATCACGCGCAGATAGTAGCGGGTACGGATCTCAGCCATCGCCCTGATCCTCAGGCCCTCGCCTGCGATCTCCGGAACATGAGATGGCCTCGACGGACGCTGATGAAGGATATTCTGGACGATCTCAACAACGTCGCTCACCACGGCGCTGGCCGTCGGCATCTGCCCGGCCCCCCTTCCGTAGAACATCAACGATCCCGTAGCGTCACCCACGATATAGACGGCGTTAAAAACTCCAGCAACTGAGGTGAGGAGGTGGTCCTCGGGAATTAGGGTGGGATGGACCCTCACCTCGACCTCACCATCGGCCTCCTTGGCAATGGCAAGCAGCTTAACCCGGTACCCGAGCTCCTTGGCGTATTGGATATCTGCAGGGTCGATCCCGCGGATTCCCTCGATATGGATGGCCTCGAAGTCCACGGAACCCCCGTAGGCAATGGAGGCAAGGATTTGCAACTTGTGGGCGGCATCGATGCCATCGATATCCAGGGACGGATTCGCCTCGGCGTACCCCTTGGCCTGAGCCTCCTTCAGGACTTCTTCAAAAGGTACCCCTAATTCTGTCATCTTCGTCAAAATGTAGTTGCAGGTCCCGTTCACAATCCCACTGATGGATAGGATCCGGTTGGCCACCAGGCCATCACGGACGGCCCGGATAATTGGGATCCCCCCACAGACACTGGCCTCAAACCCGAGATCCACGCGCTTCTTGGCCGCGACCCGGAATAGCTCGAGCCCGTGGGTTGCGAGCAGGGCCTTGTTGGCGGTGACCAGGTGTTTGCCATTGTTCAAAGCGGCAAGGCTGACCTCGCGGGCATCCGTCGTGCCGCCGATCAGCTCGATGACGATGTCAATCGCCGCGTCGTCGGTGACCTCGCGCGCATCCGTGGTGAGGATTTTAGGGTCCACCTCCACGTCTCGCGGCGTCGTGACATCGATGTCGGCGATCCGTTTGAGCCGCAGCCGTCCCCCCACGCGCCGCTCGAGAATCGGACCCTGCTCTTTCAGGAGTTTGACGACGCCCGATCCCACCGTCCCGAAACCCACGAGACCGATGTTGATTGTCTTCATGATTCCTCGCTCACTCTTGGCCGAAAGAGGCCGGAAGGGATCCCCGCCAGACCCGATCCAACTCGGCCAAGTCGATATCTATGTTGACCGTTCGACCCCGACAGATCAATCGGGAGCCCCCCGTCCGTCCTAAGGGCGTGACCACGACTCCATGGTGGTCAGCGATCGCCTGGAGTCTAGTCAAACCGGCTTCTCGCAGGGAGAGAATCATCCGGGACTGGCTCTCGCCGAAGAAAAGCGCATCGGGACGGAGCGTCTCGGGAAGGCTTACGTCGATGCCGATCTGGTTCTCGGGATCGCTGATGCACCCCTCTGCTAAGGCCACTGCCAGTCCCCCATCGGAGCAGTCGTGCGCCGACCGAACCACCCCGCCCCGAATCGCCTCCAGACAGCATCGCTGGACTCGCCGCTCCAGGTCTAAGTCCATCGCCGGTGGCCGGCCCTGGACCAACCCGTGACAGACCTTGAGATATTCACTCCCTCCTAACTCTTCCCGCGTCTCCCCCAACAGAACCACCATGTCTCCTGCTTCCTTCCAGGCCGGGGTCGTGGTATGGGAAATGTGGTCGAGGACCCCCAGCATTCCCACTATCGGCGTGGGGAAGATGGCCTTTCCCATCGTCTCATTATACAGGCTCACATTGCCACCCGTAACCGGCGTCTGTAAGGCGCCGCACGCGGCAGCCATCCCACGGACCGCCTCGGCAAACTGCCACATGATCTCGGGACGTGTCGGATCACCGAAATTGAGGCAGTTCGTGATCGCGAGAGGTTCCGCGCCGCTCGCCACGACGTTCCGGGCCGCCTCGGCCACGGCGATCATCCCTCCCGTGAAGGGGTCCAGAAAGGTATATCGCCCGTTCCCGTCCGTGGCAAGGGCGATACCCTTGTCTGTCCCTTTGAGGCGGAGAACCACGGCATCGGCACCCGGGCCGACCACGGTGTTCAAAAAGAGCATGTGGTCGTAGCGCTCCCAGACCATTGCCTTGCAGGCGATGGCCGGAGAGGCCAACAATTGCAGGAGCACCTCCCCATAATCGCGCGGCAGGGGGATCGTGTCCACGTCGAGGTGCTGTACCTCGTCCTGCCAGGCGGGCCGGACCGCCGGGCGCTGGTAGACCGGGGCGTCAGCCACGAGCCCCTTGACCGGGATCTCTGCCACGACGCGCTCCCCGTCTCGCACGCGCATCACTCCATCGCCGGTCACCCGGCCGACGACCACCGCGTCCAGATCGTACCCGGCAAAGATCTCCCGAACGGTCGCCTCGGCCCCCTGTCGCGCCACCAACAGCATCCGCTCTTGGGATTCGGAAAGCATCACCTCGTATGGAGTCATTCCCTCTTCCCGGCGGGGGACGAGCCGGATGTCGATCTCCACGCCGGTTCCGCCCCGGCTGGCCATCTCGCAGCTCGAACAGGTCAGTCCGGCAGCCCCCATGTCCTGAATGCCGACCAGCGCATCGGTCCGCATCAGTTCCAGGCAGGCCTCAATCAACAGCTTCTCTCGGAAGGGATCTCCCACCTGAACCGTGGGACGGCGCTCTTCGCTCTTCTCGTCAAAGGTCTCCGAGGCCATAGTCGCGCCGTGAATGCCATCCCGACCGGTCTTCGCCCCCACATAGATCACGGGGTTGCCGATCCCCCCCGCGCGGGCAAAGAAGAGCTTATCGATGGGTGCGATCCCCACACAGAGGACATTGACAAGCGGGTTGTGGCTATAGCACTCGGCAAAGCCCACCTCACCTCCAACAGTGGGAACCCCCACCGCATTGCCGTACCCCGAGATCCCCCCAACCACTCCGCTCATGACGTACCGGTTCCGGGCTTCGGTCAGGGGACCGAAACGGAGGGAATTCAACAACGCTATGGGTCGGGCGCCCATGGTGAAGATATCCCGGATGATTCCACCCACCCCCGTGGCGGCTCCTTGGTATGGCTCGATGTAGGAAGGATGATTATGACTCTCCACCTTAAAGACAGCGGCAAGGCCATCCCCCAGATCGACCACCCCGGCGTTTTCGCCGGGCCCTTGCAAAACCCTGGGCCCCGAGGTTGGGAGGGTCTGGAGATGGACCTTGGAGCTCTTGTAGCTACAGTGCTCCGACCACATGACCGAGAAGATCCCCAACTCCGTCAGGGTGGGCTCGCGTCCCAGAATGGCCGACGCGCGTTTGTACTCCTCGTGCGTCAATTGGTGTGCTGCGATGATCTCTTGAGTAACGGGGGGCTCTGGCATGGAATCACCCACGGGTGAGCGAGGCAGCTCGACCATAGCTGAGGATCGACTCGAACAAGAGAAGGCCGTTTGTGGAACCGAGCAGTTCCTCAGCCGCTCGCTCAGGATGCGGCATCAGCCCAAGGACATTTCGCTGTTCGTTACACACGCCAGCGATATTATCTAGCGACCCGTTGGGATTCGCCGCATCACTGGCTTTCCCTTCTGGACTGACATATCGAAAGATCACCTGGTCATTGTCCCGGAGGTGCGCCAAGGTCTCGGCGTCACAATAATACCGCCCCTCATTGTGGTTGATGGGCACGCAGAGCACTTGCCCTTGGGTGCAGGCCGCCGAAAAGGGTGTTGCCGTACTATCTACGCGAACGTGAACAGGCCGACAGATGAAGTTCAGGCTCGTGTTTCTGAGGAGGGCGCCCGGCAACAGTCCGGCCTCGCAGAGCACTTGAAACCCGTTGCATATCCCCAGGACCAATCCGCCCCGCCGGGCGTGATCCTCTATGGCTGCCATGATCGGGGAAAACCGCGCAATGGCCCCCGTCCGCAGATAATCCCCATGGGCGAAGCCCCCGGGTAGGATCAGGCAATCGTAATCCTTGAGCGTGTTCTCCTTATGCCAAATGAGATCTGCCTGTTGCCCCAGGACGTTTTGGACGACCCAATGGCAATCCAGCTCACAGTTAGACCCGGGAAAGACGACGATCCCGAATCGCACCTATCCTTCCTCCACCTCGAAACGGTAGTCCTCGATCACCGGATTGGCCAGGAGCTTTTTGCACATCTGGTCTACCCGGCTCGTGGCCTCTTCACGACTCACCCCGTTGAGGGTAATCACCATAAACTTGCCGATGCGAACGTCCGTCACCCCACCAAAGCCGAGCATCTCCAGCGCCCCCTTCACGGTCTCGCCCTGCGGGTCAAGGACACCCCCCTTGAGGGTCACATATACCTTCGCGCGTATCATAATTCTTCCAAGCTGTCAGCCGTCAGCGGTCCGAAAATGCTCAGAACCCTCCCCTGGCGGCGAGGGGAAGGCCGACCTCCGAGGAAGGCAAAACTCGTGCCTCCGTAAAACCGGTTTGGGTCGCGAGACTCTTTCGATTCACCCTCTCAGTATCGGGCGCCTCCGAACTCCCAATCCACAACATCATTTTTCTCCTCGATAAAGTCGACCTGCGGGAGGGCAACCCGTCTAAACTGTTTCGGCGACGAGGAGGAGGTCTTTCCCGAGCCGCTGATACAACTACTCGCAGATGCGTCGACAGACCTCCTGATACGCCTCCTCGACCTTGCCCAGATCCCTCCGAAACCGATCCTTGTCCATCTTCTCCAACGTCTGCTTGTCCCAGAGGCGGCAGCCATCGGGGGTAATCTCGTCGCCGAGCAAAAGCTGCCCATGATGGCGCCCAAACTCGAGCTTGAAGTCCACCAGAATCAAATCGCGCGTCTCGAGAAACTCCCGGAGAAGTTCATTGACCAGCAGGGCCCGTTTCCGGATGGCCCTCACCTCTTGGGGTGTCGCAAGGCCCAGGAGGCGGACATGGTCGTCGTTGATCAGGGGATCGCCTAGGGCATCTTCTTTGTAAAAAAACTCGAGGACCGGCTCTGCGAGAGCAATGCCCTCCTCGAACCCCAGACGCTTCGAGAGACTCCCGGCACTCATATTCCTGACGACGACTTCGACCTTGATGATCTCGAGCCTTTTCACGAGCATCTCCCGGTCGGAAAGCTGCCTCACGAAATGGGTCCGGACGCCCTGTCGCTTCAGATATTCGAAGAGGACCGAAGAAATCCGGTTGTTGTAGACCCCTTTCTGCTCGATGATCCCCCGCTTCTTCGCGTCGAACGCCGTCGCCTCATCCTTGAAGTACTGGATGACGAGATCCGGGTTGTCGGTCTCATACAGGATCTTGGCTTTCCCCTCGTAAATCTTCGTGCGCCGCTCCATGGCTCCCCCTACAGCTCCAATCGAGTAAAGATCGTGTCCACATGCTCCAGGTGCGGCTTGAGGTCAAAGCAGGCGGCAACCTCGTCTCCAGAGAGGTGTCGCGAGACCTCCGGGTCTTTCATCAAGAGGGTTTGAAAGTGCTCATCCTCTTCCCACGCCTTCGTGGCATTTCGTTGAACGAGGTCGTGGGCGACCTCCCGGGAAACTCCTTTGTCGGTCAAGGCCAGGAGGACCTGCTGGGAGAAGAGGAGCCCCCGCGTGTGCTGGAGGTTCCGCTCCATATGCTCGGGATACACCTGGAGGTCCTCCAAAACCTCCCGCATCTTGGTGAGGAGGTAGTCGAGCAAAATGGTGGAGTCAGGAAAGATGATTCGCTCCACCGAGGAATGGGTGATGTCCCGCTCGTGCCAGAGCGGGACATTCTCCAGGGCCGCGATGGCATTCGCCCGCAGAATCCGGCTCAACCCTGAGATCTGCTCACAGGTCACGGGGTTCTTCTTGTGAGGCATGGCAGAGGAACCCCTTTGACCTTCCGCAAAGGGCTCTGCGACCTCGAAGACCTCCGTCCGCTGCAGGTGACGGATCTCTGTGGCGATGTTGTCTAACGCGGCTCCGACGGTGGCAAGTGTCACCAGGAACTGGGCGTGCCGATCCCGGGGAATGACCTGGCTAGAAACCGGCTCTGGTTTCAACCCCAACTTTTCACACACATAGGCCTCGATAAACGGAGGGAGATGGGCGTAGGTTCCGACCGCCCCCGAGACCTTGCCATAGCCGACGGCTTCTTTCGCCTGCTCAAGCCTCCCTCGGTTTCGGAGCATCTCACTATACCAGCGGGCCACCTTGAGACCAAAGGTCATCGGCTCGGCATGGACCCCATGGCTCCGGCCGATCATCACGGTGTGTTTGTGGGTCCGGGCCAAGGTCTTGAGGGTCCCGAGCAGCGCGTCGATATCCTCCAAAAGGATTGTAGCCGCCTCCTGAAGCTGGAACGCCAAGGCAGTGTCCATGACATCGGAAGAGGTTACGCCGTGGTGGATGTACCGGCTCGGCTCGCCGACCCGCTCGGCAACCGCGGTGAGAAACGCAATCACTTCATGGCGGACCGTCCGCTCAATCTCATGGATGCGCCCGACATCAAAAGCGGCCTTGTCCTTGATCTCCTGCAGGGCCTGGGCGGGAATCTTTCCGAGCTGAGCCCAGGCCTCACAGGTAAGGACCTCGATCCGAAGCCACACCTGAAATCGGTGCTCCAGCTCCCAAATCGCGGCCATCCGGGGGAGGGTGTAGCGGGGAATCATCGCTCGGTTCTTTCCATACGTGGGAGCATCACCACAAAGGTGTCACCCGCAGGATTGCAATTGAGAACCTTCAGGTCGTCTGACCGGATGGAGACACTTGAAGAATACGACCGATGGAAGCCAAGGTGCACGCCCCCCCATCAAAGAGGGACTGGGTGAGTTGGTGCAGGCGCTCGGGCGTCACTTCCTCGATTCCCTGGATGATCTCCTCTAACCCGAAGCAGCGGTCGAAATACATATACATTTTGGCGAGCCGGGTCATCCGGCTACTGGTACCCTCAAGGCCGAGGAGGACATTGCCCTTGAGTTGGTCCTTGACGCGCCGAAACTCCGTGGAAATCACAGGCTCGTCCCGGATCGCCCGAAACTCGCCTTGGATGAGGCCGACCACCTCTTGATAATGGTCGTTGCTTGTCCCAGCGTACACCACGAGGAGTCCCCCATCGCTGTAGGAGGCAGTATAAGAGTAAATCGAATAGACAAGTCCGCGTTTCTCCCGAATATTCTGGAAAAGGCGGGAACTCATCCCGCCTCCCAGGATCGTATTGAGGACCGAGAGGGTGTAGCGATCCCGGTGTGCGTACGCGAGACCGCCCACGCCCAGGCAGACGTGGACCTGGCTGAGATCCCGGTCTTCATTTACGGCGGTGATCCGTGAGACGGGGGGAGCGCTCGCTTCGCACCGTGCGCGCCCACCCCACCCCCCAAAAGCAGCTGCAACAAGGTCCACCACGCCTTGATGGTCGAGATCACCCGCGACGGAGATGATTACCCGGTCAGGCCGATAGTGGCGGTCCATATAATGCACGATATCATCCCGTCCGATCTGCCGGAGGGTCTCGCGCCTCCCCAGGATCGGGCGACCCAGGGGATGGTCCCCCCAGGTGGTCTGGGTGAAGAGGTCATGGATCTGATCGTCGGGGGCATCCTCCACCATTTTGATCTCCTGGAGAATCACCTCCCGCTCCTTCTCAACATCACCTGGGTCGAGGCGAGCGCGGAGAACGAGATCTGCCAGGAGGTCCACGGCTAACGACAGGTGCTCCCCGAGGACCTTGGCATTGAAGCCAGTGTACTCCCGGCTGGTGAAGGCATCAAGGACTCCCCCGACAGAGTCAATGGCTGTGGCAATTTCCTCGGCAGTCCGTTTCTCCGTCCCCTTAAAGACCATATGCTCGATGAAATGGGAGATTCCTGCCTGTCCCTGCTCCTCCTGCCGCGAGCCCACCTGGATCCAGACGCCAATGGAGACCGACCGCACCGCCGGCATCTTCTCGGTCAGAATGACGAGGCCGTTATCCAGGACCTCCTTTTGATAAAAGCCATCGGAGGCCATTTCTATCGTCCCCCTTCCTTTTCCCGGGGCATATCCCGCTCCCCGCGCGGTTCCCAATCCGTGCGTCGAGGCGTCCCTTCCTCTTTCCGAGCCACCGCCGGCTCACCTCCCTGAGCCCTCAGGACCTCCTTCCGACTGACGCGAATCTTGCCCGACGGGTCGATCTCGATGACCTTGACACTCACCTCATCCCCTTCGGAGAGGACGTCTTGTACTCGTTGAATCCGATGCTCAGCAATCTGGGAGATGTGAAGGAGGCCATCGGTCCCGGGGAGGATCTCGACGAACGCGCCAAACTCGACGATCCGCTTCACCTTCCCCTGGTAGATCCTTCCCACCTCCGGCACCTCGACGATCCGATTGATAATATTCAGGGCCTTCTCTGCCGCCGCTTCGTCCCTCGAGGCAATTTCGACCGTCCCGTCATCCGAGATGTCGATCTTGCAACCGGTCTCCACAATGATGCCCCGGATGACTTTCCCCCCGGGACCGATGACCTCCCGAATCTTGTCCACCGGGACCTTCATCGTGATCAGGCGGGGGGCATAAATGGAGATGTTGGGGCGAGGCTGAGCCAACGTCTTTTCCATCTCATCCAGGACATGCATCCGCCCGTGGCGAGCCTGCTCCAAGGCCTCGGCCATCAGGGTCGCCGTCACGCCTTGGACCTTCATATCCATCTGAAGCGCGGTAATGCCTGCCCTCGTTCCGGCCACCTTAAAGTCCATATCTCCGAGATGATCCTCGAGGCCCATGATATCGGTGAGGATCGCGGACCTTCCCTCTTCGGTGACCAGTCCCATTGCCACGCCTCCCACGGCCGACTTGATCGGAACCCCCGCATCCATCAGGGCTAACGTTGCTCCGCAGACTGACGCCATGGAGGAGGAACCATTACTCTCCAAGATCTCGGAGACAATCCGGACGGTGTATGGAAACTCTTCACGGCTGGGAAGGACGCTGAGCATAGCCCGCTCGGCTAACGCCCCATGCCCGATCTCCCGCCGCCCGGGGGCCCTGAGGAACCGAACTTCTCCGACGCTAAACGGGGGGAAGTTATAATGGAGCGTGAAACGCTTGAACCCCTCCCCCTCGATGCCGTCAAAACGTTGGACATCGTCGGATGTCCCCAAAGTGGTCGTGACCAGCGCCTGTGTCCCTCCTCGCGTAAAGAGGGCTGACCCGTGCGTCCGAGGAAGGACTCCAGTGTCGCAAGTGATCGGCCGCACTTCCTCCAAGCGCCGACCGTCGGTACGGATCCTTTCTTCCAGGACCAGTCGCCGCATCTCGTCTCTTTCGATCTTCTCCAGGATCTCCTTGACCTGGAACTGAATCTCGACCGGTTCACCACTGAAGGCACGCAGCGCCTCTTCACGGATCTGTTCGCGCCGGGCCTGCTGGGCCTCCTTCTCAGGGAGGGTCGCCAGCGCCCGAATGGGTTCCCGGGCAAGCGCCGCGATCCGCTCCAGCAAGGCGGGATCAACCGTGGGCGAGGTGAAGGGGATTTTGAGCTGGCCCACTGAAGCAGCCAGCGCTTCTTGCATCCGCACCATAGCAGCAACAGCATTCTGACCGAAACCAATGGCTGCGAGGATGGTCTCCTCCGAAACTTCCTTGGCGCTCGCCTCCACCATCATCACAGCATCCTTGGTCCCAGCGATGACCAAGTCCAGGTCCGACTCCTCCATCTGCTTGTAGGTCGGATTCGCAACCAGCTGTCCCCCCACCCGACCGACGCGCACAGCGCCAATCGGGCCCAGGAAGGGAATGGAGGAGATGGTGAGGGCCGCCGAGGCTCCCACTAAGGCGAGGACATCTGGATCATTTTCTTGGTCGGCGGAGAGCACCGTCGCGATGATCTGGACATCCCGGCGGAATCCCTTTGGAAAGAGCGGACGGATGGGTCGGTCAATCAGGCGCGCGGTTATCTTCTCCTGATCCCGTGGCTGTCCCTCCCGCTTGAAAAAGCCCCCCGGAATCATTCCGGCAGCATAGGCGCGCTCCTGATAGTCCACGGTCAGAGGGAGGAAGTCGATCCCCTCCCGCGGGTGTCTGGTGGCCACCGCCGTGACCAAAACCACCGTGTCCCCGTACCGCACGGAAACCGCCCCGTCCGTCTGCCGAGCTACGCGGCCCGCCTCAAGGGAAAGCTGTCTTCCTTCAATCTCTATCTCAACCCGTTCAACCATCAGTCTCTGAACCTCCTTGCCACCTCATGCAAAAAAAAGCCGCAGGAGATGACCCCGTTACTGCCATCTGCCGCGGGCATGGCGGTCGCGACGTGGGGAACTTGTCATCAAATGGAAGACCGAGACCTCGCTAGCGACGAATCCCCAGTCGCTGGATAAGCTTCCTGTATCGCTCCACATCCTTATTTTTCAAGTAGTTGAGAAGCTTCCGTCGGCTGCTGACCATTTGGAGAAGACCGTGCCGGGAGTGATGATCCGTCTTGTGGAGGGTCAGGTGTTGGCTCAGGGAGTCGATCCGCGTACTCAAAAGGGCAATCTGGACCTCTGGCGAGCCGGTGTCTTGTTCGTGTCGGTGAAACTCTTTGATCCGCTCCTGTTTTCGGGCAATATCCCTCGCCACGCCTCCCCTCCTCCTTTGATTTCGGTGGATTGTAGCACAAGCACTTATCCTTGTAAAGCCCAATCTGCCGGACTGAGCTGCTTTAGGATCTCCCTGGCTCGCCAAATGTCTCGCGCCACCTGTGCCTTCAACTCCTCAGGTGAGGCGAATCGGATTTCCTCTCGGATTCGCTCCCAGAACGTCACAAGCATGGTTTGCCCAAGCCCGGGTGCCTGATCATCCGGAATATCCAAGAGATGGACCTCCACGCGGCGATCCCTTTCCCCGAACGTGGGGGCCACGCCCACATTGATGGCCGCGTCGAATCCCCGCTCTTCGACGTACACCCGGCCCGCATACACCCCATTGGGGATCAGAAAGTTCTGTGGGGGGACCACATTGGCCGTGGCAAATCCCAAGCCCTTTCCTCTGCCTGCGCCAGCGACGATCGAGTCCGTGATCGCGTAAGATCGGGTAAGATACCGCGCCGCCTCGCCCACCTTCCCTTGCTGTAAGAGATCCCGGATCAACGCCGATTTCACGACTGCCCCCTCTACCGTTACCGGTGGGACCTCCTCCACCTCGAATCCGAGGGCCTTCCCCATCTTTTTGAGGAGATCCGGCGTCCCCCGCCGACCCCTCCCGAAGCGAAAATCGAACCCGATGCAGAGAAACTCCACTTGAAGTTTCTCCCAGAGGATCTCCCTGACGAAGGCCTCTGCCTCCATTACGGCGAGACTCGCCGTGAAGGGGATCGCGATGAGCAGGTCCACCCCTAAGACTCCCAGGAGCCGCTCCTTGAGGGGGGAGGGGGTAATAAGCCTTGGAGCCCGATCCGGCTGAAGGATATCCAGGGGATGATTCGTGAAGGTCAAGGCAGCCCCGGTCGCTTTTTTCTGTCGGGCGCGGTCCACCACCCTGTTAATGATCCGCTGGTGACCCGCGTGGACCCCGTCAAAGGTCCCAATAGCGGCGGCCACGTGGGGAAAGGATTTCTCCCCTACGTCTGAAATATCCCGAATGATCTCCATAGGATTAATGGTTCTGGGGAGACCGAAAAACCCGAACCGGCGTAAGGACCGCCCGGCGAGGATCCACCTGGGTGAAATCTGCCGCATCCAGGGTCGCAGTGGCCAGCGACAAGAGTTGACGCCGGAACCCCAGGACCCGAATGAGCATCCCTTTCCCGACGTCCGGGGGAACACTCACCACTTGCGCAGCGGTGACCGGCGAGCCGTGGAGGATGAGGCGGGAGGCTTCAGGGAGGACCCGCACCGCCGGGAGGTGGTCCAGGGCCTCCTCCACGCGAATAAGCGGCTCGTCTCCTTTGCCCGCCTCCACCAACTCCGTGAGTTCATTCAGGCTCAGGGCGTCCTTCAGCTCAAATCGACCAGCCCGAACCCGGACCAGACTGTCCAGATGGGCTCCACAACCCAGCATCTTTCCCAGATCATCTGCGATCGCTCGGGCATAGGTCCCTTTGCTGCAATGGACCGAGAGCCCCACGAAAGGGGGACCAAAGGAGGTCAGGCGAATGGCGTAGATGTGGACCGTCACCGGTTCCCGGGGGACGTCCTCCCCACGCCGCGCGATGTTGTAGAGGCGTTCTCCCCTCACCCTTTTCGCCGAGAAGAGGGGGGGGACCTGCTGTATCTCTCCCGCAAAAGACTTGAGAGCCCGTTCCACGTCCTCCCGTGTCACGTGGACCTCTGCCTCGCCGGTGACCTTGCCATCCGCATCCTGCGTATCGGTAGTCACCCCCAGCCGAACGACCATCTCATACTCTTTGTCCGCAGACGTCAAAAACTGGGCAATCTTCGTGGCGCGACCCACACAAATGGGGAGGACTCCGGTCCCCCGGGGATCCAAGGTCCCCGTATGCCCAACCTTTCGGACGTGGTACAGCCGGCGCACGACATCTACCACGTCATGGGATGTCATCCCTGCCGACTTATTGATGTTCAGAACCCCGGAGATCTCTCGCGCTTCAGCTTTTCCCATCGGAATACCCGCGTGAGGCCCCCCCGAAGAGCCGACGGACCTCTGCGAAGACACGCTCCCGGACCTCCGGAAGAGTGCCAACGACCGTACAGCCTGCCGCATTCTTATGGCCCCCTCCCTGAAAGGCCTTCGCAACGGCCGCCACATCTACCGTTCCCTTAGACCGAAGACTGACCCGGACCCCCTCTCTGCTCTCCTCATTAAAGAGCAGGGCCACGTCAACCCCCTTGACGGACCGGGGATAGCTGATGAGATCCTCGAGGGCATCCTTTCCACCCCCATCCTGCCCAAGTGTCTCCCGTGTCACCTCTATCCAGGCCACCCTCCCATCGGCAGAGAGCTGCATTCTCGTGAGCAGGGTCCCCAAAAGGCGCAGCTCCTCCACCTCTCGCTGATCGAAAAGCAGCCCTGCCACCTCTTGAGGATCCACGCCTGCTTCAACCAGCGCTGCCGCTACGCGAAGGGCCCGCGGAGTGGTGTTGGCATAGTGAAATGAACCCGTATCCGTCAGGATCGCCACGTACAGGTTGGTGGCCACCTCACGGGAAAGGGGAACCCCCATCTCCTCAATCAGGTAATAGATCATCTCGCCGGTGGCTGCGGCCTCAGGATCCACCCAGTTATACGTCCCAAAATACGTGTTACTGATATGATGGTCGATATTGACGACTAGGCTTCCCGCGGGTATCCCATTGAGTAATCCACCGACTCGCCCGGGATCCGCGGCGTCCACCACCAGATAGCAGTCAAACGGCCGGGGCACCCGGTCCGCGCGGATCACCTCAGGCACACCCGGCAATGCGTGCAGGTTTTTCGGGACCGGGTCTGGGTTAAAGGTGGCCACCTCCTTGCCCAGGGCCTTCAAGGTAAGATAACAACCGAGCGCGGAGCCCAACGTATCCCCCTCCGGACGAACATGCGACAGGATGGCCACCGAGCCGGTGCCTTTCAGGACTGTCACAACCTCCTGAAGATCATTGCTCATTCGTCTCGTCTCCCGTCCCCAAGGATTTGAGGATTTCGTGGATCCGGAAGCTCTGCTCCAATGTTTCGTCAACGCTGAAGTTCAGATCCGGAATATATTTGAGGCGAAGGCGTCGACCCAGCGCACCCCGGAGGTAGCCTCGGGCACTCTGCAAGCCTTTCAAGGTTTGCTCCTGTCCCTCACCGGTCTCGTGGGTGACGATGTAGACCCGGGCGTGGCGCAGATCGGCGCTCACCCGGACCTCGGTGATGGTCACGAATCCGATCCGAGGGTCCTTGACTTCGCGCAGGATGAGTCCACTGAGCTCTTCTTTCAACAGATCTCCGACCCGTTCTAACCGAGACATTACGAAACCCCTCGGTGAGAAGGTCCGTCCCCGTCACGCAAACCCGTCGCCGTGGACGACCACATCAATGGTACAGTCCACCAGGAGGGCTGCCCCCTGCTCTTCAATGAGGTCGACCACCTTACTGAGCATCCCATCCACCACCTTGGCCTCGTTGCTCACGCAGGCCACGGCCAATGTCGCGCGCTGCCATTCATCCAGATAGCCCACCTCGGCGATTGAGACGTTGAACCGGCTTCGCACTCGGTCCTTGATGCTGCGAAGGATCCGCCGTTTGCCCTTTAAGGAAGAGTTGTCAGGGATCCTCAGCTCCAGTCGACACGTTCCTACTACCATCATCATCTCCGGTCCAGCGTAGCCCGTTGCCGAATTTCGATGAATGGCTCACTGTGAACTTTGCATCGGTTGCAGCTTGGGGGCGACCGGGACCAGCTCGTACGCCTCGATGATGTCCCCCACCTTGATGTCACTGAAGTTCAGGAGGCCGATACCACACTCATACCCGCTCTGGACCTCGCGGACATCCTCCTTGAACCGACGGAGAGAAGCAATTTTCCCTTGATGGGCGACCCGGCTATCGCGGATGAGGCGCACGGTGGCGTCACGGAACACCTTGCCTTCGCTGACGTAGCAGCCGGCCACCGTCCCGAACCGGGGGACCCCGAACGTCGCCCGGACCTCGGCCCGGCCCATGGCCCGCTCGACATACTGCGGCTCAAGCATCCCTTCCATCGCCTCCCGGATCTCGGCGACCGCCTCGTAGATCACACTGTAGACCCGGATCTCCACGCCCACCTGATCGGCCAACCGCTGCGCTTTCGGATCGGGGCGCACATTGAAACCCAGGACGATCCCATTCGAGGCGGAGCCGAGCATCACATCGGACTCATTGATCCCCCCCACGCCTGAGTGGATCACCCTCAACTTCACCTCCTGGGCGCTCAACCGCTCGAGCGACTCCCTCAGCGGCTCGATCGAGCCTTGAACATCCCCTTTCAGGACAATCCGAAGCTCCTTCACCTCGCCTTCCTTGATCCGCTCGTGGAGGTCCTCGAGCGTCAATCGCCGTTGCGCGGCAAAGGCATCGTCCCGCTGCTGTCGTTGTCTGACCATGGCCACCTGCCGGGCCTTCCGCTCGTCGGCCACAACTACCAAGGTATCGCCCGCTGAAGGGACACCGGAAAGGCCCAAGACCTCGACCGGCGCGGAAGGGCCGGCCTCCTGGATTTTCCGCCCCTTGCCGTCGACCAAGGCCCGGACCCTACCATACTTATTCCCCACCACGAAGACCTCCCCGACCTTGAGCGTCCCCTGGTGCACAAGCACGGTGGCCACCGGCCCTCGGCCCCGGTCGAGTTTGGCCTCAATCGCCACGGCCTTGGCCGGTTTAAAGGGGTTGGCCTTCAGCTCCATGATCTCCGCTTGAAGGAGGAGCATCTCCAGGAGATTTTCGATGCCGATCCGCTTCTTGGCTGAGACCTCCACAAAGATGGTCTGTCCCCCCCAGTCTTCCGGGATGAGCCCGTATTCCGTGAGCTGCTGCTTCACCCGGGTGGGGTCGGCGCCCGGCTTATCTATCTTGTTGACGGCCACCAAAATCGGAACATTGGCATCTTTCGCATGGTTGATGGCCTCAATGGTCTGGGGCATGACCCCGTCATCGGCGGCCACCACCAACACCACCACATCGGTTACGTGGGCCCCCCGCGCCCGCATCGCCGTGAAGGCTTCATGTCCAGGCGTATCCAGAAAGACCACGCGGCCTCCGGGGAACTTTGTCGCGGGATCCCGCGGCAGTTCCACTTCATGGGCACCGATATGCTGGGTGATGCCCCCGACTTCCTCGGCGATGACCTCGGTGTGCCGGATGGCGTCCAAGAGAGAGGTCTTGCCATGATCCACATGGCCCATGACCGTGACCACGGGTGGCCTGGGGCGGAGCTGGGTCGGGTCCTCAACTTCGGTGACACCCTCTTCCACCTCTACCGGGACCACCTCCACATCAAAACCGAGCTTGACGGCGACCTGCTTGACCAGCTCGGGCTTCAGGTTCTGGTTGACGGTAGCCATGATCCCCATCTTCATTAATTTCTTGATGAGCTCACTGGGGCTACTGCCAAGTTTCCCGCTGAGCTCCTTCACCGTGATCGTCTCGGGAATCTTGACCACCTTAAGCACTGGGGGGGGGACCGGCTCTTTGACCTCGGGTGGCGCCGTCGGGGGTGCGGCAGTCGGCGCAGCCGGTTTTGCCGTCACACGCGCAGGCCGCTCCTCCGGTGGCGCCGGCTTTTTGACAACCGGAGCCGGCTTTTCCAACACAGGGGCTCCTGGACGGCGGGGCTCAACCCGAGGAGGTTTAACTCCCGGTGCCGGGGTGGGCTGCGCGGCTGGCGGTGTGGGCTTCGCCGGTGCCGGGGTGGGCTGCGCGGCTGGCGGCGTGGGCTTCGCCGGTGCCGGGGTGGGCTGCGCGGC
>VRUN01000040.1 GCA_019456075.1 Candidatus Methylomirabilota bacterium
GGATGTTGAAGCAGTCGCAGGTCCGGATGAACCGGGCAGCCTTAATCGAGGAGTTGATATCCAGACAGCCGGCCAGCACCATGGGCTGGTTGGCAACAATCCCCACGGGCTGGCCATCCAGCCGCGCGAAGCCGATGAGGATGTTCTGCGCGAGATGTTCTTGCACCTCGAAGAAATAGCCCTCATCAACGACCATCCGGATGAGTTCTTTCATGTCGTACGGTTTGTTCGGATTGTCGGGGACGACGGTGTTCAGCGCTTCGTCCATCCGGTTGGGATCGTCCCCGGTCTGTCGCCGAGGAGGGTCTTCGAGGTTGTTCTGGGGGAAAAAGCTCAAGAGCTCCCGGATGGTGAGCACGCACTCCTCTCCGGAATCCACGGCGAAGTGGGCCACCCCCGAGATGGCATTGTGGGTCATCGCCCCGCCGAGCTCCTCAAAGGACACCTCCTCTTGCAGGACTGTCTTGATGACATCCGGCCCGGTCACAAACATGTAGCTATTCCCCTTCACCATGACGGTGAAGTCCATCAGGGCCGGCGAATAGACCGCCCCGCCGGCGCAGGGCCCCATAATGGCCGTGATCTGGGGGACCACTCCCGAGGCCAGGACATTCCTCAAGAAGATGTCGGCATAGCCGGCCAGGGAGTCCACCCCCTCTTGGATCCTGGCCCCCCCCGAGTCGTTGAGGCTAATGATGGGGACGCCCATCTTCACCGCGAGGTCCATGACCTTACAGATCTTCGCCGCATTCGTGACGCTCAACGATCCACCGAGATTCGTAAAATCGTACGCAAAGATGTAGACCTGCCTCCCGTCAATGGTGCCGTACCCGGTCACCACCCCATCCCCCGGGATCTTCTGTTTCTCCATCCCAAAATCGGTACAGCGGTGAGTGACCAGCATATCCAGTTCGGTAAAGCTTCCCGGATCGAGCAGCAAATCCAACCGTTCCCGCGCGGTGAGTTTGCCCGCCTTGTGCTGTCGTTCGATCCGCTCGGGACCCCCGCCGGCCAGCGCGGCTTCCTTCCGCCGCCGAAGCTCCTTGAGTTTGTCTTCAATGGACATCGTGGTTCCGCCCTCCCTGTCGAGAGAGAATGTCGAGACAAAAAGCAAAATGGCGTTTCTTCATATCAACCCCCTGGACAAAAGTCAATCAGATATTTGTTTCCCCCTCGTCCGGGCAAAATAATATTGTGTGGCATAAGTGTTGCATCCGTGCTGAAACGCAGGACAACATGGAGAGGAAAACCCTTTGGGGACCATTTTAATCGTCGAAGACAACCCCATGAACATGGAGTTGGCCGCGGATGTCCTCGAAGCCAGCGGGTACGATGTGCGCTGTGCTGGCGCGGCATCGGAGGCTTTTGAGGTGCTCAAAGAGATGTTGCCGGCTCTCATCCTCATGGATATTCAGCTCCCGGAACTCGACGGGCTGGAACTCACGCGGACCCTGAAGAAGGACCCGCGGACGAAAGATATTGTGGTCCTGGCCCTGACCGCCCATGCCATGAAGGGGGACCGCGAACGGATTCTCGAGGCCGGCTGCAGCGGCTATATTACTAAGCCGATCGATACGCGGGCACTCTGCAACGAGGTGGCCAAACACGTCCCACCGCCAGACCCGTCGTCCAACGGTAAGGAAAGCTAGTCCGCCGTCAGCGGTCAGCAAATTATCCGCCTACAAGCGGTCAGCCGTCCTCAGCCCAGGAAATCACCAGGGTGATAGTTGACAGCGGCCTGACTCTGCGCTTCTGTCATTGCCGACAGCTGACAGCGGATTGCTGACAGCTGAGCGGGGGTTACCCGTCGGCTGCTGACTGCCACTCTGTTCTGATTTTCTCATTGACATCGCGACGGTCCACCCTAGAATAATGTCGCCTGCCGAAGTGGCGGAACTGGTAGACGCGCACGCTTGAGGGGCGTGTGGGGTTACCCGTGGGGGTTCGAATCCCCCCTTCGGCACCACGGATTCCCGCTGAGACTCCCCCTCTTCCCCCTCCGCTCTCTCCTCCCAAGAAGACACGTCGAATAAAGCTCCCGCAGGCCCGTCAAACCTGGTAGGCAAAGGTGGGCCCAAACTCGGTCCAGGGCAGGAGGGGTGTGCAGGCTGAGGAATCCCATCGACCCAGCCCAAGCCAATAATCAAGGGAGACGGAGGGAAATGTTATGCGAAAATTCATCACGCTGCTGGCGGCCGTTGCCTTACTCAACGCCTGCGCCCAGCGACCCCTTTCCACCAGGGAGCAGGGGGCCGTGACTGGAGCCGCTCTGGGCGCGGGGACGGGCGCAATCATTGGAAGTGCCACCGGCAGGGCCGGACCCGGCGCCGCCATCGGGGCTGGGATTGGTCTTTTGACCGGGGCCATTCTCGGCGGGGCCCTCGAGAAGGAGCGCGGAGAAACCGCGGTCCCGGCCCCTCCTCCTCCCGCGGGATCAATCCTGTCCGGCGCCACCGGTAAGCCGTATACACGGTTCCCCACCCGGACGATTCCGACGGTAGACCCCACCACGGGGCAGTTCGTCAACGGCACGCGATGGCGGCTCATGGTCTTTGTCGACGCCGACCCCGAGGCCCTACAGAGCGCATCCCCCATCCTGTTGCAACCCCAGGAGTCTCGGCAGCACAACCTGGACTTGGGTCCCCATCGCGTGATCGCCAGAGCCGTTGTGGATACCCAGTTCGGGCCGCGAACGGTAGGAGGATACGACCGGACCATCGAAGTGGATCCCCGTGGGAGCGGCTGGGCCTTGCTCTTCTCCGAGGACAATTTTCGGTAGAGGGGGGAGTGCCGGCAAAGGGGCGTGGCAATTTGGCGGCGAGGCTGAAGCGTCTTCAGGGCACGCGCACCGCCGCCGTCGTCCAAGCCGACCGTCGGCTGAACCACGGGAAGGTCACGGCCGTTCTGGGGCTGTGCCGGGATGCTGGGACCCGGGAGATTGCTATCGCAGTCAAATAAAACTAACACCCGTTTACGGTTTACGGTTCACGGTTCACAAACTGAAGATTCGGGAATCCTGTGAACGCCTCCGTCGGTCATCGGGCATGCGGTCCACCGTTCTAACCGATCCTCGTTGCCATCGATAGAGCCGCCCCCCTAACTCGGCCCGCCAATCCGGTTCACAGTTGACGGTCCACGGTTTACAGGCTCAGGGTTTGGGATTTACCGTGAACCCTGAACCATGAACCGCGAACGAGCCGGTAGTCGGCCATCGAACTGCTGGCACGCTTCTGTCCTTTTTGGTATGGTGAGCCGGTTTCTCACAGACGAGACGAGCCGTGCCGAAGCGAGGGTATCTCCCCGTCATCCTGATCAGCGCGGGATTAGCTGCCTCCGGCTGCGCTCCACTGCTCAAGCGAATGACGGTTGCGTCCGCGACGGAGATCTTCCGGGATGGCCAGGTGGCCTTCTCCCGCGAAGAGGACCTCGTGCTGGCGCAGGAGGCCCTGGCCTCCCATCTCAAGCTCCTCGAGGTCTTTCTCCAGGCGTCCCCCGACAATGAGGATCTGCTCCTCCAAGCGTCTCAGGGTTTTGGGGCCTATACCTTTGCCTTCGTCGAGGATAAGATCGCCACGCACTATACCGATCCTCAACTGGTGCGGTTCCACCGCGAGCGCGCCCGCCGCCTCTACCTGCGTGGCCGCGACTACGGTCTCCGCGCCCTCACGCTCCGCAACGATGTCATGGCCGCCGCCCTCACGGCAGCTCTTCCCACCTTCCGGGACATGCTGAACCGCCTTCAGAAAGGGGATGTCCCCGCCCTGTTCTGGGCGGCCTACGGATGGGCAGGGTCTATCAACTGGAGCCGCAACCGCCCGGAGATGGTGGCGGACCTCCCGCGCGTCGTGGCCATGATGCACCGGGCGTTAGAGCTGGATGAGGAGTACTTTCAGGCCGGACCTCACGTCTTTTTCGGCGCCTACTACGCCGCCCTTTCCCCCGCATTGGGAGGGAACCCCTCCCGGGCGAAGTACCACCTCGACAGAGCGCTCGATCTCACCGGAGGCAAGTCGCTCCTGGTCAACCTCTTCATCGCCGATCCCTACGCTGTGCAGATCCAGGACCGCGCCCTCTTCCAGACTCAGCTCACGGTGATCCTCGATGCTCCTGACGATTTATCTCCGGACCATCGACTAATCAACGAGGTCGCCAAGGCCCGCGCCCGACTCCTCCTGGAGAGGATGGATGAGCTGTTTCTCTAAACCGATGACGGCTCGACTGTCTTCGACCCTGAGGCTCAGACCCGAAGGGAGCTCGCCGAAGTCCGACCACCGACGACCGACGACCGAAACAAAGCGTTTGAATCGCTTGCAATCATCGGTCAACGGTCATCGGTCATCGAAAATCGGTCGTCGAATAGCAGCTGTTCTCATCGGCATTCTCATTCTCACCTTCCAAAGAGGGACGAGCGGTTCGGCTCTGCTCACTGCGGGCAGTTCGACTACGGCCCCTGCAAGCGCTTCGACCCCGCTCAGTATAAAATTTGCCACGCTGGCCCCCGAAGGTTCCACCTGGATGTTGACCCTTCGGGAGATGGATGCGGAGATGCGGAGGCGGAGTGGCGGTCGGATCCAATTCATTTTCTATCCGGGGGGAGTGCTCGGGGATGAGATCGATGTTCTGCGCAAGATTCGGATCGGACAACTTCACGGTGGAGCTTTCTCCGGGGTAGGGCTCGGTTCCGTACTTTCGTCGGTCAGGGTCCTGGAACTCCCCCTGCTGTTTCGGGAGGCGGAGGAGGCAGACTTTGTCACAGGGCGACTCGAAGAGTATTTTGCCCGCGCATTCGAGAAAAAGGGATTCATCTTCCTCACCTTCGCCGAAGCTGGCCCCGTCCATCTCTTCTCCCAAAAGGCAATCCGTCGCCGCCAAGACCTGCAGGGGGTCAGGATGTGGACCTGGCACGGGGATCCGCTGGCCGCGGCCCTGTTCAGGGCTTATCAGGTCGCCCCCGTCCCGCTCGCCCTTCCGGATGTTTATCCGTCTCTCCACACCGGTCTGATTGACGCCTTTTACGCCCCTCCGTTGGCGGCCATTGCGCTCCAATGGTTCGACCAGGTCTCTTACATGTCCTCGAAAGGGTACACCCGTGCGACCGGTGGCATGCTCATCTCGCGGTCTCGCTGGGACGCAATCCCAGCAGAGCTTCGGGTGATTCTGCGGGATGTGGCAAAGAAATATGGCCGCGAGGTCGTCGTGAAGACCCGACACGAAAACCGGGAAGCACTGGCCGTTCTCACGCGGCACGGTATCCAGCCGGTGGATCTCGACCCCGCAGAGCGGCGCCAGCTCCTCGAGGTAAGCCGTCAGCTGTGGGAGGAGCAGGCGGGCAAGCTCTATCCCCGGTCGCTCCTCAATCAGGTCAGATCTCTCTTGCAACAGTACCGGGGGAAAGGGTCGGGTGTTTTGCCGTGAGGCCTCCGCACCGATGTGCCCTGCTTCTCTTGCCCCTCCTTGGAGTCCTCCACGTCTTTCCAGCCGTCGCGCAAAATTCCCCCTTCCCTTTGGACGCCCTTAGCGAAAGGGCGCGGGAAAAGATCGACCCGGTACTGGAGGATTATACCCTCAAGCGCGTCCTGGAACTTGAACACCGCATCCTGAATCGCCCACTACACCAGTTCCTCTTGGACCGTCCGGATGTAGGAGCCGCCATTGCCCGGGGGCTTGGCATCGGCAATTACACCATCACCCGCAAGGAAAAGGACCTTTTTTATGGAGTTGACCCGGACGGGATTGAAGGCAACTTGGAAATCCTATACCGGGATGAGGGACATCGGATGTACTTCGCTCAAGGGACCGCCGAGGGGGCGGTGCTGACCGTGCGCGGGAAGTTGCTCATGCTCCACGAGTCTCAATACCGGACCTCCGACCAGGGGCAGCTGTCGGTACAGACCCAGCTCACCGTCTACGCCAAGATCGAAAACGCGTTTCTTGCGTTTCTTCTGAAGCTCTTTGCGCCCCTCATCGGAGAGCTCGCAGACCCCAAGCTCAGCAAAGCGCAAGGGGTGGTCCGACAGGTGAGCGAGCTGATCGTGGAAGACCCCCAAGGGACCTACTCGCGCATCGTGGAATCTGACCAAGTGGCATGTGAAGATCTTACAATTCTTCACAAATTAATCTCCCGGTCCGAACCTCTCGTCGCGAAAAAAGGCGAACCCTGCTGACTTCACCAAGCGGAATAGACCACAAGGCTTCGTGTGACGATCCACCAGGGCCAAGGGGGTACGATCCTACTCTCGCCTGGAAAAGGGAGAGGGCCCCGGGGAATTCCGGGGACCTGGTCGCAGCGCTCAAGCAGAAGGACCCCCTGGCCTTCGAACAGCTCCTCGCCCAGCACGGGGCGATGCTCTACCGGGTGGCGGTTCGCTTCATGGAACGGCTGTCGTATGACTGAAGCACAGGAAGGCGCAACGATGAGTAAGTATTCTCGGCGTGATTTTCTGCGGAAAGGGGCTCTAGGAGTTGCCGCTCTCGGCGCGGGCGGGCTCATCCTCCGAGCGAATGCGGAGCCTACCGAAACCAGTGGGGATTTGAAGGACTATGCCCAGATCGTCAAAGCTGAATCGCAACCCCGCGTAGCACCCACGTCTTGGAAGCCTACCCCAGACAATATCCTTGGGCCCTTTTACCGTGAGGGAGCCCCGTATCGAGCCAAGATTACGCCTCCCTTAGAGCCGGGAAAGACTCTCCTGATTAGTGGTCGCGTGTGGGGGCTCGATACGCGAAGGCCCATAGCCCATGCCACCATCGATATTTGGCAGGCGAACACCGAAGGTCGGTATGACAACAGTGATCCAAACAGTCCTCCGGCAAAAGGGATATTTAAAAATCGGGCCCGGCTGATCACGGACGAGACCGGAAATTACGAATATGAAACCGTGCATCCGGGACACTATCAACTGTGGCCCGGGGTGTGGCGGCCAAGCCACGTCCACTACCTGGTTCAGCATCCTGGCTATCAAACGCTGATCACGCAACTGTACTTCCGCGGAGATCCCCATAACGCGGCCGATCGATTTATCAAGGAATCGCTCATCATTCCTCTGCACGAGGACAAGGCGGGCAGGATAACCTACGAGACCGGAACCTTCGACATTGTCCTCGCACCAGCCAAAAAATAGACACACCAAAACGCTCCCTTACCCTGAACCATGAACTCTGAACCCTGAACTCGTTAGATGCCGCGCTGGAGACCCCAGAGCTGGCGGTGGAGTTGTGGCAGGACGCGATACGGGACGCCGCGCCCGCGAACGGCGTCGGCCAGATGCAAAAGGACGGCCTCATAGTCGGGGGCCAATCCATTTGGCTGCAGGATCACCTTGGTACTGGGAAGGCCGCGACTCTCGACAAACTCCTGGACCTCCGGCAGATCGATGGGCGGATCACAGACAACAAATTTCAGATAGTAGTTCTGCGTTTTCCCGAGCCAGTCCAGCGGGCCCCACTGGACCTCCATCCCTGCATTTTTGAGCTTCGGCGAGACAGCCCAGTGGTGAACTACATCGAGTAACGCCTGCTCCGGCGTGTACCGACCGTTGGTCTCGATTACCACCTGATAGCCTTGGGCCTCCAGCGCCGCCACGAGAGGCAGGATCGGCTGGAGCATCGGCTCACCTCCGGTGAGAGTTACCAGAGGCGCCTTGGGCTCTTTCGCAAGCCACTCCTGCAGTTGCTCCACACCCATGACGGTGTAATCTTTCCCCTCGACCGCCTGGTCCTGCCGAAGCCAGGTGTATTTCGAATCGCACCAGGAGCAGGTGAGATCGCACCGGTAGAGGCGGATAAAGTGAGAGGGGATCCCTATCACCTCTCCCTCCCCCTGGATCGACGTGAATACTTCGCTGATCTGAAAGGTTGCCGCCATCTCAAAAGAACTCTACGGCCTCATCTCGATGCTGTCAACGATTCTAGGCTATCCAGCCGGCTCGGAAAGATATCCTTCGTCTGCGGAAAATTCCACGGATTGTTGAATCTGTTGGAACTGCACCTTCGGTCCCTCGCTCCGGGCCTCTCCGCAAGAGCCCGGAACCCTTCGGGCCCGCGGTGACCCTGGTCGGCGGCTTACGGCCTGGGTCCCTCCGCCGGAGCGCAGCGCAGGTGGGGGTAATATCTCGTTGACCGAGGACCGATCACCGATGGCAGAAAGACGCTTTTGATCTTGACGGTCGTCGGTCGTCCGTCATCGGTCACCGGGTCAGGGGCGAGGGGCGTGCATGTGCTGCTCTTTCCTTCCCTGGTCATCGGGCTTCGGCGAGCTCCCTTCGGGTCTGAGCCTCAGGGTCGAAGACAGTCGAGCCGTCGTCGGTCATCGAGCGGAGCCGAGCTTGACACTCCGAAGCCGCATTGTTAGCTTCGAGAGACGTGAATCCGTAAAGGGAGCGAAATAAAATGGTGAATCTTGATTCACATCGCGATGCCGTGATCGTGGTGGATGTGCAAAACGACTTTTGTCCCGGGGGCGCCCTCGCAGTTCCGGACGGAGACCAGGTCATTCCGCCCCTCAACGCCCTCCTTCGACGGGCCAATTGCTTCATTGTTGCCACCCGCGACTGGCATCCCGAAAATCACTGCTCGTTTAAAGCCCACGCGGGACCGTGGCCGGTCCATTGTGTCGCCGAGACCTGGGGGGCGGATTTTCACCCCGCGCTAGACCGGTCCCGGCTACAGCTGATCGCATCTAAGGCCACGGCTCCAGATCATGAGGCCTATTCGGGATTCGAGGGGACCTCCTTGGCTGAAATTCTACGCGACCGAGGCGTTCGGCGGATTGTGGTTTGCGGATTGGCCACCGATTACTGCGTCAAGGCCACCGCCCTCGATGCCCGGCGGGAAGGCTTTGATGTGATTGTCTTAGAGGATGCCATCCGGGGCGTTGAGGTCAACCCCGGAGATTCGGACCGGGCCTTGAATGAGATGAGGCAGGGGGGTTGCACCATACTGCGGACCGACCAGCTTGCCTAGCATTCCTGCCTTCACGGGTCGGCTACTGGGAACCGACCCGACGGCCCCGGATCATCTCCATGATTTGGGCTCGGTACAGATATCCGATCAGCAGCAGAATGCCGCTGATGATGACGAGGAGGACCAAACTGTAATACTCCCCTGCGTGAAACTTGGCTCCCTGAATTGACAGGAGCCAGGTCCCTGGCATACGCCCACACTCATCACAATGAAAAAGGACCAGAGGGGGATGGGGGTCACCCCAAGGATGAACGAGAGCGTGTCCTTGGGAAAGCCCGGAATCAGAAAGAGGAGGAACACAGCAAGAATCCCCCGAGGCTCCCGCAAAAAAGCGAACCTCCGATACAGGCCCGGCCGGACGATGCGTCGGACGAAACGGAGGCCGAGCCACCGGGCCAAGCCGAATGCCAGAAGCGACCCAAGGCTTAAGCCGAACGAAGAGTAGAGAAAACCACGAAAGGCCCCAAAGATGAAACCACCCAAAAACCCTGTCGCCTCGCCCGGAATAAATGAGATCACCACCTGCGTCACCTGCATGACCACAAAGGCCAGCGGAGCCAGATTTCCGTAACTGAGGACCATGGCGCGCAGCCGATTTCGGTCGGTGAAGAGTTCAATCAGATCTCGATATTCGTGGTAGAGGTCGGAAAGGACACCCATCGACCAGAGGGTATACACCCCTCCCAGAACCAGCGCAAGGCCCCCAAGGAGATAAAAACGACTCTTCACCCAAAACCCTTGCGAAGCCTGCGCCGTTTTCTCCTCTCTATCCCCCTTTAGCTCAGGATCACCCACGCTCGACGCGTCTCCGAACCAACGGATCACCCACACGCACGCCAAGGAAAAAACTACACCTGCTGTCGGAGCTTCGGGTTGAAGGCTTCCCGCAACCCCTCCCCGAAGATGTAGAAACCCAGCACGACGATCAGGATCGCTGTCCCTGGAATGATGGTCAGCCACGAGGCGTCAAACAGAAAGTTCTTCCCGTCCGAGAGGATGTTCCCCCACGTCGCGTCCGGGGGTGGAACGCCGAATCCGAGGAAGGAGAGGGCGGACTCGGTCAGGATGGCCCCGGCGATCCCCAGGGTTGCCGAGACGAGGACCGGGGCCATGGCATTTGGAATGAGGTGGCGCAGGATGACCCGGGGCCCAGATACCCCGAGCGCGTGCGCTGCCTGAATAAAATCCTGCTCGCGCAGCGCCAGGATCTCGGCGCGAACGAAGCGTGCCGTCCCGGTCCAGCTGGTCAGCCCAATCACGATCATAATGTTCCAGATCGACGGCTTCAGGACGGCCACGACCGTCAAGATTAGAAAAAAGGAAGGGAAGGAGAGGAACACGTCAATCAGTCCTGTGATCAAGGTATCAACGGACATTAGCCGGAGAGCCCCGACCCCAATCCGCACGCGACCGTAATACCCAGCAATGCCCCCCAGGATGATCCCAATCGCGACGGCGATCCCTACAGCGACGAACCCGACCGAAAAAGACACAAAGGCCCCCTCGAGCATGCGGGCGAAGACATCGCGGCCAAGGTCATCGGTGCCAAGCAGGTAGATGCCGAGACGTGGCAGGTCCTCTGCGGGGACTGCCTCGCGATTGGGGCTCGACAGCGGGGGCCTGAACTTGTCTGCCAGCCGCACCTGCCGCGGGTCGAGGACCGGATTATCCCCTTTGGTTACTACCAAGCCGAGGACGGCCACGAGGAAAAAGACGGCGCAGGCCAGCATACCCGCCACGGCCGTTCGGTTCCGCAGAAAGGCCCGCCAGGCGAGCCGAGAAGGGGAAAGATGTTCCTTCGGAAGTTGCGTTTCAGTTACCCCCTGTGAGGCCATAGTTACTCAGCCTTCTCTAAGCGGATCCGCGGGTCCACGACCATGTAAAGAAGGTCCGAGAGCAGCGTCCCTAGCAGAGTCAAGGTCGCCGCGAAGAAATTCAGGCTAATGACGATCGGGTAGTCGCGACTCAGGATCGCCTCGTAGCCCAGCCGACCGATTCCGGGCCAGGCAAAGATCGTTTCGATGATCACGCTTCCCCCCACCAGTCCCGGGATGAGGAGGGCAATCATCGTCACGAAGGGGAGCAAGCCATTCCTGAGAGCGTGCTTGTACAGGACGGTGTCCTCGTCCAACCCCTTCGCCCGAGCGGTCCGCACGTAGTCCGAGTTGATGACCTCGAGCATCTGCGAGCGTACATACCGGGAGAGAATGGCAATCCCAGCCGTCGCCCCGAGCACCGAGGGCAGGACGACGTGCCACGTCCGGTCCATTAGATTTAGGAAACCCCCGATCCCCTCACGTCCAAAGGTCCTCAGCCCAATCACATCCACGTGAAAAGTCTGGACGACAAAGATGATCAAGAGGTACGCGAGGTAAAATCCCGGGACCGAGATGAGGGCAAAGACAATTACGGTGGTGATTTTATCGAAGAAAGAGTTGCGCCGGACGGCGCTGGCGACCCCCAGCGGAAAGGCATAACACCAGACGAGGATCGTCCCGACGATGAACAGGGGAAGACTGTTCCACATTCGTTCAACCAGTTTTGGTAAGACTGGTTGGCTGTCCTTGAAGGAGCGGAGTTCACCAGTAAACAACTTCCAATAGAAAAGCCGGTACTGTTCGTAAAGGGGCTTGTCGAGGTCGAATGCCTTCCGGTAACGCTCCAAGACTTCCGGGGTGAAGCGAGGATTTAAGGGGTCGATCTGGCTCGGCTCCCCCGGAGCCAGGCGGATGACCCCGAACGAGATCACCGAGATAAAGAAGAGGGTCCAGAGCTTCTTCCATCCAATCTGGAGCAGCACAGAAAGCATCGCGCCTCAGTTAGCCGTGAGGACGGGCTGGGCCGTCTTCAGCCACTGGTTGAAGTGGAACGTGATTCCGCCGAGCTTGTCGGGAACGATGGGCAGATACCGGGGCGTGTCGTCTCCATCTCGAACCATCCGGACCACCTTCCGGTCCAGGAGCATGACAGATTTGCGCACGAACAGGAAGGTGTAGGGCTGGTCTTGGGCAATGAGTCGGTGGAGATCTCTCGCCATGGCCACCTGTCGCTCGTGGTTATACTCCTGGCGGATGCGAACCATCAGCGCATCCGATCTCGGGTTTTTGTACCCCACAAAGTTGAGCTGGAAGTGCCCCGTCTGGCTCGAGTGAAAGATCTGGTAGAGGTCTGCATCGAGTCCCATGGCCCATCCGAGAATCAGTGCGTCGAAGTCTCCCTTGTCCACCCGCTCGTTGATAAAGACCGCCCATTCCATGGAAAGGGTTTCCACCTTGATTCCCAGGCGGCGCCAGGCGTTTTGAGCGACCACCATCACCGCTTTCCGGATCTCATTCCCCGCGTTGGTGATCAGAGTGAAAGCCAAAGGCTGCCCATCCTTCTCTAGCCACCCGTCGGCGTTCCGCGTCCACCCGGCCTCAGCGAGGAGCCGCAGCGCCCCCTCGGGGTCGTAGGGGAATGACTTCACCGCTGGGTTATAGAAGTCGGTCTGCTTCGGATAGGGACCGGTGGTCCGCTCTGCCTGGCCGTACAGGACGTAGTCAATGATCTCCTGGATATTGATGGCCATGCCTAACGCTCTGCGCACCCGGACATCCTGAAAAATCGGACGCCGCATGTTATACCCGATATAGGAATAGCCGAGACCGAGCCGCGAGAAACTTTGGAAGCGCGGGTCGTCCTTCAACCGCTCCACCTGATGCGGCTGCGCGCCGTAGGCGTCGCTGGTCCCCGCATAGAAGGTGAGCTCAGCCGTGAGCGGGTCGGGGATGATCCGAAACAGATACTGGTGGAGGTTTGGCGCTCCCTCCCAGTAGTCCTCAAAACGGGTCAATCGAATGTACTGGTCGGTCTTCCATTCGCTGAATCGGAAGGGACCAGTGCCGATCGGGGCTCGGTTAAACCCAGAATCGCGGACAGAGAAGTTATTGGGATCGCGGCCCAAACGGATCGCCTCTTCGCTGAGACGCTGCCGGTTCAGGAGATGCTCCGGCAGGATCCCCATACCCCAGCTCTGAAATCCGGGCTCAAAAAGTCGTTTATAGATGATTTTCACGGTGTACCGGCCGAGGGGTTTCACCGCCTTGACCGGCTCGAAGTCCGGGACCCGAGGCGAAAGGTTTTCCGGAACCGTGATCACCTCGTAGGTGAACTGCACATCCCTCGAGTCGAACTCGTGCCCGTCGTGAAAGAGGACACCCTTTCGTAGCTGAAACAGAACGACCGGATTGTGCTCGGTCGGCGGGACGAGTGCGGCAGCCTTCTCCGGTGTCACAACCGGCTCAACCGCCTCAACAAAGCGGGTAGGGTCAATCCGGTCTGCGTACCCGCCGAGCAGGCGGTTGAGCTTGATGAAAAAGTCCTGGTCCACCTCGCGCTGGGTGAACTTGAGCCTGGGAGGCTGATGCACCGTCACCTGCACCTTACGCTTGTGAGGTTTGCTCGGCGTCCCCCCTGGTGCGGCGACCTCGATCTGCTCGACCCGCGATCCACCAGGGACGATCTCAATCTTCTCCACAAGCCGGAGAGCCGGATTGCCCGCCGCCCGTGCCCTCTCAAGATGGCGGACAAGCCGGTCGGCGGTCACGGCGGAACCATCGGGGAGCCGCTGGGTCTCATCCACGACCAA
This sequence comes from Candidatus Methylomirabilota bacterium, assembly GCA_019456075.1. GTDB lineage: Bacteria > Methylomirabilota > Methylomirabilia > Methylomirabilales > CSP1-5 > CSP1-5. The sequence goes on from VRUN01000040.1 coordinate 13,589, forward strand.
GTAGGCTTCTTCAAAAATGTCCCACGACTCGGCCAGCCGTCCGCGAAAGGAGAGATCAAGGTCCCGATCGATCAACCCGTCAAAGACGAGCCCGTTAATGGCCGCACTGGCCGAATCGGCGGCGAGGGTGGGATTCAGGATAGAGGCATCTCCGATGGAGGTCTCGATATACCGAATGAGCCGGCCTGGATCCCCCTTCACTTGGTCCTCGAAGGTGGGAACCCAGAAATAGGACTGCAGCAGGAAAAGGCTGACGAGCGTCGGCGCTAGAATCAGGGTCTGCTTTACGCGCATCTGGAAACCCGGGCGAGTGTCTGCCGCCTTTGAAGCGGAGGGCCGCGTTCCCTACTGCCCCGCGGTGGATTCCGCCGGCGCCGTTTGGACGGGTTCCTCCGGAATCACCGAGGTCGGTCCTCTGGCGGCATAGATGGTGAGGATGATCGAGGTCGCCATAAAGAGGGCAGCAAGGGCAGTCGTCAACTGGTGGAGAAAGGTGGTCGGCCCCCGAGCGCCAAAGACAGTCTGCGAGGAGCCTCCTCCGAAGGCTGCACCAATGTCTGCACCCTTTCCGGTCTGAACCAAAATAACCGCGATCAAGCCGAAGGCCAGCAGGGCATGCAGAATTATGAACATCTGATTCATTGAATCCCCTCTCCTATTCGACGACCGTTGACCAATGACCGTCACGGATCGAAGGGCTTTTTCGGTCGTCGGACTTCGGCGAGCGGTTCGGCCGAGCTCACCGTCAAGGCCTCAGTCGAGCCGTCAACGGTCGTCGGTCATCGTGGACTTTAGACTTTCTCGAACTGGACAATGCGGGCAAAGGCATCCGCCTTCAAACTCGCCCCGCCCACGAGCGCCCCATCGATCTCGGGTTCGGCCATCAAGGCATCGATGTTATCGGGCTTGACGCTCCCCCCGTACACAATGCGGACGGCCGTAGCCATCGCCTCACCCCAAAGCTCCGCCAAGCGTTTCCGGATAAAGGTGTGAACCTCCGCTGCCTGTTCTGGGGTGGCGGTACGTCCGGTCCCAATCGCCCAGATTGGCTCGTATGCCACAGCGATCCCCGCCCCTGCCCCTGCAGGGATTCCGCTCAGCCCCCCTTGAAGCTGGCCATCCACCACCTGAATGGTGCGACCGCCCTCCCGCTCCGCCAAGGTCTCACCGATGCAAAGGATGGGGATCAGTTTGTGCTCTAGGGCCGCTCTCAGCTTCCGGTTGACGTTCATATCGGTCTCACCAAAGTATTGCCGCCGCTCGGAGTGACCCAAGATCACGTACCGGCAGCCGCAATCCGCAAGCATCACCGGAGACACCTCGCCAGTATACGCCCCTTCCTTTTCCCAGTGCATGTTCTGTGCCCCGAGACCGATCCAAGAGTCCTTGAGGGCCTCCGCCACTACCGGCAACGCAGTGAACGGAGGGCAGACCACCACCTCGACCCCTTCCCTCTGCCCCAAAAGCCCCTTCAGACCTTTCACTAGGGCCACTGCATCAGGAGTGGTCTGGTACATCTTCCAGTTGCCCGCGATCAACGGCTTTCGCATAATTCGTGAACCGATGACCGGCTACTGACGACCGAAGAACCTTTCGCTTTCTTACGGTCGTCGGTCATCGGATAGCGGTCATCGACGATCAGAGAGTGCTGCAACCCCAGGGAGTTCCCTCCCCTCCAAAAACTCTAGCGACGCCCCACCGCCCGTGGAGATATGGCTCATTTTATCCGCGAGCCCCGCCTGGACCACCGCCGCCGCGGTATCCCCCCCGCCAATGATCGAGGTCCCCCCACTCGCGGCCACGGCAGCCGCTATAGCCCATGTCCCCTCGTGAAGGGGAGGGGTTTCGAAGACCCCCATGGGGCCGTTCCAAAATATCGTACGTGCCCCCCGGATCACCACGGCAAAGGCCTCCCGAGTCTGGGGGCCAATGTCCAGGGCCATCCACCCCTCAGGAATCTCAGGACCCTCCACCACGCGGATCGGAACATTGGGTTCGATCCGGTCGGCGACCACATGGTCAGGAGGCAGCAGAAAGGCGACCTTCGCCTTGCGGGCCGCCTTCATCGTCTCGCGGGCCACTTCCAGTTTGTCCTCTTCCACCAAGGACTTTCCCATCGAATATCCCGCCGCCCTCAGGAAGGTGTAGGCCATCGCCCCTCCGAGAAGGAACGATTCCACCCTCCCGATGAGATTTTTCACCACCCCGATCTTGTCCGAGACCTTCGCGCCGCCCAGGATCGCAACAAAGGGGTGCTCCGGAGCGGCGAGGAGCTTTCCCAAGTGGTCGATCTCCATTTTGAGAAGGAAGCCGGACGCCGCGACGGGAACAAAGCGGGTGATGCCGGCAGTCGAGGCATGCGCCCGGTGCGCGGCACCAAAGGCGTCATTCACGTACACGTCGCAGAGCCCCGCGAGCGCCTGAGCAAACGCCTCTGCATTTTGCTCCTCCCCCGGATGAAAGCGCAGGTTCTCCAAGAGGAGGACTTCGCCCGGGCGCACCCTTGCCACGGCTGCCTGTACTCCTTCTCCGACACAATCTCCCGCCATGGCCACCGGTCCCTCGAGAAGCGTCGACAAATGTTCTGCGACAGGTCTGAGGCTCAACGCCGGGGATAGCTTGCCCTTGGGTCGACCGAGGTGAGAACAGAGGATCACCTTCGCCTTCTGGTCACGGGCATACCGGATGGTGGGCAGAACCTCGTGGATCCGCGTATCGTCGGAAACGCGGCCCTCTTCCAGGGGGACATTAAAGTCCACGCGGATCAGGACCCGCCTATTGTTGAGCTCGAGTTCGTCGATGCACACCTTATTCATGTCACCGTCCGAAGTCCAAAGTCCAACGTCCAAAGTCAGGATTCAACACAGAACATACGCCCGCCGGCATTAGACGTTGGACCTTGGACGTTGGACTGCCCGACTTCACTAGCGGGAGGCCATGTATTTGATCAGATCTCGCAAGCGGCAGGAGTAGCCCCACTCGTTGTCGTACCAGGCCAAGATCTTTACCAGAGTGCTGTCGACGACTCCGGTAAACGGGCCATCCACGATGGCGGAATGCGGGTCATGGATGAAATCGGCCGAGACCAACGGTTCCTCCGTGTAGTCCAGGATTCCCTTCAGTTCTCCCTTGGCCGCTTTCTTGAACGCCTGGTTCACCTCCTCCTGCGAGGTCACCCGTTCGACTTCCGCCACCAGATCCACGAGCGAGACATTGGCCGTCGGGACACGGATGGCGATGCCATGGAGCTTCCCCTGAAGCTCGGGTAAGACCGACCCCACGGCCGTGGCTGCCCCCGTGGTGGTCGGGATCTGCGAGAGGGCCGCCGCCCGGGCCCGCCGGAGGTCCTTGTGGGGCAGGTCGAGGAGCTGTTGATCATTCGTGTAAGAATGGATGGTCGTCATGAATCCGTGCTTGATGCGGAAGTGCTCGTGCACCACCTTGGCCACCGGTGCGACGCAATTTGTCGTGCACGAGGCATTTGAGATGACGTCGTGCTTTTGGGGGTCGTAGGATTTCTCATTCACCCCCAGCACGATCGTGATGTCCGGGCCCTTTGCCGGGGCAGAGATGATCACTTTTTTCGCCCCGGCCTGGAGATGCTTCGCTGCACTGTCGCGATCGGTGAAGAGCCCCGTGCACTCGATGACATACTCCACGCCCAGGTCTTTCCAGGGCAAACTGGCTGGGTCCCTCACTGCCAGGACCTTGATCGCTTTTCCGTTTACGAAAATGCCGTCGTCTTTGGCTTCCACCTGTGCATTCATCCTTCCGAGGATTGAATCGTACTTCAACAGGTGGGTGAGGGTCTTGGCATCGGTGATGTCGTTCACCGCCACGAATTCCAGGGCTGGGTCCTCAAAGGCCGCCCGGTAAAGGTTCCGCCCGATCCGCCCGAAGCCGTTGATTCCAACCCGAATGGCCATCCATTCTCCTCCTTTCCTCTTCCCGCGCCAGGGCGGAACATCGCGACAGAAGGCCGAAAAACCTTCATTCGATGATAGACGCGATGCTGTGGGAAGTCAACTTTACAGCGCCCGCGCGAGCGTGTAGACGAGGACTGCGCGAGCCCCGGCTTTCATCAGCACCTTTGCACACTCGTTGACGGTGGCGCCGGTCGTTAAGATATCATCCACGAGGAGGAGGGACCGGCCCTCGATCTCTGCCGGACTCCGGACGGCGAAGGCTCCCCGAACATTCCGCACGCGGTCCCGGACCTTGCCGGCCTGCGGGGGGGTTGGGCGTATTCGCTGCACGCCCTTTCGCAGGACGGGCCGATGAAGCCGTCTCGCAACAGCGCTCGCCAAGACATCGGCCTGATTGAATCCCCGGTCGCGCTCTCGCCTCCGGTGGAGGGGAACGGGGACGATCACGTCAATCGTGGGATGGCCGAAGAGGTATTCGGTCCGCTCAGCCATGAGTCGGCCCAGATGTCCCCCCAGCCCGATCCTCCGACCGTGCTTAAAAAGGAGGAGGAACTCCCGGAGGGGATCGTCGCGCTCATAGAGGACCGCCGAGCGGGCCAGAAGGTACTGGGGCGGCCGCGTTCGACAGCCCTGGCAAAGATGCGATGGGGGATGCGCCAGGGCTCTTCCCCAAAAGGGTCGTCCACATCGAGGACAGAAGGGGGGATGCAGAACCCGGATCCCCCCCCAGCACGGTGCACAGACGGCCGACCGGGACCCGATTCCCAGCGTGCCCTCACAGATGGCGCACTCCGCCGGGAGCACGAACCGGAGGAGGGCAAAATAGAGTTCCAGGCCCCAGCGCTTCCAACGGGTGAGCTCCATCCGCTGCCCCCGCCGAGGGACGGTGTTGAGGTACGTGTTAATAATAATGAGGTGGGGAAATGATCCGGGAGGGAGCGGGTTACGGGCGCTCTTCCTCCTCCTGGCACGGGATGCAGTACTCAGCAAAGGGGAGGGCTTCTAAGCGCCTGATTGCGATCTCTTCCCCGCACTTCTCGCACTTGCCGTACGTGCGGAGACGAATCTTATCTAGGGCGGCATCCACCTGGCGCAACAGCCGCCTTTCCGCGTCTCCGAGGGAGAGGAGGAACTCCTTGGTGTACGCGTTCGCCGCCTGGTCCGCGAGGTCTAACGCCCCGCTTTCCGTCTCTAATCGGGTTGCACTCCGCGCACGAACGCCGCTCAGGAGTCCCTTCCGCTTCTGCAAGAGCTGTTTCTCGAGTTCCTTTACTTTGGATACTCTCATCGTCCTCACACACCTTTGATTCCTGCGCTTTAAGGAACGATGCCACTGTGCATTGAAAAGTGGGGGGCTAACAACGAAAGAGAGGAGGGAACCGTCCCCCCCC